>JBBQQT010000072.1:0-16715 GCA_038215555.1 Burkholderiales bacterium | reverse complement strand
TTGCGCTGGGTGATTTCATGCAGCAGATCATGGCCATGCACCACACCGGCATAACGCTCCTCGCAGGTAATGACGATGCCGTTGACCATGTGCCGCATGTCGGTATCGATAATCATGCGGGCGACATCATCGATCGAAGTTCCGACATCGACCACGATCGGAGTGGCGATCGGGAAGGCGCCGAGCATCGCATCCCGATACTCATCCTGGATCTGTTTCAGGCTGCGCTTGCCGAACACTTCCTTGCTGAACGGACGCGAAAAAAATTCCATGTAGTGATGCCGGTCGATGATTGCCACCGGTTTGCCATGCAGATCGACCACCGGCAAAGACAGCAGATCGGCTTCATCATGGAATCGCGGCAGGATGTCGTAACAGGATGCGCTGGCCAGAGAGGGTTCAACCTGCCGCAGCAATTGCCCCACGCTGGGACATGCCGGCAACCCGTCTTCGGCCAGATTGAGCGAAGCAATCGATGAATAGTCACGCGACTTGGCGTGTGGTTTTGTCTGCATGACTCTTGAAACCTCTGTTGGACACGTCCGGGGTCACTCAGCCGGTCGGCAAGTCCAGCGCATGCCGGACACAGTCGCCGAAGATGAGCGGGGTCGGCGAGATGACGACCTCGGGTATGGAGAACTTGCGCGTCAGGCGCGCAAAATCTTCAAAACCATAAGAAACGATGAACGGGTGCATGCCGGCGGATTGCGCCGCGACATAGTCCTTGTGCTCGTCGCCACAGGCATAAGCGCGCGCCGGGTTGATATCGTAGCGTTCACGCGCGGCTTTGAAGTAAGACGCCTTTTCCTGGCGTAAAGGGACGTAGTGCAGAAAATCGAGCTCCCGGATATCCAGGTCATGCCGCGCGAACAACTTCCCCAGCGTCACTTCAGGCGCATGCGTCACATTGCGCGTGACCATGCCAACGCGGATGCCGGGCGCCGCCAGCAATTCACGGATCAACTCGGCCATGCCCGGATACAGGCTCGCTTCCTCGCGATAGACCTCGGTCAATGTCACCAGCAGTTCCTTGCGCCCCTGCTTGCCAAAGTGCTTGGTGAGATTGCGTGGAAACTCCTTCAACCCGCCCAGATACTTGAACAGGTTGCGGCGCTTCTGGAAACGATCCAGATCGCCCAGGTCCATGCCGTGACGGGCGAAGGCGGTACCGATCGCCGTGAACGCGTCGATCACGGTGCCATCGGCGTCAATGATGATCAGGCGATCGCGGCTTTTGTACATGTGGCATCCGGTTTCAAGGTTTGAGTTTTGACGCCAACGAACAGGTAATACGGTGCGCGCAAGCCGGGCAGATAGGGCACGGCAGCGCGGCATTCGCGGGTGATTGAATGCGGAAAGGTAGTTTGTAATGTACGCAGATGCTCACCCGAGAGCGCAACACCGTCATGCGCGAACCAGGTCCGCCAGAAGCGATTGCCCAGGCGGCCGCCGCGCTCGGGCAGATGGAAATCGACCAGTCCCAGGCGTCCGCCTGGCGCCAACATGGCGTAGGCGTTAGCTAGAACAGCCCGCCAGTCCGGCATCATGGTCAATGCGTAAGAAAGATAAACCCGGTCGACGGGCGCCGCCGGCCGCCAGAGGGTGGCGTCGGCTTCAATGATCTCGACGTTGTCCATGCCGAGCACACGTTGCCGCGCAACCGCGAGCAATGCCGGACACAGATCGACCAACTGGATGCTGCTTAGCGTCGCGACAGGCCTGACTTTCTCGATCGCAGCCAGATTGCGGCCGGTGCCGTAGCCGAGCTCCACCACCCGCGCGGCGGCAGGAATTTCCAGCGCTTCGATCAGCGCATCACGCCCATGCAACAGCCGTGTGCGGAAGGCGTCGTAGCGTTCCGCCTGCGGCGCGTAGAAGCCTTCCAGTCGCTCGGCATGGCTGCCGGCGCGTGGCAGGCCGCGCAACATGCGCAACAGAATGCCGGCATCTGCGGCGAAATCAGGCAGGGACATCGGCAACCATGAAACCAGCATAGGTATGCACCCGATCCTGCTGTTGCAGACGGGCCGCCAATGCCCGATTGATGGTCAGCGCATCGTCGAGCCGGCGGCGTTCATGGCCGACTTTCACCCAGCGCAGAAAATCAGGATCAGCATGCGCACTGCGCAGCAGGATGCGAGCGCCACCGCGCGCGCGACTCAGGATGGCATTCCACTCCTCTACCAGCGCGGCGGGGTGATAGCTGCTCATCCAGTCCATGTGATCAAGCAGGACAAAACGGGAAATCGGCTTTTTCGTCGCGTGCAGAAACTCGGTCACCGTGCAGGTGTGCGTCTGGATGCGGTCCACCAGGCCCGCCTTCAGCGCCTGAAAATTGTCCGGTTTGAGGTATTCGGGGCAGCATTCACGCGTGTAACGTCCATTCACATACACCCGCCAGAAGTAGTTGTCTGCCACCGACAAGTGCCGAAAGACATACTCGATCGCCTCCCGCACAAAACCCGCCACGCCATCCGAATGCTGCGCCTGCACCAGGCGCCGCTGCGGATGCGGCACGCCGAGCAGGCTCAGGGTGAGCTGGCGACCGAGCACCCAGCGCATCGCCGGCGTCCACATCGCGGCAGCGATGCGTTCATCGTAAATTCGACGCTGATCGGTCAACTCGGCCGCCGCGAACAGATCCTGCACATCAGCGGCCAGCTTCGGCCGCATCCTGAAATAAGCGCGAAAACCCCGCGCCACCAATCCGGCAAGTCCATGGTAGTAAAAACTGCCGAGCGGGCTGGTGAACCAGACACCGTGTTTATCCCACCATTCACGCGCGAAATCGGACAGCTCGGCGCGCAGGCTGGCGCGGTACAACTCGGCAAAGCGCGGGTGATAACCCTCGCCGAAAATGGCAAAGAAATCCTCGAATTGAAGCCGCCGAATCGCAGCGACCTTCAACTCCAGCAGCGCGTTCTGACGTGGATTGGCATCCACCGCATGAATCCGCGCCGGGGCATCGAGCGCGTAGTCGAGCGCATTGCAACCGGCGCTGGAGATGACCATGACAGTATCGTCAGCCCCCAGTTGCAGTGCCTGCCGATCCACCGCCGGGTCTTCCCAGCAGGTGTTGTAAACCAGCGAACGCGCATACAACGTGTTGAAAACATTCTGATCAAGCCGGTCCAGCAACGTCAACGGGGTTGGCGCACTATGAAATAACAGTTCGGGAGCATTCATGAATGACGGATTCGAGAGGGACGTTTGCAAGGCTAAGTCGTGCGCATGACGGGGATATTTCAGGGATATGCCGGCCATATTTCACTTGCATGACGTGTTTGTTACTGCACGGATATCCCCGTGTCAGGATGCAGCGTCATGCACTGCATATACCCGCTTGTAGCAATCGCCCGATAACATCGAGCCGCATCCATTGCCCCGGACCCCACATGCAAACCGCTCTGCTGATCCTCAATGCCGGCTCCTCCAGCCTGAAGTTCGCCATTTATTCGGCGGATGCGGCCCCCGCACCGAGCGCGGCCTATCGCGGCGTGATCGAGGAAATCGGCCGGCGTGGGCGCTTTCACATCGAGCATCGCGACAAGGGAAGCGTGCTTGATCAGGCGGTGAACCCGGCAACCCATGCGCAGGCCTTGCACCTCGTCCTCGAATGGCTGCAGAACAGCAACCCCGGTCTGACGCTGCGCGCGGCGGGGCACCGCGTGGTTCATGGTGGCGCCGAATTCAGCCAACCCGCGCGCGTGGACGATCAGGTTCTTGCCAAGCTGGAAAAACTGATCCCACTCAGCCCTCTGCACCAGCCGCACAACCTGGGCGCCATCCGCGCACTGGCCGAACTGCTGCCCGATTTGCCGCAAGTCGCCTGTTTCGATACCGCTTTCCACCACAGCTTGCCCGACGTGGCAAAACACTTTGCGCTGCCGCGCGAAATGGCCGCGCGCGGCATTCGCCGCTATGGCTTCCACGGTCTCTCCTACGCGTACATCGCCAGTGTGCTGCCCGACTATCTGGGTGTAGCCGCCGAGGGGCGGGTGATCGTGGCCCACCTGGGAAACGGCGCCAGCGTGTGCGCCATGCAGCAACGCCGCAGCGTTGAAACCTCGATGAGCTTCACGCCCCTGGATGGCCTTCCCATGGGCACCCGCTGCGGCGCCATCGACCCCGGCGTGCTGCTTTATCTGTTGCGCGAGGAAGGCATGCGCCTTGATCAACTCGAAGACCTGCTCAGCCATGGCAGCGGCCTTCTGGGCTACTCCGGCATCAGCAGTGATGTGCGCGCGTTGCTGGCGAGCGACCACCCGCATGCCGCCGAGGCGCTGGCGCTGTTCGCCTACCGGATCAGTCAGGCGGTGGCCAGCCACGCGGTCGCCGCCGGGGGTATCGACGCCCTGGTGTTCACCGCCGGCATCGGCGAACATGCCGCGCCAGTCCGCGCCGCCGTCTGCCAGCGGCTCGCCTGGCTCGGACTGCATCTGGACGAAGACGCCAACAACCACCACCGCCCGCGCATCAGCCAGGCTGACAGCCCGATTTCTGCCTGGGTCATCCCGACCAACGAGGAATGGGTAATCGCCCGCGATACATGGCGTTTGACACGCCAGGAATAACCAAAAACAGGCTCGCGCCAGTGCGATACCGGGACGATTGCCTCAAAAAACCTGCGGCACGAACATGTCTTGCGGCACCGGGTTGCGCAGATAGTCCGGGTTATGCACCCGAGCCGGCAAGGTCACCGCTTCACGTTCGATTTCCTGGTAAGGCACCTGACTCAGCAAGTGGTGGATGCAGTTGAGCCGCGCCTTTTTCTTGTCCACCGCCTCAATAATCCGCCAGGGCGCTTCCGGGATGTGGGTGCGCTCCAGCATGATTTCCTTGGCCTTGGTGTATTGCTCCCAGCGGCGCCGCGATTCCATGTCCATCGGGCTCAGCTTCCACTGCTTCAGCGGGTCGTGGATGCGCATCATGAAGCGCAGGTTCTGTTCGTCATCGGTGATCGAGAACCAGTACTTGATCAGGATGATGCCGGAGCGGATCAGCATCTTCTCGAACTCCGGCACGGTCCGGAAGAACTCCTCGTAATCCTCGTCGCTGCAGAAGCCCATGACCTTTTCCACACCGGCGCGGTTGTACCAACTGCGATCGAACAGAACGATTTCGCCGCCGGCCGGCAGATGCGAGACGTAGCGCTGGAAATACCACTGGCTACGTTCGCGCTCGCTCGGCGCCGGCAGCGCCGCGACGCGGCAGACGCGCGGATTGAGGCGCTGAGTGATGCGCTTGATCACCCCCCCCTTGCCAGCCGCATCGCGGCCTTCGAACAGAACCACCACCTTGAGCTTGTTGTGCACCACCCAGTCCTGCAGCTTGACCAATTCGCCCTGCAGGCGGAACAACTCCTTGAAATAGAAATGTCGTTCCCGATCCGTGGAAGACGCCGCTGACGCCGTCGCCTCTCCGATCAGTTCGTTCATGCGGTCGTCATCAATCTCCATCTCCAATTCTTCATCGAAGCTGTCCAGCATTTCGTCGTGTACTCGACGTTCGAATTCGATCCGTTCATGGGTCTTGTCTGCGTTCATGAAAATCCTTGTCGGCGGCTGAAGCGCTGCCCGGAAGGCTCGCCCAGGCTGTTGCGGGCGTACTTCGGACGATAGCGAAAGCACGCACTCTATGCGACCGAGATGACACAAACATGACACCGCCATGACACCGATATCAAGGCGGCAGGGAGTCAGCGTGGCCCCAGCTCGACCAGACGTTTCGCCGAATCTGCAAAGGGCAACAGTTGCCGGATGCGTTCCAGGCTGGGCGCGTGCGCGGCCGCAACGCCGCCGCCGGCTTCGATCTCTTGCCGAAAATACGCCAGCGCGCCGGACTCGATGCTGCAACCGCTGGCCTGCGCCGCAAGCAGCGCGCCGATCCAATCGGCTTCCTGTTCCTGCGCTTGCCACAAGTGTGAAACGCGAAGAGCCAGCCCGAAATTTCCCTCGCTCAATTGCATGGCATCCTCGCCGCGAGCGGTCCAGTCGCCCGGCTTGCCGGAATACACCGACAACGCGTTGGCGTCTTCGTCGAAATGGCGCTGCGCGATGTGGACAATTTCATGTCCGATGACGAAAGCAAGCTGGCACGCCTCCAGCTTCAAGGCGGAAGGCGCCAGCACAATGACATCGGGCGCAGCGGAATAGGCCGGACCGAGGTTTTCGTTGGGCGAATAGAAAAAGCGCACCGCCTGCAACCCGGCCAGCGCAGCCATCCGCTGCCAAGCCGGCGGCGAGGCATAAGCTTCGCAGGTGAGGCAGGGCTGATAGCTCCAGACATAGTGCCGCAGAGCCGGCGGATCGGGGAACCAATCTGCCGGAGCCGGCGCGGCAATCCGGCTGGACAAGCCTGCGCAGACAACCAGGAACCCCGCAAACCCTCGCCGGATTGCCGGTCTGGTTGGATTGAAAGCCAAGTTGAACATCGCGCTCCCCTTTGCCCAACGTCATGCCGGATTGATCGCCCGCAGGGCCATTGCCTGCAGTGGTGGCGCCTACTTGGCGCCCTTGGCGGGCCTGCCGGTCTTGATCACCGCCAGCCCCTGGATCGCAGCCGCCACTTCGGCATCGCTCAGCCTCGCCAGAACCGCCAGCGCGGCACGCAAGACTTCGCTTTTTCTGGCCGCCACACCCAGACTCAAGCAGCGTTTCTTGAGCCCGGTGATGACCGCGTGTTCCGCTTCCGGCATCGTGTAACTGTCGCGCACCAGCTTGGCACGCCTGATCTTGGCCGGTTTGGCTGGTTTAGCCTGTTCGGCTATTGGAGCGGCTTCGATCACCTGCTTCGCGGCACGCGTGGCGCGCGGCTTCGGTGGTGTCGCAACAGGGACTGCAACCGGCTTGTCTTCCGGAGTGGGCGCAAGCTTGACGACCTTCGGCGCGCGCTTGCTTGGCGGTTTTGCCACTTCGGGTTGCGCCACCGGCATTTCGCTTGCGGCAGCGGGCAGTTCGCCTGCTTCGATTTTGGGGACTTTTTGGGCGACTTTACGGATAGCCATGATCTACGCTCCTTTTTTGATAAACGATATAAACAGTTTATACGCTAGATCAGGAAGCGCAACGGAACTATTGCCACGCGGCATGCGCGTCCCCTGAACAAGCGGAATTTGATCGGCTGAACCGCGCATGATCGACGGCAGCAAATTTGTAATCTTGGCGGCGAAGAATGGCGGGCACCTGATGTCCAACCTGCCAGGAAGGAAAGCTGATGAACGCGACCGCCCCGATTTTCGATACCACGCTCTCCAGCGAGGAACTGGAGAAGATCAACGCCTACTGGAGCGCCTGCAACTACCTGGCGGCGGGGATGATCTTCCTGCGCGACAACCCGCTGCTGCGCGAGCCGCTGCAACCCGAGCACATCAAGCGCCGACTGCTCGGCCATTGGGGCGCCAGTCCCGGCTTGAGCTTTGCCTGGGTGCATCTGAACCGGCTGATCAACAAGTACGACCTGGACGCCATCTTCATGGCCGGCCCCGGCCATGGCGCGCCCGGCATTCTGGCGCCGGCCTATCTGGAAGGGTTCTACAGCGAGGTTTACCCGAACAAGAGCGAAGATGTGGAAGGCATGCGCCAGTTCTTCAAGGAGTTCTCCTTCCCCGGCGGCATCGGCAGCCATTGCACGCCGGAAACCCCGGGCTCTATCCACGAAGGCGGCGAACTCGGCTACAGCGTGTCGCATGCTTTCGGCGCGGCCTACGACAACCCGGACCTGCTGGTGGCGGTGATGGTGGGCGATGGCGAGGCGGAAACCGCACCGCTGGCCACCTCTTGGCATTCCAACAAGTTTCTCAATCCGATCCGCGATGGCGCGGTGCTGCCGATCCTTCACCTCAACGGTTACAAGATCAACAACCCGACCATTCTGGCGCGCATCTCGCACGAAGAACTGGAAAACCTGTTCAAGGGCTACGGCTGGACCCCCTATTTTGTCGAGGGCACCGACCCGCTGACCATGCACGCGCGCATGGCCGACGTACTGGAAACCTGCGTGCTGGAAATCCGTCGCATCCAGGCTGAAACCCGCGCCAGCGGCATTCCCGGTCGCCCGCGCTGGCCGATGATCGTGCTGCGCTCGCCGAAGGGCTGGACCGGCCCGGCCGAAGTGGATGGCAAGAAAGTGGAAGGTTTCTGGCGCTCGCATCAGGTGCCCATCGCCGACGTGCGTGGCAATCCGGCGCACCTGCAACAGCTCGAAGCCTGGTTGCACAGCTACGCGCCGGAAAACCTGTTCGACGAGAGCGGCCGGCTACGCGCGGATTTGAAGGCGTTGGCGCCCAAGGGCAACCGGCGCATGAGCGCCAACCCGCATGCCAACGGCGGCTTGCTGCGGCGCGCGCTGCGCCTGCCGGATTTCCGCGCTTACGCGGCGGAATTGCCTGGACCGGGCAAGATCACGGCGGAAAACACCCGCCCACTGGGCAAGTTGCTGCGCGACACAATGGCGCAGAACATGCACAACTTCCGCGTCTTCGGCCCGGACGAAAACGCCTCCAACAAACTCGACAATATCTACGAAGTCAGCAAGAAGACCTGGCTGGCCGACATCTACCCGGAAGACGCCGGCGGCAGTGAGTTGTCGCCCGATGGCCGGGTCATGGAAATGTTGTCGGAACACACGCTGGAAGGCTGGCTGGAAGGCTATCTGCTGTCCGGCCGGCACGGCTTCTTCTCGACCTACGAAGCCTTTGTTCACGTCATCGACTCGATGTTCAACCAGCACGCCAAATGGTTGGCGATGTCGAAGGAAGTACCGTGGCGCGCGCCGGTATCGTCGCTCAACCTGCTGATCACCTCGACCGTCTGGCGGCAGGATCACAACGGCTTCACGCATCAGGATCCCGGCTTCCTCGACGTGGTGGTGAACAAAAGCCCGGAAGTCACCCGCATCTACCTGCCGGCGGATGTGAACACGCTGCTGGCGACCGCCGCACATTGCCTGGAAAGCACCGATTACATCAACGTCATCGTCTGCGACAAGCAGAAGCACTTGCAGTATCTGGACATGGATGCGGCGATCAAACATTGCACCAAGGGCATCGGCATCTGGGAGTGGGCCAGCAACGACGCCGGGCAGGAACCGGATGTGGTGATGGCCAGCGCCGGCGACATTCCGACCAAGGAAGCGCTGGCCGCCACCGTGCTGCTGCGGGAGAACTTCCCCGACCTGAAAGTGCGTTTCGTCAACGTCGTCGACCTGTACAAGCTGACCCCGGCCAGCGAACACCCGCATGGTTTGAGCGACAAGGATTTCGACAGCCTGTTCACCCTCGACAAGCCGGTGATCTTCAACTTCCACGGCTATCCCTGGCTGATCCATCGTCTGGCCTACCGCCGCCACAACCACGTCAACATGCATGTGCGCGGCTACAAGGAAAAGGGCAGCATCAACACGCCGCTGGAGCTGGCGATCCAGAACGAAATCGACCGCTTCAGCCTGGCCATCGACGTCATCGACCGTATTCCGTCATTGCGCGTGGCCGGCGCCCACGTCAAGGAGAAGCTGCGCGACATGCAGATCGAGTGCCGCAATTACGCCTATGAAAACGGCGTCGACCTGCCGGCGGCTGATGCCTGGGTGTGGCCGTACTGAGACGATAAAAACAAGGAACCCGCTATGTCCGACATTGCCGAAAGAGCCCTGCATACCCGCGCCGCCCGTTCCGAAGAGGCGTTGCGGCGCTCGTTAATCGACAACCTGTTCTACGTCACCGGCCGATCCCTGAAGGATGCTTCGCCGGTCGATCTGTATACCGCGCTGGCCCATACCGTGCGCGATCGCATGCTGGAAAGATTCATCAACACGGCGGAGAAATACAAGCAGAGCAACGCCAGAACGGTGTGCTATTTCTCCGCCGAGTTCCTGCTCGGGCCGCACATGGGCAACAACATTCTCAATCTGGGTCTGCATGACAATCTGGCCAAAGCCCTGCAGGCCATGGGGCTTGATCTGGACACGTTGTTGCAGCAGGAACAGGAGCCCGGCCTCGGCAACGGCGGCCTCGGGCGGCTGGCGGCGTGCTATCTGGATTCAATGGCGACACTGGAAATTCCCGCCATTGGCTACGGCATCCGTTACGAATTCGGCCTGTTCGATCAGGTCATCAAGGATGGCTGGCAGGTTGAAGTCACCGATGCCTGGCTGCGCGAGGGCAACCCATGGGAATTGCCCAACCGGCAATGTCGCTACCCGGTAAAACTCGGCGGCCACACCGAACACTATGTCGATGATCAAGATCGCGCCCGGGTTCGCTGGGTGGGCGGCACCACGGTGTACGGCGTGGCTTTCGACACACCGATCCTGGGTTTTGGCGTGATCAACGTCAACCTGTTGCGCCTGTGGAAATCGGAAGCTCGCGATACCTTCGACTTCCAGGCCTTCAACGCCGGCGATTACTACGGCGCGGTGGATGACATGGTCGAGGCCGAAAACCTGACCAAAGTGCTCTACCCGAACGACGAGCCGGAAGTCGGCAAGGAACTGCGCCTCAAACAACAGTATTTTTTCGTCTCCTGCTCATTGCAGGATATGGTGCGCATCGCCCTGCGCGATCTGGGCGAACTGGACCGCTTTACCGAGAAATTTGTCGCTCAACTCAACGATACCCATCCCGCCATCGCGGTGCCGGAGTTGATGCGCCTGCTGATGGACGAGCACGCAATAAACTGGGATCGGGCTTGGGAAATCACCCGAAACAGCTTCGCTTACACCAATCACACGCTGTTGCCGGAAGCGCTGGAAACCTGGCCTCTGGACCTGTTCAAGCGCATCTTGCCGCGCCATCTGGAAATCATCTATCAGATCAACCATCTCTTTCTTGATGAAGTGCGGCTGCGCTTTTTCGGTGACGAGGAACGCCTGATGCGCATGTCGCTGATCGCCGAAGGGCAGATGCAGCGGGTGCGCATGGCGCATCTGGCCGCCGTCGGCAGCTTCGCCATCAACGGCGTCGCGGCGCTGCACAGCCAGTTGTTGCAAGAAACCGTGATGCGCGATTTCTTCGAACTCTGGCCAGAAAAATTCAGCAACAAAACCAACGGCGTCACCCCGCGCCGCTTTATCGCACTGGCGAATCGGCCGCTGGCGGATCTGATCGAGACGACCATCGACGGCGACTGGTTGCGCAATCTGGAGTCGCTGAAGCGGCTGGAACCTTATGCCGACGACGCCGGTTTCAGAGCGCGCTGGCGCGAGGTCAAGCTCAGCGCCAAGCGTCGGCTGTCCGACCACATCGGCAAGACGCTGGGCATTTCGCTTGACCCGGCTTCGCTGTTCGACATTCAGGCCAAGCGCATTCACGAATACAAGCGCCAGCATCTCAACCTGCTGCACATCATCAGCCTGTACTGCCGCCTGAAAAACAGCCCGAACCTGGAGATCACGCCGCGCACCTTCATCTTTGGCGGCAAGGCCGCGCCGGGTTATCACATGGCCAAGCTGATCATCAAACTGATCCATGCCGTGGCCGAGGCAGTGAACCGCGATCCGCAGGTGAACCAGACACTGAAAGTCGTGTTCGTGCCCGATTTCAATGTCCAGAATGCGCAACGCATCTACCCCGCCGCCGACCTCTCCGAGCAGATTTCCACCGCCGGCAAGGAAGCCTCCGGCACCGGCAACATGAAGTTCTCGATGAACGGCGCCCTCACCATCGGCACGCTGGACGGCGCCAATGTGGAAATCCGGGAAGCAGTCGGCGAGGAAAACTTCTTTCTTTTCGGCCTGACCGCCGCCCAGGTTCAGGAACGTCTTATTGCGGGTTATCAGCCCTGGCCGATCATTCAACACAATCCTGAACTTCTCCACGCGCTCGATCTGATCGACTCCGGCCTGTTCTCGCACGGCGACCGGCAGATGTTCTCGCCACTCACAAACAACCTGCGCGGACATGATCCCTTTCTGGTCTGCGCCGATTTCGATGCCTATCTGGAATGCCAGGATCATGTCGGCGAGCAATACCGCCAAATCGAACAGTGGACGCGCATGTCCATCCTCAACGTCGCACGCATCGGCAAATTTTCGTCCGACCGCGCCATTCACGAATACGCGGAAGAGATCTGGAAAGTGCAGCCGGTCTCTGTAGCGAAGTGAATCTTGAAACAGCAACTGTCAGAGCAAAGCTCTTGGAATGCCGACCTCGCTCAACCTGCTAACTGAGCCGTCTTCGGGTCATAAACCACCTCGGTAATCGATCCATCCCGAATACGCTGAACCGCTTCGTCAATGACCTGGAGCGGCACCAGGAACCACTCCCTGGGCCTGACTGGATGCCCGAAGCGGTCTTCGATGGTTAAATCGAGTTGTGCCGCGCCGAACACGCGGTGGAACAGGTTTTCCAGTTTGGTGCGCTTCAGGTTGTGAAGCTTGTAGGTGGCCACCACCTCCACGTCGGCCAGCAGATAGGTGGCATCCTTTTCCGCACCGGCGATGCGAGCTTCCACCGTGCCTCCGGTCACGCCGATCTTGTGGATCAGTTCGCGGTGCTCAGTCACAAAGGGGTGGTTGGACAGGCTGCGCAGCACATAGATGGTTCCAGTTTCAATGTCGTCAGGCTCTGGCATATCACCAAACTGCGCGCCAAACAGCGGCCCCATGTCCGGCTCGGTCAGGCGTCGGCCGGTATCGTCCTTGTAGAGTGCCCGTTGCAGCGAACGGCGCAGCAAATTGCTTTCCGTTCCATTGGCGTAAATCACCCGCAGGCGCGCGTCGCTTTCGCCATTCGGCGCCTTGATGGTCTCGCCGACGTCCGCCACATACGCAAGCTGGCCGCCGAGGATGAAGAAATTCCCGCTGGCGATACTTGCATCGCGTCCGAAGCGCAGTGCTTTGCGCAGGCCGGAATGCAGTTCCCCCGCCACTTGCGCGAACAGCGCTTGAAACTGGTCAAACTCCGTGCAGGGCGTGCGGTCAGCCACCCCCTCCGCCTCCCGTTTTTCAGCGCTGGATCGCACATGGCGCAGCACCGAGATGTCATTCTTTCCAGAGGACGCCTTCCCCACACCCAGCTCGGCCAGCAAGGCGTCTTCGTCCAGGTCGTCTTGCTCTACCGAGGTCGCTGCCGCACCCGACAACAAACCTGGGCCATCCAGTTCCGCCAGCAAGGTTTGCGCCTCCGGCAGTTTGCGAATTTGCTCCAGGCGCACGGCGTACAGGCGTTCAAAGATGTCACGATCCGCGCCATGCAGCGGCGCGTGACCGTGGGTTTGATGGAAACGCAGGATGTCCTCAAAGCCGGCGATGATGCGTTCCTCGCGTAGCGTGCGGCTGGCAACCTTGATGGGGGCGACTTCCACGCCCAGCGCTTCGAGCAGCGCGTCGTCGTCCAGCTCAGCCATGGCCGGGCACCCCTTGTGCCGCAGCCGCCTTGGCCTGAGCGCGGTAACGTGCCAACGCGGCCACGCCTTCGGCCATGCGCTTCTCCCACGCATCAGCGGAATTGATGTCCGGCAGGCGGCCCCGCTCGTTCTTGAACTGCAAGGCGCGCTTTGCCAGTTCGCGGGCTTCGTCTTCGGGAATGCTGACCTTCTTGGCGGCGATGCTGGCCTGAACCTGGCGCAGCGTCTTCTCATCCATGGTCTGTGCCAGTACCGCATAGGCGGCATCGAAGGGATTGATGCGGTCGATCAGGTCAATGTCCAGATCGCGCACGTTGACGAATTTGCGCACGCCATCAATCAATGCCGTGCCGCCGCCAATCCCGCTGGCATCGGCCTGGGCCAAGGCCAGCTTGGCCTGCTGTGTGATGTTCATGGCGGCGACGGCGCGTTGCCGGATGGCCTCCAGGTCGCCATCGCTCAAATCCGGGTAACGCTCGCGCACGATCTTGCCCATGCGCAATTGGGTTAACTCTTCGGGCAGGGTGTTTTCCTTGTCGAACAGACCGCGCTCCAGCACGGTCTTGTCTTGCAGGAAACTGGTGACCACCTCGTTCAAATCCTCCTTGCAGATGCGCGTCGCCTCCGGGCTTTGCGGCGTCGCCAGTCCATTGATTTCCAAATGAATCTGGCCAGTGCTTGTGTTCACCCCGACGTTGCGGCCGCCCACCTTGTAGCCGCCGTCGGCGTAATCGAAACCCTCCTTCGGGCCGTTGTTCTTGGGCGTGAATTCATAGCGCGGCGCCAGCACCTGCTCCATCAACAGGCTGGCGGAAATCGCCTTGAGCATGTCATTCACCGCCTCCGCCACGGCGGCCTGATCGGCGGCGGGTTCGGCGATCAGGTTGGTGAAGCGTGTCCGCTCCTTGCCCTCTGCATCGCGGGTGGCGCGGCCAATGATCTGGACGATCTCGGTCAGGCTGCTGCGGTAGCCGATGGTCAGTGCATGTTCGCACCAGATCCAATCAAAGCCTTCTTTTGCCATGCCCAGGGCAATGATGATGTCTACATGGTCGCGGTTGTGTTTCTGCGCCGGGTCTTTTAATGCTGTCAGTACGCGGGACCGCCGGGCCGGGTCGCTGTCATCCACTAGATCAGCCACCCGCAAAGTGCGCCCCCCTTTGGTCTGCACCAGGTGAAAACCAGTGGCTGGGTCAATGCCCCTCCATTCGCCCAGTCCGTGCATGATGTCGTTCACCTCGCGCTCCTTGTCCTTCAAGCTCTCGCGCGCATTGACGTTGGGAATGTGGACGATGGTTTTCAGGGCCGGGTCCAGCACCTTGGTAATGGCATCCACATACCGGCCGGTGTAGAAGAAATAGCCAATATCCAGCGACTTGAGCCATTGGTAGCCGTTGAGCTGCTCGTAATAGGTGTAGGTGACCGTCTCGAATTTGGCCTCATCCGCCGGGCCCAGCACAGCCTCGCTGTCGCCACGAAAGTAAGAGCCGGTCATGGCCACCAGATGCACCTTGTCGCGGGCGATGAACGCGCCCAGTTGGCTACCCAGCACGTTGCCCGGATTGCTGGAAACATGGTGAAACTCGTCGATGGCGATCAGGCGGTTGTCGAATGCGGTGATGCCCAACTCTTCCACTGCAAAACGGAAGGTGGCATGGGTGCAAACCAAAGTTCGGTCGGTGCTGGCCAGAAACTCACCCACGGCCTTGACCTTGGATTTGGCGACCTTCACATCGTCCACGCCCGGGGCATTGCACAGGTTCCACTGCGGCGCCACTTGCCAATCCCAGGCAAAGCCGTGCTGGCTTAAGCGTTCATCGGCAAAGCTGGAGCCAATGGAGCGCTCGGGCACCACGATGATGGCCTGGCGCAAGCCCTGGTTGTGCAGCTTGTCCAGCGCAATGAACATCAGCGCGCGCGACTTGCCCGAGGCCGGTGGCGACTTGATCAGCAAATACTGTTCGCCGCGCTTGGCATAGGCGCGCTCCTGCATGGCGCGCATGCCCAGCACGTTGGCCTTGCTTGACGCGCCCGTGTGCGCCGTGGTGATCGACACCGACGGCACGGTGTAGGTATTGGTGGGGTTGGTCGTTGCGTTCATAGCATCCGTAGTCGGGTACAGGGTGTTTGGAGCTGACGATCAAAACCGGATCAAAACTTTCCAGGTTCTCTCGTTCATCATAAGCTGTTGTTACGCATGGCTTTTCGTGCCTGCCGGCAGGTGACGGTGAGGCTTCTCGCTAGCAAAATCAAAACCCGATCAAAACTTTCCCGCCTAAGCCCAGAACGGGACATAGCCCGAGCGGGGATGGGCAGGGTCGGCGGGCCGGATCATTCCGGCTTTCAGCGCCTGCCGAATGACCACCGATGCCTGCGCCGCGTTCTGCGGATCGATGCCGAATCGTTCGCGCAAGGTCGAATTGGTCATCCGCTGGCCGCTCACGTACTTCAGCGCAGCATGCTGGTAACAGGCCCGAACCCGCTCTTGCGGCGTCATCTCGGCAAAACGACGCGGCGCATACAACACGGCGCGCACCGCATCGCCTTCGACGCGAAAGTCCGGCGGCGGCAATTGGTGCAGTTCAACGGCCACGAACACCTTGTCGATGCCCGTGCCTTGTTCCTCGCACAAACGCATCCGGCGCATCAACTTGGCCAGCGCCTCATTGCGCGAGCGCGGCGGAAAATCCAGAAACCGATCCGGCTGCACCAGTGGCTGGCCGGGATTGGTAATGTCGAGTCGATCGCTGAACATTTCAACCAAGGGGCCTGCGCCCGTAATGGTCATGTCCTGGTGAATCAACGCATTCGCCACCAGTTCGCGGATGGCAATGGCTGGAAACAGCGGACGCTCTTCGCGAAAAACTTTGCCGATGAATTCATTGCGCGGCATCAGGCCATCGATGAAGTCGATCAAGCCGGTGAAACCGATGGCATAGCCCTTCTGCCCGTCTTGCCGGTGCGTCACCGCATCGGCACGGCTCAAGCCGCCGTAGGCCACAAAACGGATGGCCTTGCGCTCAATGGAAGGAGAAAAATCCGCCAGCCGCCTGGCAAACAGGATGGCCCCGAGATTCGTGATGTTCCAATGTCCACCCACATCTGCCTGCACCAAATGGTCGGCAGTCAGCTTGTCGAAAATGCCCTTCCGGTTATCTGGCAAAGGCTGGCCGGTCAGGTCAAAGTAGGCGGCGTAATCCAGCCGCGCCAGCACCTCATCGCCGCTCAGGAACTGCGCCGCAATGCCCGTTTCCCAAGCATAGGGCTGCAATTTCGCCCACAGGGCCTTCAAGCGTTCCGGGTGGTCGGAAAGCCGGGGCGTGGCGCTGCCAATGCGGATGAAGGCTTGCCGCTCGAACTCCACCGGGCTGC
>JBBQQT010000071.1:0-17099 GCA_038215555.1 Burkholderiales bacterium | reverse complement strand
GTGGCGGCATCGACCACCAGCCAGCCATTGACCGGGTCGATCCAGGCCCAGGTGACGCGACGGCGGACGAAAGCGCGCGGCAACAGTTCGTCGGTGATCTGCTCCTTCAGTTCGCGCATCTGTTTGCGGCCGAGTTTGTAGCCTTGCTGCTCTTCGATTTCGCTGGCGCGGTCCTTGGCGAACTGGGTGACGATGCTGCCGGGGAGGAGTTTTTGTTCGACACCGAGCGCGATCAGGACTTGCTGATTGAGCACATGCAGCAAACGATCATCGCCACGCGGCGAGACCCAGCCCTGGCTTTCCATGTCCTGATTGCCGCATGGCTGCAAGGCTTGGCGCGACAGGCTTTCTTCCAGCTTGGGCAGATCGAGGTCGAGATTGGGGGAAAGGCGATAAACGGAGAGGTTTTTGAACCACATGGCAGGCACGTATAAAGAATTGAAGAATCCGGCTTCCCGCAGGCGCGGGAAAGACAACGGGGTGGAACCAGCTCAAGGCGTGAAAGACACGCTATCGATCACGCATCCGACCAATCGATCCAGCCAAAGTAGGCGGTCATCAGGATCAAGCCGCCGAACACAATGCGGTACCAGGCGAACGGCACGAAGCTGTGGTTGGAGACGTAGTGGATGAAGGCACGCACTGCGAGCATGGCGGAGAAGAACGAGGCGACGAAGCCGACCGCGAAGACCGGCAGGTCTTCCAGATGCAGCAGCGCCCAGTTTCGGTAGACGTCATACACCGTGGCCGCAAGCATGGTCGGGATGGCGAGAAAAAAGGAAAACTCGGCTGCCGTTTTGCGGCTGAGGCCGAAGATCAGGCCACCCATGATGGTCGCACCGGAACGCGAGACGCCGGGGAACATGGCCACGGCCTGGGCGAAGCCGACTTTCAGCGAGACCTGCCAGGACATCTGCTCCACGTCATTGATACACGGGTGATAAGTGCGTTTTTCCAGATACAGAATGACCAGGCCACCAACAATCAGGGCGCCGGCGACAGTGATCGGGTTGAACAGGTAGAACTTGATCGTGCTGTGGAACAGCACGCCCAGCACGGCGGCAGGCAGAAAGGCGAGCAGGATGTGACCGCTGAAGCGGCGTGCGGCGGGGTCGCTGTTGAGGCCGCCGACGACATGCATCAGGCGGGCGCGATAGTCCCAGCAAATCGCCAGGATGGCGGCAAGCTGGATGACAATCTTGAACACTTTGCTCTGTTCGTTGGTGTAGCCCAGCAGGCTGCCGGCGATGATCAGGTGGCCGGTGCTGGAAACAGGAAGAAATTCGGTCAGGCCTTCGAGGATGCCAAGCAGCAAGGCTTTGAACAGGAGAGGAATATCCACAACGGTACTTTCAAGATTTTTTGGGGGGCGGGCTGACCAAACGGCTGGCCGCCATTCTAGTTCAGCGCCGGGTCAAACCCATGACATGAAACCGATGTCTGCGCGCTTCGGCAGGGATCGGTTTCAGACCATCAGTGGGTATCAGGCCGCGACGGTTTCCCCGGTCAGGCGCTGGATCTCGGCGAGCAACTCGGTTTCCTGATACGGCTTGCCCATGTAGCCATTGGCACCAGCTTCCAGCGCATGGCTGCGGTGTTTTTCGGCTGTGCGCGAAGTAATCATGATGATCGGCAGACCGCGTGTAGCGGGTTTGGAACGGACATTGCGCACCACTTCAAAGCCGTCCATGCGCGGCATTTCTATGTCGAGCAGCATCGCAGACGGCATTTCTTCCTGCAGCAACTCCAGGGCTTCCACGCCATCGCGTGCAGTGGTAACCCGATAGCCTTCGCGTTGCAGAAAACGCGAGGTGATCTTGCGCACCGTCAACGAGTCATCGACCACCATGATCAGCGGCGCCAAATTGATGACTTCGAGTTCATGTTCGACTTCGTGCACGTGCGCCCGCTCGGCCAACTGGAACGGGTTCAGGATCAAGGCGACGCGACCATCACCGAGCACGGTTGCACCGCTGATACCGGCGATGCGGGCGAGTTGCGGGCCGATATTCTTGACCACCGCTTCATAGTTGCCCTCCATCGCATCGACCCGGATCGCCAGCCGTTGCTCTCCCGCACGCAGCAACAGCACGCTGCGAAAACGGCCTTCTTCCGGCAGCGCTTTGCGGCCCACCAGGTCAGCCAAGGTGCGCAGCGGAAACACTTCGCCATCGATTTCCATCTGGCCGGCTTCATGCAAGGCGTTGATCTGTTCCACCTTCAACTCGCGCACCAGTTTGACCAGCGAGGCCGGCAGCGCCCAGGTCAGACCGCCGGCGCGCGCCAGCACGACCTGGGTCAACGCCAGCGTCAGCGGCAGGCGGATGGTGAAACGCGCGCCCTTGCCGGTTTCAGTTTCCAATTTGACACGACCGCCGATACTGGCAATTTCATTCTTTACCACGTCAAGGCCAACACCGCGCCCGGCAATCTCGGTCACATGCTTGGCGGTGGAAAAACCGGAACGGAACAGCATTTGTTCCAGTTGCTCCTGCTCGACCACTTCGCCCGGCTTCAGCCAACCGCGCGCTTCCGCCTGCTGGCGAACCGCGGTCAGGTCGATACCGGCGCCGTCATCGGCCAATGCAATGACGATTTCGTTGCCTTCCTGGCGTGCCGACAAGCGCAACTCGCCATACTCCGCTTTGCCCATCTCGTTGCGCACATCCGGCATCTCGATGCCGTGCGCCACAGCGTTACGCACCAGGTGTTCCATCGGTGCGGCAATCTTGTCGAGCACGGCGCGGTCGAGTTCGGTATGGCCGCCGTCGAGTTCCAGCTGCGCTTTGCGCCCTGTTTCCTTCGCCGTCTGACGCACCACGCGATACAGACGCTCGGCCAGGGTATTCAGCGGAACCATGCGGATGTGCATCAGTTCATGCTGCAAATGGCGCGTCATGCGGGCCTGCAATTGCAGTGCGTTATCGGTTTCGTTGAGGCCGGAAAGCAGATTGTCCTGCGCCGTGGCGACGTCGTTGACGCTTTCCGCCATTTGCCGGGTGAGTTCCTGCAAGCGCGAAAAGCGGTCGAATTCAAGCGGGTCGAACTGGCTTTCGGCGACTTGCGACAGGCGTGAATGCATTTGCGATTCGGCCTGGATTTCAAGCTCGCGCAACTGCGACCGCAAACGGTCGACGTTGGCGGCGAGTTCCTGCGTGGTCTGCTTGTAGGACGCCAGCACGTTCTCGATACGCGCCCGGGCGATCGCCACCTCCCCCGCTTCGTTGAGCAAGGTATCCATGATGTCGGACTTGAGGCGCAATGATTGCCGGGTGTGCATCTCGGCCTCAAGACGGGCGGCCGGAATCGGCGCGGCGGCGTGTCCTTTCTCCGCCGCCGTCGGGCTGGCCTGATCAGATGCTTCAGCCCCTGCTTCAGCCATATCCGCCACCGGTTCGACATAGCCAGGCTTGAGTCGATCAACCAAGTCGGCAAGGTAGTCGTATACGGTTTCGAGACCATCCAGGAAAGCCGTTGTGGCGGCCTGATCGCCGCTTTCTACAACTTGCGTCTCCATGCCATGCACGGCTTCGCCGAGGATCATGGCGCCCGCCATCCGGGCGGAACCTTTCAGGGTGTGCAGGGTTCGTTTAAGCGCATCGCGCACGACATGATCTTTCGGCTCGGCGCGCCACTGTCGAAGAATCCCTCCGACTTGCGGCAACAATTCAGCCGCTTCTTCCAGGAAGACCGGCAGTAATTGATCATCCAGCTCATCATGCGCGGGGAGCGGCGCTGGCGGTGGCGGTGATACCGGCTCGGGCATGGGCACGAACTCCGACTGCTGATCCTGGTCCTGGCCCTGGTGCTGGTCCACCTCTGGATCGGTAATCGGCAGTGATTCCGCCGTCGTTTCACTTTCGCCCACAGTCAATTCCGGCGCCAGCGTTTGCCCCAACGCGGCCGCGACTTGCGGCATCGGCAGCGGGAAACGCTTGGTCAGAATGCCGCGCACCGAGGCATGCAGCGGTGTCAGCGCGGCGGTGACATGAGTCACCACATTGGCACTCAGCGGGACGTTTTTGTCAGGCCATTGACGGGCCCAAAGCTCAACTTCATGCGCCGCCTCAGCCAATGGCAGGAAGCCGGTGGTGCGAGAAATGCCGGCCAAAGTATGCGATGCGCGGATGAACGTTTCCCAGGCCACCGGACGCTGGCCGCTGGCCATCTCGGTCAACGCGGCATCAAGCTCGCCAATCCGAAGCGTGACTTCATCGGTGAATATCTCGAACAATTCGGCTGGCAAACGATGGCCTTCGATGTCCACCTCGTCGGGAGGCATGGCACGCTCTTCCGCAACCGGCGCTTCGCGCATTTCCAACGCGGGCGGCTCAATTTCCAGCAGATCGTCGGGCTCGGCGGATTCATTGTGGTCCGTATTCTGGTCAGATTTTTCGTCTGAACTCTCGCCGGCAATTGGACCTGACTCAGCCACAACGCCGGCTTCGGGCTTTGGGGGCGGACTCTCCGGGGCGCTGACTGTTGCCGTCTCGCCCCGCAGTTTGCGTGCGCTATTGACCAGGGCGGAGGACTCGACGCGCGCCTTGCCTTGCGCTTCCAGTTCTTCGACCCAAACCGAGAAAACCTGAGCTGCCGATTCGAGGAAATTCAGCATTTCCGAACTCGGCACTTTTTCGTCGCGCAGCCAGATATTCAGTGTCTGCTCAATTTCCCAGGCGGGTTCCGCCAGATCGGTCAATCCGACCATGCGGCCACTGCCCTTGAGGGTGTGGAAACTGCGCCGGATCGAGGTAAACGCTTCAGCGTCATAAGGACTGACATTCAGCCGCAGGACCTGGGCGATGATATTGCCGAGCACTTCCTGCGCTTCTTCGATGAATGTGCTGAGCATTTCCAGATCAACATCCTCATCCGAGGCAGCGGCCAGGCGCATGGCTTCGGCGCTTGGCGCCGGCGCTTCCAGCGCGCTCGTGCCGATGCTCTGGATCGCTTCGAGCACAGCCTGTGCCGGCGCCGCCATCGCTTCTGTCTGCGGGGCTGCCGCCAGCGCTTTCATCGCCGCATCAGCCTGGCTGCGCAGTTCGGCGTTGCCGACCAGATCAGCATCTCTCGCCAGCTGGTCCAGCTCAGCTTTCAGCACAACCCGCGTCTGCTCGCCGCCCCCTTCGGCGGCCCACTGCTGCACCGACTCCTTGATCCGGTCGGTATCAGCCTGAATCTGGCTTTCGACCGAGACTTCCGGCTTGATCACCACTTCCGGCTGCGCCAGCAAACGGGTCAAGGTCTTGGTGTCGTCACGACCATGCCGCATCGCTTCCAGATAAATGCCCAACGTGGCCAGCGCTTCCGCCACCCAGTTGAGGTTTTCCGGCGTGATGTAATTGATTTCTCCGGGTATATCCGCCGCAGTGAAATGTTCGATGCGCTGGATGGTTTCGCGCACCAGATCGCCTGCGACATTGAGTTGCAGGATATTGAATGCGCCGAGAATCTGTTTCAGCAAATTGGGCAGCATCGGCATGCCGGCGCGGTCGCTGGCATTGCGGAAGAAGCGATCGAGCACTTCCTCGACCTGGTTCAAGTTGGCCTGGACTTCCTGCGTGACCTGCGCCACCACCAGTTTTTCCTGCGCCGCGCGGGAAATTTCATCCAGCATCGCCACTTCAGGAATCTGCGAAACATCAAACGCTGGATCGATCGAGGCTTGCAGGCGCATGGACTGGGCATGAGCCTGGTCGGCAAACTCCTGCCCCAGTTCTCTGTAATGCTCGGAGGCGTTCTGCGCCAGCAAAAGCGCGGTTGCCATTTCCAGTTGCAGCGCCTCGTTTTGGGTGGCGTCGGCGTCACCTGGCAAACGTTTCGCCACCGCCTGAACGATGCGGGTCAAAGCCTGCATGTTCGGATTCGGCAAATGCGTCGCTGCTTCGAATACCGCCTGCGCGGCTTGCTGGAACGGCGGCAGGCTGTCGCCATGACCGGCGCAATAACGAATCCAATGATCCTTGGCGCTGGCCAGATTTTCCCGTAACGAAGACAGCAATGCCCGCGCTGATACATCCGTGCTGCTTTCCTCGGCCGGGAAGAAATGGGCCAGATCGAAAAGCGCTTTGGCCTGTTCATTGCGCCCCTTGGGCGCGGCATCCTTCGCGACGTAATACAACACATCGCGGAACAGTCGATCAGCCAGTTGACGCGAGCCATCCATCAGCCGCCGCATCTGAATATCGATGCGGCCGCAGAGCCGCTTGAGCCAGAAATCGGTTGGCACACCGCCGCGCCGCAACGCTTCCATCAGACCGGCGGCGGTCCACCAGAAAGTGTATTGCGCCGCCCCTTGCGACAGCTTTTCAACCATGCCGATGGCATCCTGCATCTTCTGCAACCCAGCCAGCGGATCCTTGTTCTGCAGGAAAGCGAGGAGTCCCTTCTGATACTGCAAACGCGAAGTGCGCAGCGCGCGGCTGCGAGCTTCGTCGTCGAGCGCCAATTCCGGGGTCTGACGCGGCGCACGCACACTGGTATCGGGATAGAACAGCTCGCTCGGCGCCGGCGCCGCAGCCCCTCGACGCGTCATCAATTCATTCAGGATCGCGGCCAGGCGCAACTCGATATGCGGCGCACCCGCCATCAAGGCATCGAGATAGCCCGTCAAAGCGGCAATCGCACGCAACACGATGTCTATCGAATCCTGGTTGCGCAGTTCCTCCCGCGCCACCATTTCGGACAACAGGCGATCTGTCTCTCCGGCGACTTGCGACACCCCCTGCAAATCAACGATCTGGAGCGCGCCATAGACCTGGTGCAGATGCGCGGCAGCCGCTTTGAGCGGGTTGCTGTCTTCGCCATTCCAGTCGGCCAGCGCATGTCGTGCCGCGTCGAGTGCGTTATCGAGCTCACCTTTTACCCAGGTGAGCGAACCTAGATCAAATTCTGTCTCAGCGCTCATGTTGTTTCATCCTGCGTGTAATAGGGTTTTGCGGGTTTGCGGTTGAGCGAACACAGCCTGTTTCTCGCCACATTCAGTGCAACCGGCGTTAGAGCTTGAAGCCGGATACAGACACTTTCAGTTCATTCGACAGCACCGCCAACTCGCCAATCGAACTGGCGCTGCCGCGCGCGGCGGCAGATGCCTGTTCCGACACTTCGAGAATCTGCTGCATGTTGTTGGCGATTCGCTCGGCGGTGCTGGCTTGCGCTTGCGTAGCCTGGGAAATGTTCTGAATCAGCCCGGCCAGTTGGTCGGAGACGGACTCGATTTCCGCCAGGGAACTGCCCGCCGCATCGGAACGCACCGTGCCTTCCACCACACCCTGGGTCGAAGATTCCATCGCGTTGACCGCGTCCTGGGTATCGCTCTGAATGGTTTTGACGATGGCGCCGATCCGTCGCGTCGCTTTTGCGGAGCGCTCCGCCAGGCGTTGCACTTCTTCCGCCACGACGCTGAATCCGCGTCCGGCGTCGCCCGCCGCGGCGGCTTGAATCGCGGCGTTGAGCGCCAGGATATTGGTCTGTTCGGTAATGTCCGAGATCAGGCCGACGATTTCGCCGATTTCCTGCGATGACTCGCCCAGACGCTTGATCCGTTTCGAGGTTTCCTGAATCTGGTCGCGGATCGCATTCATGCCGGCAATGGCACCCCGCACCGAATCGCCGCCGCGGCGGGCGGTATCGAGCGACTGGTTCGCCACCCGCGCCGACTCGGCCGCATTTTGCGAGACCTGCACGATGGAATTCGACATCTGAGTCACCGCAGTCGTGGTTTCCCCAATCTGCTTGGCTTGTTGTTCAGCGGCGGTAAGCAGCTTCTCGGAGCTGGCGCGCGCCTCGGAAGTGGTCTGCGTCACCTGCACGGCGGCACGGTTGATGCCCTGCACCAGCGTCCGCAATTCTTCAATCGCGTAATTCACCGAATCGGCGATAGCGCCGGTAATGTCTTCCGTCACCGTCGCCTGCACGGTGAGATCACCTTCCGCCAGGTCGCCCATTTCATTCAGCAAACGCAAAATGGCGTCCTGGTTGCGTTGGTTTTCTTGCGCTGCCTCTTCCGCGCGCCGCTGTGCCGTTCGCACGTTGAGCAGGCCAAGCAACAACAAGGAAATCAGTGCCAGGGTACCGAAAGCCACCGTCAGGATAAGATATTGGGCGCTGCCAAGACCTTGATAGCGCTCGGTGACGCTCTGGGTCAAGGTCAGCAATTGCTCTGATTCATCGAAAATTTCACGTGACGCGCGCTTCGCTTCAACCAACTGCGGCATGCGCTTGAGAATCTGGTTGGTCTGCGTTTCAAAGCGCGTGAACACTTCTGCCAGTTCAAGCAATTTTTCCCGCGCATCCGGATCCTCAATCGCCAGAACGCCTAAATTGGCGCTGCTGTTGAGCAAGGCGTCGAGCACCTCACGGAAAGTCATCAAATCCTGGCCGAGCTGGTACGCGGTTTCTGGATTAATCACATCGGATGACAGCAAAGTGTTGGCATTTTTTGCCATCCGCTGCGTCCACAAGGCTTGCTGGTTGGCAAAAGCAAGTTGCTTTCTCGACGCAGCCGGCAACAGAGCCACCACCTGTTCGGTCAAATCAAGCAATTCGTTGTTGCGCTGGTTGATTTCATTCAGTGCCTGCGCCAAATCAACCAGCATGGCCTGTTGCTCGACCAGATACTGAATGTTCTTTTTCGACGTATTCCAGCGCTTTTTCAACTCGGCCAAATCACCCTGAATGGAGCCTGGCGACGAAGGCACCCCGGCGCCGCCATCGATCAGGGTATTGAGGCCCTCGGCGAATGCCTTGCGGCTGTCATCCAGTTGGCCAAAGGCAAACTTGTTTCCCAGCACCGCTTGCTGCGCGGTCTTGGTATAGCGCTGCGACAACATTTGCAGACGGGTTGCAATCTCGATGTACTCGGCGCGATTACCGACCTGAATCGTGTTCCAGATGAGCAACGCCGCAGCCAGTAACAGCGAAACCAGCAGCGTAACGACCAGAACCTGCTGCCGGTTCTCGGGTTTGATCCACTTCAGCAGGGGAAACTGATCAGGATCAAGCGACTGCAAGCGCTGGGACGCTTTTCCACTCCCCAAACGACCCGACGCGACCTTGCCCGACATCCGATGGAATAATTTGCCGAGAACATTGCCCGGCTTGCTCATCGCCATTGCGCTACCCCTGTGAAATAAGCATCGCCCTGCTCAATCAATGGGCGAACCGATAGACGAACCGATAGACGAACTTTGTCAGCGCCAAATGGAGAGGCCATTACGACAATCCCACATCCAGAAAAGCCGGCGTCGCGGCCAGAATCTGCATACTGATTTCGTCCCACACCTGCCCATCGGCATCTCGCCAGCGTGCGATCAGCCAGGCATCGGCATCCGGCAACAGCGGCTCTGTTTGCAGACCAGCCAACACCCGCAACCCCAACGGGCGATCAATTCGCAAAGCCGCATTGAGACCAAAACGTGGATGGATCAGCAGCAAACGCGATTCGCCCGCCGGCATCGGCTCGTCCAGACCCATGAAAGCAGCCAGATCGATACAGCCATAGAGCACACCGCGAACGCTGGCGACACCCACAAACCACGGTTGCACCCAGGGGGCCTCGGTCAGACCGGAAACGGTGACCACTTCATTGACCTGATCCAGGTCAACCAGCCAGTGGCGGCCACCGGCAATGAAACCCAGCTTTGAGACAACGCGTGATACCTCGGACAGCTTCAGCTTTTCAGCCAGCTGAGACTGGAATTCCCGCAAGCTTGGTTTCTCGTGCATCAGCCCAGCGCCTTCACCTTGGTGATCAACTCTTCCGCCACCACCGGTTTCACCAGATAGTCGATGGCGCCCTGGCGCATTCCCCAGACGCGATCGGTTTCCTGGCCTTTGGTGGTGCACATGATGACCGGTATCGATTGGGTTTCCGGGTTGCGCGAAAGCTGGCGCGTGGCCTGGAATCCATTCAGACCCGGCATCACGACATCCATCAGGATCAAATCCGGTTTTTCCATCTTGGCAACGGCTACCCCATGTTCGCCGCTATCCGCCGTAATGACCTCGTAACCATTCTTGCGCAGCACGTCGGTGAGATAAAAACGCTCGGTGGGCGAATCATCAACGATCAACACTTTTTTTACAGGCATGGATATTCCTGAACGTTGGCTCAGCTGATGTGCGGACGATGACGCCGAACCGCTTCCAACAGTGTGTCTTTGGTGAAGGGCTTGGTGAGGTATTCATCAGAGCCGACCAGACGACCGCGGGCGCGATCGAACAGGCCATCCTTGCTGGACAACATGATCACGGGAATCTCGTGCAAGCGAGGATTTTTCTTGATCAACGCACAAGTCTGGTAGCCATCCAGACGCGGCATCATGATGTCGACAAAAATCACTTCCGGTTGATGGTCGGTAATCTTGGCCAGCGCATCGAAACCATCTTCGGCAAGAATGACTTCGCACCCCGCCTTGAGCAAAAAGATTTCGGCGCTGCGACGAATTGTGTTGCTGTCGTCAATCACCATCACTCTGGCCCCAGCCAGGTCACCGGCATCGGTAGTCGAAGTATTCAAATCGCCTCCTTGCATCCTGTTTGTTTACCCGCGCCCAGACGGGATATACCTCGAATTTACCCGATCCCCGCGCGGGACATTGCGGCCAGCGAAAATTTTGCCTAGGCACAGCGCGTTCATTGCATGCATGCCGGGTCCAGATCAGTTGCCCTTACGCACCGGATAACCCGCCTCTTTCCAGGCCGGCAATCCGGTGCGGAACCAGTAAACCTTGGTGTAACCGCGCTTCAAGGCATAGCGCGCGGCCTTGTAGCTGTACCAGCACTCGGCGCCATTGCATTGAAAAATAATCGGGGTTTTCTTGTCTGCGGGCAGCTTGGACATATCGAAAGCATCGACCGAATCATCGTACTCGATATCCTTCGGACTGTTCATTTGATAGGTGACGTTGATCGCGTCAGGAATATGCGCCTCGCGATAATGCGCCTGCGGCCTGACATCGAACAACTTGACGCCTTGCCCGATCAGCTGTTTGACCTGTTCCGCGGTCGGAATGGTGACGCCAGAGGAGATTTCCGGGGTGTAGAAACCACGCGTCGAAACATATTCGAAATCCGTCTTGTCGGCCGCTTTGAACGCACTCATATGGGCCCGCATCAGGCGGGCTTCGAGATCCTTGTTGATACTGGTAAACGCCACGCGCAGCTTGTCTTTGGTCGCAGCATCGAGTTTGTCGCTCACCGCCACGCCGGCAGCCGGCACGTTGGGGAAGGTGTGTACTCGCACGATATCTCTGCGTCGCAACATCCAGTCATTGGCGACATCTTCCTTCGCCGCCACCAGATCCGCCTGGCCAATTTCCATGGCGTAAAGCGCTGCGGCATATTGATTCATGTAGTTGACCTGGCCGAAGTATTGCTTGGCGGAGAAACCTCGCGCATTCATCTCGCCGTTGACCAGAAAACTCACCAGCGACTCGCGGTGCGGCAACGCAATCCGCTTGCCGCGCGCGGATTCGAAATTCTTCACATTCGAGAATTTGGTGGCCAACAGCATCACACGCGCATTCTGCTTGGTCTTGACGATGGGGCTGTAACCACTGCGCATCGCGAGGCCGATCAACTGCGACGGCGCCAGCAAGATGGAATAACTGCCGGTGCGGATACGTTCGCCGACTCGTTCGGCATTTTGCGTCATGACCATCTTGACCGGCTGCCCGATGGCCCCGGAAAGATGCTTGGCCAGATCCTTGAAGGCGGTCTGGGTAGCGAGGTGATCGCGATTCTGGTCATAGTCCAGGGTCACATCCAGAACCAGATCACTTGCCGCCTGGACATTGAAAGCCAGCAAGGCCGCGAGCACGGTTGCAAACCAACGATTTTTCAATTTTTGCCCTCCACTACACCGCAGATCGGAAAAATCAGACGGCTGAAGCGTTGAAACCAGGCTTCGCCCATTCCGGGTCGCCGATGTCGCTTCAACCCTGTGTCTTCACCCATGTGTCTTCAAAAAACTTGACGCAGGTTAAATCACCAGCATCTCGAAATCTTCCTTGCGCGCCCCGCACTCAGGGCAAGTCCAGTTAACCGGCACATCCTGCCAAAGCGTTCCGGGCGCGATACCTTCATCGGGCAAGCCTTGGCTTTCGTCATAAATGAAGCCACATAGTAAACACATCCAGGTTTTATATTCCATGCGCAGTCCGGGCAGGCACAAATGACTTATGTAAAAATGGATTCTGCCCATTCTTCTCTCACACGCCAAGGTTTTCCCCATGTCCATAGCGCCCATTCCCGCCGTGCTGGTCTTTGCCGGCACCGATCCAACCGGCGGCGCCGGCCTGCAAGCGGACATCCTGACCCTGGCCAGCATGGGTTGCCACCCGTTGTCGGTGGTCACGGCGGTCACCGTGCAGGACACCGTTGGCGTCGACGATTATTTTCCGATCGACCCCGACTGGATTGCCGATCAAGCGCGCAGCGTGCTGGAAGACATGCCGGTGGCGGCGATCAAGATCGGCATGATCGGCAGCGTTGAAGCGGTGGCCGCGATCGCCGAAGTGGTTTCGGATTACCCCGATATCCCGCTCGTGCTCGACCCGGTGCTGACTTCCGGTCGCGGCGACCCGCTCGCCAACGAGGAGTTGCTTTACGCCCTGCGCGACCTGCTGCTGCCGCAAACCACCATCCTGACGCCGAACAGCCTGGAAGCAAGGCGGCTGGCGGAAGACCCGGATGCCGAGGCCGACGATCCGGAACTCTCCGAATGCGCCCGCCGCCTGATCGACATGGGCGCCGAATACATCCTGATCACCGGCGCGCACGAGCAAGGCGCTCAGGTCTCCAACACCTTGTACAACACGCGCGGTGTCGTGCATCGGCTGAACTGGGATCGACTGCCTGGCTCCTATCACGGTTCCGGCTGCACGCTGGCTTCCGCCGTCGCGGCACTCCTCGCCCTTGGACAGGATGTCGCCGAAGCCGTCAAGGAAGCGCAGGAATATACCTACCAGACACTGAAGAACGCTTACCGTCCCGGCATGGGCCAATTCATTCCTGATCGCTTGTACTGGGTGCGCGGAGACGATGAAGACTGAATTGAAACTTTCAGGACTGTATGCCATCACGCCGGATTGGAACGATACCCGCCGGCTGCTGGACGCCACCGAAGCCCTCCTCGCAGGGGGTTGCCGCGTCCTGCAATACCGCAACAAGCAGACTTCCGACTGTCACCGCCAGGAACAGGCGGTCGCCCTGCGCGGCCTGACCCGCAAATTCGACGCCCGCCTGATCATCAACGATGACATCGACCTCGCGCTGTTCTCTGAAGCCGATGGCGTGCATCTGGGCGAAGACGACGGCCAGCTTGCCGCCGCGCGTCAGCGGCTCGATGCTGCCGACCCGGGCAGAATTCTGGGCGCTTCGTGTTACCAGAGCCTGCCGCTGGCGCTGGCCGCGGCGAACGCCGGCGTCGATTACCTCGCCTTCGGCAGCTTCTTCGACTCGCCGACCAAACCACAGGCCAAGCGTGCCGACCCGGCTTTGATCAACGCAGCAAAAAGCGAAACCGGCCTGCCGGTCTGCGCCATCGGCGGCATCACGCTTGATAACGCCGGCGCACTTGTTGCCGCTGGTGCCGACCTGCTGGCGGTGATCACCGCGCTGTACGACGCCCCCGACCCGCATCAAGCTGCCTTAAAATTCTCGCAACTTTTCAAAACCTGATTCCGTAGGATGCGCCGCGCGCACCATCAGACATTCAATCGTGTGCACGCCGCACCCTACGGCCTTCACCGAATTCACCCACAAGGAAGCCGCATGACCTCGCGCAACGACGAACTGTTCGAACAATCCCAGAAATTTATCCCCGGCGGCGTCAACTCGCCGGTGCGCGCCTTCCGTTCGGTCGGCGGCACGCCGCGCTTTTTCGCCAAGGGCGCCGGCAGCCGGGTTTGGGATGCGGACGGCAAGTCCTATCTCGATTACGTCGGCTCCTGGGGACCGTTGATCCTCGGCCACGCCGACGCCGACGTGGTCAAGGCCGTTTGTGACACCGCTGCGCTCGGTCTGAGCTTCGGTGCGCCGACCGAAATGGAACTGCGGATGGCGGAAAAGCTGGTCGAGATGCTGCCCAGCCTGGAAAAACTGCGTCTGGTGTCCTCCGGCACCGAAGCCACGATGAGCGCCATCCGCGTCGCGCGCGGCTACACCGGCCGCGACACGCTGGTGAAGTTCGAAGGTTGTTACCACGGCCACGCCGATAGCCTGCTGGTGAAAGCCGGCTCCGGCCTGCTGACTTTCGGCCAGCCCTCCCGGGGTGAGTCAAGTTCCGCCGGCGTGCCGGCCGATTGCTCCGGCCATACCGTGGTGCTCGATTACAACGACATCGACCAGGTCAACCAGTTGTTTGCCGCCAAAGGGAGCGAGATCGCCTGCATCATCGTCGAGGCCGTCGCCGGCAACATGAACCTGATCAAACCCAAGCCCGGTTTCCTGGAATGTCTGCGCGAAAACTGCACCCAATACGGCGCGGTGCTGATCTTCGACGAAGTCATGACCGGCTTCCGCGTCGGTGCCGGCAGCGTGCAAGGTCTGTATGGCATCAAGCCGGATCTGACCACGCTGGGCAAGGTGATCGGCGGCGGCCTGCCGGTCGGTGCATTCGGCGGCAAAGCCGAAATCATGGACAAACTGGCGCCGCTCGGGCCGGTCTACCAGGCCGGCACCTTGTCCGGCAATCCGGTCGCGGTGGCGGCGGGTTTGAAGACGCTGGAGAAGATATCCGCCCCCGGCTTCTATGAAACGCTGACGGCAAAAACGAAACGCCTGTGCGACGGCATCACCGCCGCCGCGCGTGACGCCGGCATCCTCGCCTGCGCCGACTCGGTCGGCGGCATGTTCGGCGTCTATTTCCGCGCCACGCCGCCAACCTCCTACGCCGAAGTGATGGACAGCGACAAAGACAGCTTCAACCGCTTCTATCACCTGATGCTGCACGAAGGCATCTATCTGGCGCCGTCCGCCTTCGAAGCCGGCTTTGTTTCCGCCGCGCACAGCGACGCCGACATCGACGCCACCATCGCCGCCGCCGCGAAGTGTTTCGAGAAACTGGCGGCATGAGTTCATGTAGGGTGCGCCATACCCACCATTTAGCGTGCAACGGTGCGCACGGCGCACCCTGCCTGGAGCATGCATTGCAATGAGTGAAAGCCTCTCGCCGGAAGACAGCTTCCGCCTGCAAGTCCTGCTGGCGCAGGACATTAAGGCGATCCGGATCGACGAATCAACGCTGACGCTGCACGCGTTGACCGACAAGGGCGAAGCCAGTATTCCGCTGTCGCCCAACTGCCGGACCGATAAATATCTTCGCCTGATTCGCGAAGTCCTGTCCGGCCACGCGCTGGGTTCGCCCGGCGGCTACCCGGTGTTTCTGACGCGCTGGACGCGGCATGGTCAGATGGCCGGCGTCAATCTGGGCAAACTCTTGCTCACCGGCGAGCCGGAGGCGGTAGTTGCAGTGGTGCATTCGCCCGGACTCACCGACGAACTCGCCCGCCACGCCTGGTGGACCTTGCCGACCATCGAAAACGCCCGCCTGATGCTCAGCCGCGAAGCCGTCGCGGAGGGGCCGATGGGGCCGGTTCTGGCCGAGTTTCTGGTCGAGCACCTGCCATTTCTTCAGGACGACCACCTCGGCATCATCGACACCGTCGCCGTGCTGATTCACTCCAAAGCAGTAACGCCGGCCGGTGTGGAAACCATGTGGAAATTCGGCCGTCGCAGCAATTCCCATTTCGTCGCCTTTCTTGAAATGGCGGCCGGACGGTTACCGTTGCCGTTGGCTGCGCATGCGCAACATGGCGCGGCCAGCGCGGCGCTGGCCAACGAATTGGCCGCCGGCCATCCCTTGATCCAAGCACTGGAACGAGCCTTATCCGCCCAAGGACAGACCTTCCTCGATGCTGCCAGCGATATTTTGGAACGCCCGGAAACACAGGAAGTGGTCAGTCGCACGGTGAACGCCATCGGCCGCTATCTGTCCGGTGCCAGCGACTGGAATCAGGCTGAACAACCGCGCAGCGATGTTTGCCAGGCCTTCGCCCCAAAACTCGAAGCCACCGCCCGCCTGGCGCGCTGCAACGACAGTCTGGTACAGCCGATCTTCGCCCGCTCCACCGCCATCGGCTCGTTGATGCGGCGCAGGATCGAACCGGTGATAACGCCTTTGCTGAAAGATATTGCGGCGTTGCGGAGCTAGCCTAGCGTAACGCGACAACATTTAACTTGAATACTGCAGTTGGCGTTGATTGTTGTGAAATTTCAATCGCTTGCGTGACTCCTGATAGGGGTAGGGATGACCGCGCCTTGCTGAGGCAGGTTTCTTGAGTAGTGCAGCCGTACATAGCAGGAACTGACTGAGAGCTTCTCGGCCTGAGCGGCCAGTCGCACCGACCCGATTCCCGCCGTTCGCCAATGACCGTTTTACGCTTCCCAGAAGCACCAAAACCTCCCCATCAAGCGCTGATAGTTTGCTGTTCCGGCGGAATGAGCGAAGGGGTGGTTTCCTCGTCGTTCGGGTGACACTTCCGATCTAACCGGCATCGCGCAGAGAGCGGGTAAGAGCGCCCGTTTGCGGCGCGAACAACAGGTAACCTGGCTTGCGCCTTTGTCGGAAATTCTTACACTTTTGCCTGCCTGCCTGCCTGCCTGCCTGCCTGCCTGCCTGCCTGCCTGCCTGCCTGCCGTGTTGTCAAGTGTCTGAATAAAAACAGAAAAACAAATTACCCATGCGTTTGGCGTGGAAATTGCTAAATCTTGCCAGGAGTGCGGGATGTCCTGCACAACAACCCTGGGAGCAAACCATGCAACACAAACCTCTGATTCTGGCCCTTCTGGCTGGCCTATCCTTATCCGGCGCGGCACAAGCCACCCTGATCGATCGCGGCGGCGGCCTGATTTACGACGACGTGCTGAATATCACCTGGCTGCAAGACGCCAACTACGCCAAGACCAGTGGTTACGACACCGATGGCCTGATGACCTTGGACGCTGCCACCACCTGGGCCGCCAACCTCAGCTACGGCGGTTACGATGACTGGCGCCTGCCCACCATGATCGACACTGGCGCCTCGGGCTGCGAC
>JBBQQT010000070.1:0-17161 GCA_038215555.1 Burkholderiales bacterium | reverse complement strand
AATCGGGATGCTGATCAGGCGCCAGTTCTGATCGTTCACCTTGAATCTCGATCCCGGCTGAATCGGGATCTGCGCCGCGTCAGATGCGGCCAACAGGGCGTTTGTGGTAGCGAGATAAAGCGGCCGTTTGTCGGAGCCGATCAACTGCAAGGTGGAGGGCAGGATAGGTTGCAGAAAAATGACTTCTCCTCTGCCGCTGTCGGCACCAAGCCAGAGCGAAGAACGGATGACGGCATGAAACTCCCGATTCTCAGAACTCAGATACCAGTCAGCCTGTTTTTTAGGCGGCAGAGCAGAGAATTCCTCGCTTTCGTGACCATGGACGAAGCGCACATGACCAGTCTGGTCAACCACGATGACCGTGTCGAAGCTGATGTTTTCACCCATGGCGACCAGCCAGGCTCGCAGGCTATGCCAGCGGATGGCTTTCGGCTGGCTGGTAATGCGTTGCAGCTCAATGCCGGTGACGATGTTCTCGGCTTCGCGTTGCCAACTGTCATGCAACAAATCGAGGCGTCTGACCACCATTTGCCGAGTGTTCCAATCTTCCGCCTGCTGTTCCTGATCGCCTTGCCAGATGACGAAGGTGGTAATGCTGGTCAGTGTCAGGATCACCACCGCCAGCAACAGAACGACCACTCGCCGGGTGAGCGCGCGTGCCAACGGTGGCAAGCTGAAGACGACCGAATTCCGGTCGGCTGGGTTGCTATCTGGCAAAGCGGGCGTCGCCTCGGTGGCCAAACTGTTTACTCCCTCCAACCGGCATAACGGGCATCAATGAAATCGGTCAGTCGCATGCCGCGAACTTTCGGGTTTTCCTTCGATAGGTTGAGAAAGAAACGTTCAGTTGTGGCGACTTCTTCGCGCCGAAAAGTGCCATCCGGGCTGAACGCGGATTTGCTGCGTGCAAGCAGTGGTTTGCTATCCCGCAGGGCTTCCGGATTGTTGCCATGCAGCATGCGGGCGATTTCATCCGGGTTATGGCTGGAGATCCAATGCAAGACACGCCGCATGATGGCAACCATCCGTTTGGTTTTCTCCGGTTGTTGCACCAACAGATTGCCGCGGGTGGCAATCTGCACATAAAGAAATGGGCCGCCAAGCGCTTGTCTGGCGACAGTTTCGCTATGCAGGTCGGCCAGGATGTAGACCAGGCCTTCTTCTGCCAGGCGGCTGGAGAAAGGTTCTTCGCCCATCAACGCATCGATCGCGCCGGACGCCAACGCAGCGCGTTGATCAGCGTAGCTCTGACCGGCGGAAAGGTAGTTGGCACTGTCAGGCGAGACGCCGGCGCGTTGCAACATGAATTCAACCAATTGGTGCGACGTCGATTTGTTGTTTTTACCGCTTGAGTGAACGCCGATGACACGTCCTCTCAGATCGGCAACGGTCTTGATATGCGGGCGCAGTTCGCTGCGCACACTGAGGACATAAGTCGGCGCCCGGCTGATGCTGACAATGCTCCTCACGTCTTTATTGTCGACATAAAGCGAGGCCAGGGCGGACATGCCGAGCGCGGCAAAGTCGCTGTTTCCCTTCAACATTTCACTCGCAGCCAGTGGCCCTCCGGCGTAATAGCGGATATCGAGATCAACCCCTTCGGCCTGGTCAGCGCCGATTTTTTTGATCAGGTCGATGGGCAAATAGGAAAAACTCCCCGGACCTGGCGCCGCCAGTGTGATTTTCAGAGGTGCTTGTGCTTGTGCATGCGCGTGTACATGTTTAATCGGGGCGAATTGCAGCAGCAGGCTTAACAGTGCCAGACGCAGCAGATTGCCTATCTCATGTTGCAAAGTGATTCCCCCTGTTCAATTGCTGCATAAACCTCAAGCCAAACCCAAAGCCCCGCTATCAATCGGCATTTGCTGCATTAATTTTAATCTCCGTCCGACGGGTCGAGTCGCGGGTTTCGTTCTGGTTTTGTTACCTTATGCGCGGCGTGTGTTACTTTTCAGGCTATTGATTTGGAGTGAGCGGTGGCATGTCTGGAAACACATTAGGTCTGGTTTTTTCCGTAACTTCTTTTGGTGAATCGCACGGCCCGGCTATCGGTTGCATCGTCGATGGCTGTCCGCCGGGAATGACGCTTTGCGCGGCCGATATCCAGCTTGATCTGGACCGACGCAAGCCGGGCACTTCGCGTCATGTCACGCAGCGGCGCGAGTCGGATACGGTGGAAATCTTGTCTGGCGTGTTTGATGGCAAGACGACTGGCACGCCGATTGCCTTGCTGATTCGGAATGAAGACCAGCGCAGCAAGGATTACGGCAACATCGCCGAGACCTTCCGCCCGGGGCATGCCGATTACACCTACAACCAGAAATACGGTTTCCGCGATTACCGCGGCGGTGGTCGTTCCTCGGCGCGTGAAACTGCCGTGCGGGTGGCGGCGGGGGCGATCGCGAAGAAATGGTTGCACGAAAAATACGGTACCGTGATTCGCGCTTATCTGGCGCAGCTCGGTCCGATTGCAGTGCCGTTCAAGAACTGGGAAAGCGTGCCGACCAACCCGTTCTTCGCGCCGGACAGCGATGCGGTGGCCGGGTTGGAGGATTACATGGATGCACTGCGCAAATCCGGCGATTCGGTCGGCGCGCGCATCAATGTGGTGGCGGAGAATGTGCCGATTGGCCTGGGCGAGCCGGTTTATGACCGCCTCGATGCCGATATTGCGCATGCGCTGATGAGCATTAACGCGGTGAAAGGTGTCGAGATTGGCGATGGTTTTGCGGTGGTGGCGCAGAAAGGGACTGAACATCGTGATGAGCTGTTCCCGCAAGGCTTTGCTTCGAATCACGCCGGTGGCATCCTCGGTGGTATTTCCACCGGCCAGGACATTACGGCGTCCATCGCGATCAAGCCGACTTCCAGCCTGCGTTTGCCGGGCCGTTCGATCAACGTGCGCGGCGAGCCGGTGGAAGTGGTGACCGAAGGCCGCCACGATCCCTGCGTCGGCATTCGTGCCACGCCGATTGCCGAGGCGATGCTGGCTATCGTGCTGATGGACCATGTATTAAGGCAACGCGGACAAAATGCCGATGTGGTGTGCGAGACACCAATCATCCCGGGCAAGATTCTTTGACTGATTTTTTTCACCCCAAGCAGGAGTAATCCATGATTGAAAGCCATGATCTTTATCACGAGTTTCCTGAGTATCAGGAAACCATCCGTACGCTGGTGCTCAGCAACGATAATTTCTCCAACATGATGCGCGAATACACCGAGATTGACCTGAAGGTGGCGCGCATCGAGCAGCGGCTCGATCCCGCTTCGGATGTTTATGCCGAGGAGTTGAAGCAAATGCGCGTGCGGCTCAAGGACCGTCTATACAAGATGCTGGTTGAAGCCGGTCGTAGCTGACCCATTCAGCGACTGCGGTCGCGCTGTTTGCATCGGCCCGGCGTGTGTGCGTCGGGCCGATGTGTTTTTGCGATACTGACCCGGCACATGGCTTCCTTACCCGTTTCCGCATCGGTTTTGCCTTACTGGCGCCTGTCCGGTTTCTATTTCTTTTATTTTGCCTTCGTCGGCGCCATGGCCCCGTTCTGGGGCCTGTATCTGCGTTCGCTCGAATTCAACGCGCTCCAGATCGGCGTGTTGATGTCGCTGCTGCAAGTCATGCGCATCTTTGCGCCCAACGTCTGGGGTCATATCGCCGACCGCACCGGCAAGCGTGTCGCCATCGTTCAGTTGGCCGCGCTGGTCTGTCTGATCGCCTTCGTCGGCGTGTTCTGGGCGACTTCGTTCTGGGCACTGTTCGCTGTCATGAGCCTGATCAGTTTTTTCTGGAGCGCTTCGCTGCCGCTGGTGGAAGCCACCACGCTGTCGCATTTGGGCAAGAGCACTGACCGTTACGGCCGTATCCGGCTCTGGGGGTCGGTCGGCTTCATTCTGGTCGTGGTCGGGCTGGGCGCGGCGCTCGATCATGCCTCGATCAAGCTGGTGCCCTGGGTCGTGCTCGGCTTGCTGGTCGGCATCGTGCTGACTTCGCGGATCATTCCGGAAGCTGAAATCACCCGGCATGATCACGTTCATGTTCCGCTGCGCGACGTGCTGCGCCGGCCGGAAGTGGTCGCGTTGTTCGGCGCGGCTTTGTTGATGGCGGCGGCGCATGGTCCGTATTACACGTTTTTCACCATTCATCTGGTCGAAACCGGTTACAGCAAATCGTTCGCCGGCTGGCTCTGGGCGTTGGGCGTGGTGTGCGAGATCGGCGTCTTTCTGGTGATGCCGAAGGTTTTCGCCCGCGTGCGCGCCGAAACCGTCCTGCTGGCGACGCTGGTCATCGCAGCCATTCGTTTTCTGCTGATCGGCTGGCAGGCCGACAACCTGCCAGTGTTGTTGTTCGCCCAGTTGTTGCATGCGTTTACCTTTGGCGCCTACCACGCCGCCGCCTTGTCTTTGGTGCATCGCCACTTCACCGGCAAGAACCAGGCGCGCGGGCAGGCGCTGTACAACAGTCTCGCTTTCGGTGTCGGCGGCACGCTGGGCAGCCTGTATTCGGGCGCCACTTGGGATGTGCTGGGCGCTGGCGAGACCTTCACCCTGGCAGCCGGATTCGCCGCGCTGGCCAGTCTTTTCTTTGCCTGGCGCGGCCACGCGCGGACGGCATCGCGCGCGGTTTAACGCGAAGCACGCTCCGGTTCGGTACACTCGCCCTTTTTTACCTCTGGAAATCGTCCCATGTCTTCTTTTAACGGCCCCGTTGCCCGCCTGATTGTCATTGCCTCACTCAGTCTCAGCACACAGGCCCTGGCCAACAATATTGAAAAGCTGCCCTCGGGCGTTGTGGTGACCCATGCCAAACAAGGCAGCGGCGCGTCGCCCAGCGCCAGCAATACGGTGCGCGTGCATTACCGTGGCACGTTGGCGGACGGCACCGAATTCGATAGCTCCTACAAGCGCAAGGAGCCGATCAGTTTTCCGCTGCGTAACGTCATTCCTTGCTGGACGCAGGGCGTGCAGAAGATGAAGGTCGGCGGCAAGGCCAAATTGACTTGCCCGGCGGCGACGGGTTATGGCGCGCGAGGCGTGCCCGGCGTGATCCCGCCGAATAGCGTGCTGACCTTCGAGGTCGAGCTGCTGGCGATTGAAGGTTGAATTTCCATTTCCGGTTTTTTACTGACTTGTTTCTTTTCCCATGACTGAACCCGCCGCCAAAACGCCTCGCCGCAACCCATTGCTTGAACGCTTGTACAAGGAGTTTCCGGTTTTCCGTGACCATCTCCCACTGGCGATCGGTATTCACAAGACTTTGGTCGAACGCATTCCCGGTCTGGCAAAAGGGCAGGTGTGGTCGGCGATGCAACATCACACCGGTTCGACGCGCTACCTGAAGGCGCTGGTCGAGAGCGCGCCGCGATTCGACATCGATGGCAATCCGGCCGGCGCAGTCACCGCCGAGCAGCAGGCGCAAGCCGCCAAAACGCTGCGCGAACGCCTGAAAAAGGCGGCGGAACGGCGCAAGGCGGAGCTTGAAAAACAACGGGAAGAACAACAGCGCCAGCAAAAACTGCAGCAGTTGGCGGACAAGTTCAATCCACGTTGAGGCTGGAATGGTTCGGAACGGAATGTTCAGACCGAGCTGAACAGGATGTCGAACATCTGCTGCCTTTTTTCGGCATCGAGTTCGCGCAGCACATTGATGGCCTTGCGCGCTACCCGCTGATCGCGGGTCAATGAATATTCGATGGCCAGATTGCGCCAGGCCTCGGCCAACTTGGGGTCGCTGGCATGCAGTTGCTGCAGGGCTTGCGTTACGCCTGCCGCGCCTTTCAAGGCAAAGAAGCTCAAGCCCAGGTTGTGCCAGGCTTCAACGTAATCCGGTTTGATCCGCACCGCATCCCGATAGGCCAGCATGGCCTCGCGCGGCAATCTGCTGTCGCGATAGAGATTGCCCAGATTGTTCAAGGCATGCACGTCGTTGGGTTCGATTTTGAGATTGCGTCGATAAGCTTCAATCGCTTCCGGGTAGCGCTGCGTCTTGCTGTAGGCGCGGCCGAGAACAAACCAGGCGGTGGCGTTGTCCGGTTCGGATTGCGTCCAGTGGTGTCCCAAAGCCAGCAGGGCGCGCCAGTTCTGTTGCCGTTCAAGCTGGCTGGCGTGGCTCAGCCAACGGATTTCCCGGAGCTGGGTCTGGGCCGGGATTTCGTTGGCGGAAACCCGGATCGATCCGGCGATTGTGGCCAGGCAGAGCAGTGCAACGGAGAGGCGGGTTTTCACGGACACTCCTGTATGGAGTCAGGAATCGGGAACGAGATGGCAAGGTTACCTTGGACATGCGTTGCCGTCAGTCCTGTATCGGCTTGGTTTCATCCGCCAAGCGCTGCGGCCGGGCTGGCTTTGCAGGCTTGCTTTGCGGTAGCCTCATCGCCCGGTGCGGCGCTTTGGCAAGCATGCCCGGCGCCCTGATTTCATCTTTCCGATTCCACTCATGACTTCGATCTTTCTTTACGACACCACGCTGCGAGACGGCTCGCAGCGGGAAGACATCTCGCTTTCGGTCGAGGACAAGCTGACCATCGCGCATCGCCTGGCCGATTTCGGCATGCATTACATCGAATGCGGCTGGCCAGGCTCGAATCCGAAGGACGCGGATTTCTTCGCCCGCGCCAATCGGATGAATCTGCCGGCGCGACTGGCTGCTTTCGGGCGCACCCGTCACGCCAACACGCATTGCGACGATGACAGCAATCTGCGCGCCTTGATCGAAGCCGGCACGCCAGCGGTGACGCTGGTCGGCAAGGCCTGGGATTACCACGTCAGCCATGTGCTGGCGACGACGCCGGCAGAAAACCTGGCGATGATTCGCGACAGCGTGGCCTGGATCAAGGCGCGCGGCCGGGAAGTGATCTTTGACGCCGAGCATTTCTACGATGGCTTCGTCGCCAATCCCGACTATGCAATGGCAACCTTGCAGGCGGCGGCGGAGGCGGGCGCCGACTGGCTGGTGCTGTGCGAAACCAATGGCGGCAAGCTGCCGTGGGAGATGGAGGCGATGACGCGGGAAGTGGCGGCGCGCTTGCCGAATGCCCGGCTCGGCGTGCATTGCCACAACGATACCGGCTGCGCGGTGGCCAATTCGCTGGCCGGCGTGCGCGCTGGCGCCAGCATGGTGCAGGGCACAGTAAATGGTTATGGCGAGCGGGTCGGCAATGCCGATCTGGTGACCATCCTGCCGAATCTGCAATTCAAGATGGGCTTTTCGGTGCTGCCGGAAGAACGCCTGCGCGAGTTGACTTCGCTGTCACGCTTCGTCGCCGAAGTCGCCAACCTGAAGCACGACGATCACCAGCCCTATACCGGCCATTCCGCGTTTGCCCACAAAGGCGGCATACACGTCGCGGCGATCCTGAAATCGCCAGATACCTATCAGCACATCGATCCGGAGCGGGTCGGCAACGAAATGCGTTCGGTAACTTCGGAATTGTCCGGTCGCGGCAATATCCAGTTGCAGGCGCGCAGGATGGGGCTCGATCTCGATAATGCGACGGCGCAACATGTGCTGGCGCAGATCAAGCATCTGGAACATGAGGGATTCACGTTTGAAGCTGCCGAAGCCAGCGTTGAATTGATGTTCCATCGCCTCGGCGCGGATTATGTGCGTCCGTTCGAACTGCTTGATTACTTCGTGATTACCGAACGCCGTCACGGTCGTGGCTTGTTGTCCGAGGCGACGGTGAAAGTGAAGTTGGGCGAGGTGGTCAAGTTTACCGCCGCCGAGGGCAACGGCCCGGTCAACGCGCTGGCCACCGCGTTGCAGGAGGCGCTGGTTGAGGTCTATCCGGTGCTGCGCTCGGTGCGGCTGATCGATTACAAGGTGCGCATTCTTGCCGGTACCGCCGGCACTGCGGCCAATACGCGGGTGTTGATCGATTTCCAGAGCGGGGTCGAGTCCTGGACCACGGTCGGCGCCAGCCCGAACATCATCGATGCCAGTTGGCGGGCACTGTCGGACAGCATGGAATATGCGCTGATGCGACTGGGCGCCGAGAATCAATAGCCGTTAAGTAATAGGCCACGGCAAATTTGTTCTAACGTTAAGTCTTTGATTTACCGTCATTCCGGCGGTTGTAAGCCGGAATCCAGTTCGTTCAACAAGCCGGGGTTTAACTGTTTGATTGGATTGGATTTACGCTTCTGGATTCCGGCTAAATGCACGCCGGAATGACGATATTTTGGTTAGAACAAATTAGCCGTGAGCAATAGGCCCGCCGGCATCGCCGAAGCGCATCGCAACGTGAAATAATCCGCGTCTTTCTTTCGTCGCCCGAAGCAAATCTTGCCATGACTGCACCCCGCACCCTTTACGACAAACTCTGGGACGCGCATGTCGTCCACCAGGAAGCCGATGGCACCGCGCTGATCTATATCGACCGCCATCTGGTGCATGAAGTGACCAGTCCGCAAGCCTTCGAGGGCTTGAAGCTGTCCGGTCGCAAGATGTGGCGGGCCAGCACGGTGCTGGCGACGCCCGATCACAACGTGCCGACCTGCGACCGCGCTGCAGGCATCGTCGATCCGGTTTCGCGCACCCAGGTGGAAACCCTGGATGCCAATTGCGCCGAGCTCGGCCTCAACGAATTTCGCATGAGCGACCACCGCCAGGGCATCGTCCACGTCATCGGCCCGGAGCAGGGCTTCACCTTGCCCGGCGTGACTCTGGTCTGCGGCGATTCGCATACCAGCACGCATGGTGCGTTTGCTGCGCTGGCGTTCGGCATCGGCACCTCGGAAGTCGAGCATGTGATGGCGACGCAATGCCTGTGGCAGAAGAAGTCGCAATCGATGCTGGTGCGCGTAGATGGCGCGCTGCCGACCGGCGTTACCGCGAAGGACATCGCGCTGGCGATCATCGGACGCATCGGCACCGCCGGCGGCACTGGCTACGCGATTGAATTCGGCGGTGAAGCGATCCGCGCGCTGTCGATGGAAGGCCGCATGACGCTGTGCAACATGGCGATCGAAGCGGGTGCGCGCGCCGGTATGGTAGCTGCCGACGAGAAAACCATCGCCTATGTCGAAGGCCGTCCGCAGGCGCCGAAGGGCGCGGACTGGGAACAAGCCGTGACGTACTGGCGCACGCTGCATTCCGATCCGGATGCCCGATTTGATGCGCTGATTGAATTGAACGCTGCGGATATCAAGCCGCAGGTGACCTGGGGCACGTCGCCGGAGATGGTGTTGTCGGTGGATGGTCGGGTGCCGAACCCGGCGGATGCGCCGAATGCGGTCAAGAAAACCGACTGGGAACGCGCTCTGGCCTATATGGGCCTGACTGCCGGCACGCCGATCGATCAAATCGCGATCGACAAGGCTTTCATCGGTTCGTGTACCAATTCGCGCATCGAAGACTTGCGCGAAGCGGCGATTGTCGCGCGCTGGGCAACTTCGCAGGGCCGCAAGGTGGCCGCCAATGTCAAGCTGGCAATGGTGGTGCCGGGTTCCGGTCTGGTGAAGGCACAGGCCGAAGCCGAAGGGCTGGACAAGGATTTCGTCGCGGCCGGGTTTGAATGGCGCGATCCTGGTTGTTCCATGTGTCTGGCGATGAACGCCGACCGTCTGGAGCCGGGTGAACGCTGCGCTTCGACCTCGAACCGCAACTTTGAAGGCCGCCAGGGGCAGGGTGGTCGCACGCATCTGGTTTCGCCGGCGATGGCGGCGGCGGCGGCGGTATTCGGACATTTCGTTGATATTCGTGAGGTGATGAGATGACAACTCCCCAAAAATGGATTCTGTTGGGCGTGGTGAAGCTGGCGTTGTTGGCGATCGCCGTTGGCGTCGTATTCAGCATGTATGGTTGCAACACCTTGCAGGGCATCGGCCAGGACGTCGAGAAGGCCGGCGAAGCGATCCAGAGGTCAACCCGATGAAGCCGTTCACCTCGCTGCATGGCCTGGTCGCGCCGCTTGACCGCGCCAACGTCGATACCGACGCGATCATCCCGAAGCAATTCCTGAAGTCGATCAAACGTTCCGGTTTCGGCCCGAATGCGTTTGATGAATGGCGCTATCTGGATCGCGGCGAACCCGGCATGGATTGCAGTAACCGACCCTTGAATCCCGAGTTCGTGCTGAATCAGGCGCGTTACCAGGGCGCTTCGGTGCTGCTGGCACGGGAAAACTTCGGTTGCGGCTCGTCGCGCGAACATGCGCCCTGGGCGCTGGAAGACTATGGTTTTCGCGCGATTATCGCGCCGTCGTTTGCCGACATCTTCTTCAACAACTGTTTCAAGAATGGTGTGCTGCCCCTCGTTTTGAGTGCCGAAGTGGTCGACCGTCTGTTCCAGGAAGCCCTGGCAACACCCGGTTATCGCGTTGATGTCGACCTCGCCACGCAGACCGTGACCACGCCCTCTGGTGAAGTCATTGCCTTCGAGGTGGATGGCGAGCGTAAACACCGCTTGTTGAATGGTCTAGATGACATCGCGCTGACTTTGCAACAAGCTGACCAGATCAAGGCTTACGAGGCGCGCCGCAAAGCTGAGGCGGCCTGGCTGTTTGTCTGAGGAGAGCGCCATGCAATGGTCCGACGTGATTGCCGATCCTTCTTTGCGGGATTTGCCATACAAAATAGAACTCAACAAGTGGGGGATCATCGAAATGAGTCCGGCGTCGAACTGGCATGCATTGGCGCAGGGGAAACTGGCCGGTTTACTGCGCCAGTATTTCCAATTTGGTGAAGTCATGGTGGAGTGTTCCATCCAGACCACCGATGGCGTGCGAGTCCCGGATGTGGCATGGTGTTCGGACGAATTTCTTGCCGCCCATGGTGAGTTGACCCCCTTTCCCAAAGCGCCTGAGCTTTGCATCGAAGTGGTTTCCCCTTCCAACAGCCGGCATGAAATGGAACGCAAGATCGGCCTGTTTCTGGAAGCCGGCGCACAGGAAGTCTGGCTGGCCTCAAAAGAAGGCTTCGAATTCCATGGCGCGGAAGGCCGGCGTGAGCGTTCGGGCTTTGGCATCGAGCCGCGCTTGTGATCCGCTTCGCCATTCATTGAACATCACGATCTGAACAGAAAGAAGAAAACATGAAACTCGCAGTTCTGCCGGGTGACGGCATTGGTACGGAGATTGTCGCGCAAGCGGTGAAGGTTCTCGATGTGCTCAAGCGTGATGGCGCCAGCATCGAGATGGAATACGGCAACATCGGTGGCGCCGGCTACGACGCCGAGGGCGATCCGCTGCCGGAAACGACGCTGAAGCTGGCGAAGGCATCCGATGCCGTGCTGCTCGGCGCCGTCGGTGGCCCGCAATATGACAAGCTGGAGCGTCCGCTGCGTCCTGAGCGCGGTTTGTTGCGCATCCGCAAGGCGCTGAATCTGTTCGCCAATCTGCGTCCGGCGCTGCTGTATCCGGAACTGGCTGGCGCTTCATCGCTGAAGCCGGAAGTGGTTTCCGGGCTGGACATCATGATCGTGCGTGAATTGACCGGCGACGTGTACTTCGGCCAGCCGCGTGGCATCGAAATCCGCAATGGTGAACGGGTCGGCTTCAACACCATGATCTACTCCGAATCCGAAGTGCGCCGGGTGGCGCATGTCGCTTTCGGCATCGCCATGAAGCGCGGCAAGAAACTGTGCTCGGTGGAAAAGGCCAACGTGCTGGAATGCTCCGAACTTTGGCGCGACGTGGTGGCTGAAGTGGCGAAGGATTACCCCGAGGTGGAACTGTCTTCCCTGTACGTGGATAACGCGGCGATGCAACTGGTGAAGAACCCGAAGCAATTCGACGTGATCGTCACCGGCAATATCTTCGGCGACATTTTGTCCGATCAGGCTTCCATGCTGTCTGGTTCCATCGGTATGCTGCCCTCCGCTTCGCTGGACGAGAACAACAAGGGCATGTACGAGCCGATTCATGGCTCCGCGCCCGATATCGCCGGCAAGGACATTGCCAATCCGCTGGCGACCATCCTGTCGGTGGCGATGATGTACCGCTACACGTTTGCTGATATGACGACTGCAGACCGTATTGAAACTGCCGTTAAAAAGGTCATCGCGCAGGGGTTGCGCACCGGCGATATCTGGACTGAAGGCACTACACGCGTGTCCTGCTCCGGCATGGGCGATGCAGTGGTCGCGGCGCTGTAATGAATTGAATGCACAAAGGTAAATAAAATGAAGCGAGTAGGTCTGGTTGGCTGGCGCGGTATGGTGGGCTCGGTGTTGATGGGCCGGTTGCAGGAAGAACGCGATTTCGATCATATCGATCCGGTGTTCTTTACCACTTCCAACGTGGGGGGCAAGGGTCCCAACATCGGCAAGGATGTGCCTGCGCTGAAAGATGCGATGTCGATCAACGATCTGAAGGCGATGGACATCATCATCACTGCGCAGGGCGGCGACTACACCAAGGAGGTGTATCCGAAGCTGCGCGCCGCCGGCTGGGACGGCTACTGGATCGACGCCGCTTCGGCACTGCGGATGCAGGATGAGGCGATCATCATCCTCGACCCGGTGAACAAGGACGTCATCAAGAACGGCCTCGCCAATGGCGTAAAAACCTATGTCGGCGGCAACTGCACGGTTTCATTGATGCTGATGGCGATCGGTGGTTTGTTTGAAGCCGGTCTGATCGAGTGGATTTCGCCGATGACCTACCAGGCCGCTTCCGGCGCCGGTGCGCGCAACATGCGCGAGCTGATCAAGCAGATGGGTGCGGTGCATGGCGAAGTCGCTGATCTGGTTTCTGATCCGGCTTCCGCGATCCTGGAAATCGACAGGAAAGTGGCCGATTTCATTCGTTCCGACCGTTATCCGCTGGAAGCCTGGCCGGTGCCGCTGGCTGGCAATCTGATTCCGTGGATCGACGTGGCACTGGCTTCCGGTCAATCCAAAGAAGAGTGGAAAGCGCAGGTCGAGGCCAACAAGATTCTTGGCCGCAGCAATAACGAAATTCCGATCGACGGCCTCTGTGTCCGCGTCGGCGCAATGCGCTGCCATTCGCAGGCGTTGACCATCAAGATGACCAAGGATGTGCCGCTGGACGACATCCACAACATCATCGCCGCGCATAACGATTGGGTGAAAGTGGTGCCCAACGATCGCGATATCACCATGCGCGAACTGACCCCGGCGGCGGTCACCGGCACTTTGACGGTGCCGATTGGACGCATGCGCAAGCTGAACATGGGGCCGGAGTACCTGACCGCCTTCACCGTCGGCGACCAGTTGCTGTGGGGCGCCGCCGAACCGTTGCGCCGCATGCTGCGCATCATTCTGGAAGGTTGAACGTATTGGCTTCCGAGTTTTCTACCTCCCAGTTTGACCTTGCTGTTCTTGGCGCGGATTCGCCGCTGGGCGAGGCGATTTTGTCCACCCTGGACGATCGCGAAGTGCCGATCGGGCGTTTGTTCGCGCTGACCTTGCATGATGCGGACGACAGCGTCAGTTTTCGTGGCGAAGACTGGCCTTGTCTGGCGGCTGCCGATTTCGACTACAGCCAGGCGCAGGCCCTGATTGTCGCCAGCCGGAGTCCGGCAATCGCGCGTCTGGTTGATCGGATTAGAGCTGAACGCCCGACGATGCCGATTCTTGCGGCAGACACAATCGATCCCGCTGCCGCGATCATCGCGGCGCGGGTGCTGAGACCGATTGCAGCGCTTGCCAGCCTGGTTTCGGCAGAGGCTTTCGTCACCCTGCCTGTCGCCTTGGCAGGAAAAGAAGGTGTCGATGAGTTGGTCGAGCAAACGCGCGGTCTGTTCAATATGGAAAACCCGGAACCCGTGGTTTTTCCACTCCAGATTGCTTTTAATGTGGTACCCATGGCGCCAGGAAAAGAGGGTTCCGATGATGAACTGGCTTTGAGCCAAACCACCGCTCGTCTGGCCAACGGCGTTGAGGTCGGATTCACGGCGGTCACCGGCCCGCTTTTCTTCGGCGCGGCGATGGCATTGCATGTGCGCACGGCCCAGGCCATGGATATTGCGGCGTTGCGCAATGCGCTGCGGCATCAGGACGGCATTACCCTGATGGAAGACGAACACCCTGCAGCCATGCCGACTCCGGCCACCGATGCGCTGGGTAGCCAGGATGTTTTCATTGGCAGAATTCGGGTCGACGATGTGGCGTGTCGGCTCTGGTTGGTCTTCGATCCGATTGCCCTGGATGCGATGCAGATGGCGGCAAGCGTGGAAAATTGGATTGATAAGCCCGCAACTTCTCTGCTAACGTAAGATTTGCTTCAGATACCACGTCTAAGCCCATGAGAAATTTCACAAATTTGGCAAAGACGGGATGTAATGACGGGATGTGTTGGAAGCTGCGAGTGGAGATTATCCAACGTGGTCTTGAAGACAGAGGATATAAGGCGAAGCGATGAACAAGACTAGAAAAATCAGTGGCTTATTGTGGGCGCTGTTATTTGCTTGGGGGTCGGCGAACGCAGCCGGTCTAGGCAAGCTGAGTGTCCAGTCAGCCCTCGGTCAGCCGCTCAGAGCCGAAATCGAGTTGTTGTCTGTAACCAAGGACGACCTCGCTGATATCTCTGCGCGACTCGCTACTGCAGAGGCATTCAAACAGGCAAGGATCGACCGGCAGGAAGTGCTCGGCAATCTACGATTCAGCGTTGATCAGCGTTCCAATGGCCAACCTGTGATTCGTATCAGCTCGACGTCCTCGGTGCAGGATCCTTTCCTGGATATGTTGATTGAACTCAATTGGAGTTCCGGTCGACTGATTCGCGAGTACACCATTCTTCTCGATCCGGTGGCATCCGCCAAACCGGTTGACACGGTGCGTTCAATCCCGGTCGTGGTGCCGTCGACGAGCGTAGCAACCAATGGCACGACAAAACCGAAGGAACAGGCTGCTGCGGTTGAAACAGCGAAAGCCAAGCCTGCGGTAACTGCCCAGGCGCCTAAAACCTACGGCCCGGTAAGGTCAGGTGAAACCCTGCGCGGTATCGCGAGCAAGGTTCGGCCAGCCGATATCAGCCTTGAACAGATGATGGTTGGCTTGTATCAGGCCAATAAACAAGCATTCCAGAACAACAACATGAACCGCCTCAATCGTGGCGGCGTTTTGAATGTACCGAGTGCTGATGCGGCACAGGCTGTCACTCGCGCCGAGGCGGCGCGCACGGTGCGTGGGCATACAACAGAGTGGAACGCTTACCGCCGAAAACTGGCTGAGATGGCCGGCGAAGTGCCGGTGTCAAGAGTTGAAGATCAAGCTGCCGGCAAAATCACCCCGCAGCAGGATGTCAAACCGGCCCCTGCGCCAGGCGTGGCGAAGGATGTGCTCAAACTCTCCAAGGGCGAGCCCGGCGGGGCGGTCAAGCCGGATGGCAAGACGCAAGAAAGATTGCATGCCATGGAAGAGGAGTTGGCCGCCAAGGGACGCGCCCTCCAGGAAGCCCAGGATCGCGTCAGCCAGCTTGAGCGCACTGTTCGGGACATGCAGAAATTGCTGGAAATGAAAGCGCAGGAAGCAGCCAAAGCACCGCCTGTGCCATTGCCTGATCTGGCAGAAGAAAAACCGGCTCCGCTGCCTGAATCCGTCGCAGAGCCGACGCCTGCTCCGGTCGCCGAACCGGCTCCGGTTGAAGCACCGAAGCCTGCTCCGGTGATCGCGCCTTTGCCGGTAGCGGAGCCGAGCACCAGTTGGGTTTCCACCTTTGTCAGCAATCCAATTTATATCGGCGGCATCGTCGCGGCCCTGCTTTTGTCTGGCCTGCTCTGGATGATGATGGTGGGCAGTCGGCGCCGTCAGGGGCTGACCAAGTTTGAAGACAGCATCATGACCGGCGGTGAATTCAGGAATAACGCCGTGTTCAATGCGTCTTCCGGCAACCTTGCATCTGGTGCGTCAACAGAGGGCAGCATGCTGTTGACTGATTTCAGCCGCCTCGGCATGGGGGCGATCGATAGCCATGAGGTTGATCCGATCGCAGAGGCCGAGGTTTACATGGCGTATGGCCGGGATACACAGGCGGAAGAAATCCTGCGCGAGGCCTTGATCAAAGATCCCGCCCGCTATGAGATCGCGCTGAAGTTGTTGGAGCTTTACGCCTCGCGCAAGGACACAACCAGCTTCGAGACCACCGCCAGCGAGTTGTATGCGGGGCTGGCTGGCCAAAATACGCCGGTCTGGCAACGCGCCGCCGAAATGGGACGCTCAATCGATCCGGAAAATCCGTTGTATCGGGTCGATACTCACCAATCCGGAATCATGGGCGCCCCCGCTAAGGCCGCCGCTTCGGTCGCAGCTGCGGCAACGGTTGTTGCAGCCGCCGCCGCGCAACCGGTTCAATCTGCCGCGAAAAATGATTTGGCTGATTTTTCGCAGTTGGCCAGCAAGGACGATTGGAGCGGTAGCGCGAATGCTGAAGCGAGCAAGCCTGATCTCGAGTTTGGGTCCGAGTTTGGGCCCGACTCGCGGCAACCCGAAGTAGCGCCCGTCGCCGCCGAAGCTGAAGGTTCGATGGCGTTCGAATCTGCACCTGTGTTGCCTGTTGCGTCTGAAGCGTCAGATTTCGATACGTTCGCCCGCGATGAAGTCAGCTTGTCCGAGCATCTGGATCTGAATCCAATCGAAGATTTCGAACTGATAGCGACGACTGCGGCGGCTGAAATCGGGGTTCCCGGTTCGCTCGATATGCCGGATGAGTTGGGCCTGGATTTCGAGACTGCCAGTGAAGTCACTCAAGTCCCGGCTGAGCAAGCGGAACCTGCTCAGGTTGTGCCGGAAAACCTGTCTGCTCCGGAGCTATCTGATTTCGAGTTCTCCGAGACTCTGGAAGCAACCGAGATCGAGGCAACCGGAGCGGAAGAAATGCCGGTACTTGATCTGTCCGGAATTGATCTCGATCTCGAAATGGAATCGTTTCCCGAAGTCGAGGAGTTGACTGCAACGTCGGCTGCTGAAGCCGCAGAAGAGATTGCCGCGATTGAAGTAACCGAAGCGCCCGAGTTTGAGATGGCGGCTGATTTTGACCAGTTTGCCGAGCTTTCAGCGGTCTCTGAGATGGAACCTGAGGTCGAGGCGGTGACTGTCGATGCGGCCGAACCTGAATTGGCGGATGGAATTGATGCCGAACTGCGTGAAGAGGTGAATACCAAGCTCGATCTGGCTCGCGCCTATATGGAAATGGGTGACCGTGAAGGTGCTCGCGAGATTCTTCAGGAAGTGTTGGGAGAAGGGGATTCGCAGCAGAAGGCC
>JBBQQT010000069.1:0-17345 GCA_038215555.1 Burkholderiales bacterium | reverse complement strand
TGTCGCTGTCGCTGGTGCGCGAACTCGGGCCGGTGGTGGCCGCATTGTTGTTCGCCAGTCGGGCGGGTTCGGCCATCACGGCCGAAATCGGGCTGATGAAGGCGACCGAGCAGATCGCCGCGATGGAAATGATGGCGGTGGACCCGATTGCCCGTGTGGTTGCACCAAAGTTCTGGGGTGCAGTGATTTCCATGCCATTGCTGGCAGCGTTGTTCTCGGCGATGGGCGTACTGGGCGGCTATCTGGTCGGCGTCGTGCTGATCGGCGTCGATGCGGGATCGTTCTGGTCGCAGATGCAGGCTGCTGTCGATTTCAAGGAAGACATTCTCAACGGCGTCATCAAGAGCGTGGTGTTCGGCATTGCCGTCACCATCATCGCGCTGTTCGAGGGCTACGATGCCCCGCCCACAGCGGAAGGCGTTTCACGCGCCACCACCCGTACCGTGGTGACTTCGTCCCTGGCCATTCTCGGCCTGGATTTTGTTCTGACCGCATTCATGTTCCGTGGAGTTTGATCCATGCAGCGCGCAACACTTGATCTTTGGGTAGGCCTGTTTGTCATGGCCGGTATCGTCGCCATCCTGTTTCTGGCGTTGAAGGTGGGCAATTTGGGCAGTTACGACAATGGCGAAACTTATACCGTTAAAGCTTCGTTCGAAAATATCGGCGGCCTGAAGCCGCGGGCGCCGGTGAAAAGCGCGGGCGTGGTGGTGGGTCGGGTTGCGGAAATCGGATTTGACCCCAAAAACTACGAAGCGCTTGTAACCCTTTCGCTGGCTGCGCGTTATTCATTTCCGCAAGATAGCAGCGCAGCGATCATGACTTCGGGTCTGCTGGGCGAGCAGTACATCTCGCTGGAAGCGGGGGGCGATGAAAAAATGCTGGCCAACGGTGATGCGCTGAAGATTACTCAAGGCGCGGTGGTGCTGGAAAACCTCATCGGCCAGTTTTTATACAACAAGGACGATAGTCAGGCGGAACCGGCCGCACCTTGATGCTGTCGGAAGACCCGGTTTGATCGGCATGCCGGGTTCCTTTGTCGAAGAGATTGAATTCATTTACAAAAGAGGTAGATAACGATGACAGGTTTAAAGCAATGGTTGATGTCAGGCTTGATCGTGGTTTATTCGCTGGCTGCGCTGGCGGATATTGTTCCGCCGGATGTCCTGGCCAAAAATACGACCAACGAGGTGATGCGTATCGTCAAGCAGGACCGGGATATCAAGTCTGGCAACAACAAGAAGATCCTCGATCTGGTGGAAGAGAAAATTCTGCCCAACTTCGATTTTCCCCAGATGACCCGACTTGCCGTCGGCAAAAACTGGAACAAAGCGACACAGGCGCAACAGGATGAGTTGGTGAATGAGTTCCGCACCATGCTGGTAAGGACGTATTCCGCGTCCTTGAGCAGCGTGGCCGACTACAAGATCGACTTCAAGCCGTTCCGATTGGCGCCAGGCGAGACCGACGTCACGGTCAACACCGAAGTCAGCAAGCCGGGTGCGCCGCCGATTCCAATCAATTACCGAATGGAAAAACAAGGTGATGGCTGGAAGGTCTATGACGTGCTGGTGGATAACGTCAGCATGGTGACGGTGTATCGCAGTTCCTTCTCTTCCGAAGTACGTAAAGGCGGCATTAATGGTTTGCTGGCGACGCTGTCGCGCCGCAATCAGCCTGCGGCAGCCTCCGGGTCGAAAAAATAATGCGCATTGAAGCGGGCGTCGCTGTGTTGGAAGGTGATCTTGTCCTCGAAAATGCAACGCGCATGTTGGCTGAGGGTGAGCAGGCAATCCAGGCCGGCACGCGTGTTTTCGACCTGTCCGGCGTGGCGAAGATGGATTCTTCCGCACTCAGCCTGCTGTTGTCGCTTCGGCGTAGCGGTCTCAATAATGCAGCCGGCGATGCCTTGCAGTTCCGTAACGTGCCGGAAAGTTTGACCAGCCTGGCACGGCTGTACGGCCTCGCCGATATGTTCTGCGATCTGCCCTGATTTCCCCATTTGATGCGTGCCGCCGTTCGCTTGCGCGGTCTGGAGAAACGTTTTGCCCGCGTGCATGCGCTGCGTGGCATCGATCTGGACATTGAGGAAGGCGAGTTTTTCGCGTTGCTCGGTCCGAATGGCGCCGGCAAAACTACACTGATCAGCATTCTTGCCGGCCTGACGCGGGCTTCCGCTGGTTCGGTCGAGATCATGGGTTTCGACGTCACTGCGCAATACCGTGATGCACGTCGCGCCCTTGGAGTCGTGCCGCAAGAGTTGGTGTATGACCCGTTCTTCACCGTGCGCGAGACCTTGCGCTTGCAATCGGGGTATTTTGGATTGCGCCGCAACGATGACTGGATCGATGAACTGCTGGCTAATCTTGGCCTCACCGACAAGGCGGAAAGTTACACCCGCCTGCTTTCCGGCGGCATGAAGCGGCGAGTGCTGGTGGCGCAGGCACTGGTGCACAAACCGCCGGTCATCGTGCTGGATGAGCCGACCGCCGGGGTCGATGTCGAATTGCGCCAGTCGTTATGGCAATTCATCCGACGCCTCAATCGCCAGGGCCACACCATTGTGTTGACGACGCATTATCTGGATGAAGCGGAAATGCTCTGCGAACGCGTCGCGATGCTGCGCGAGGGCCGCATCGTGGCGCTTGATCGCACCGCCAATCTGCTGCAGGCGGGCGCGGAACGGCGTTTGTTGCTGGATCTCGATACGCCTGATTTGCCGGATTTTCTGCGTCCTCGCTTGAAAGGCTGCGACGGCAATCACTACGTCCTGGATCTTCCCGACTACGCTGATCTGGAAGGCATCCTGGCCCAATTGCGCGCTGCCGGCATCGGGATTCGCGATCTGGCGTTGCGCCAGCCTGATCTGGAAGAGGTGTTTCTCAAAATCATGCATGCGGGCCAGGCATGAGCGGCTTTCGCACCTTGCTTTACAAGGAAGTGCTGCGCTTCTGGAAGGTGCTGGTGCAGACCGTCGGCGCGCCGGTGCTGACCGCTTTGCTCTATCTGCTGATCTTCTCGCATGTGCTGGAAGACCACGTTCAGGTTTATCCCGGCGTGTCTTACACGGCGTTCTTGATGCCTGGCCTGATCATGATGTCGTTGTTGCAGAACGCGTTCGCCAATTCATCCTCGTCCCTGATTCAATCCAAGATCACCGGCAATATCGTGTTCGTCCTGTTGCCGCCGCTGTCGTATCTGGAATTCTTCCTGGCGTATCTGCTGGCCGCGCTGATTCGGGGATTTACTGTCGGGCTGGGCGTCTTGTTGGTGGGCTTGTTTTTTGCGGATATCGAAATGCGTTATCCGATCTGGATTCTGGTTTTTGCGCTCGCTTCCGGCGCGGTTTTTGCCTGCATGGGGATCATTGCCGGCATCTGGGCAAACCAATATGACAATCTCGCCGCCGTGCAGAATTTCATCATCATGCCGCTCACTTTCCTGTCCGGCGTTTTCTATTCGATTCACTCGCTGCCGTCGTTCTGGCAGAGCGTGTCGCACTTCAATCCGGTTTTCTACATGATCGATGGTTTCCGCGCTGGTTTCTTCGGTCATTCAGATGTTGATCCGTGGCTCAGCTTGGCGGTGGTGTTGCCGTTTGTGATTTTGTTGGGCGGCATCACGTTGAGGTTGTTGAAGTCGGGCTATAAACTCCGCCACTAATTTTCCCCAAGGTTTTCAAATGATTACTTCACAACAATTGCAAGATTGGATTCAAGCTGGCCTGGCTTGCGATCATATTCAGGTGCGCGGCGACGACGGCCAGCATTTCGAGGCGCTGGTAGTCAGTCCGGAGTTTCGCGGCAAGATGCTCGTCGCCCGTCAACAGATGGTCTACAAGACCTTGGGCGACAAGATGCGGGCCGAAATTCATGCCTTGTCGATGAAGACGCTGACCCCGGAAGAATGGCAGACAAGCAATGGATAAACTCGTCGTCACCGGCGGCGGTCGTCTGACCGGCGAGGTCGTGATTTCCGGCGCCAAGAATGCGGCGCTACCGATTCTGTGCGCCTGCCTGCTCAGCGCGGAGCCGCTCAAACTCACCAACGTGCCGGAGTTGAACGACATCGGCACGATGCTGAAATTGCTCGCCCAGATGGGCGTCAAGGTCGAGCGCGAGGGCGAGAACGTGACGCTGGATGCCAGCGGTCTGAATAACCCGCTGGCGCCATATGACTTGGTCAAGACCATGCGGGCATCGATCCTGGTGCTTGGCCCATTGGTTGCGCGTTGTGGCGAGGCCAGGGTTTCCCTGCCGGGCGGTTGCGCGATTGGTGCGCGCCCGGTCGACCAGCACATCAAAGGGCTGCAATCGATGGGCGCAGAGGTTGGCGTCGAACACGGTTATGTCGTGGCCAAGGTCAGCAGGTTGAAAGGTGCGCGTCTGTTCACCGATATGGTGACGGTCACCGGTACCGAAAACCTGATGATGGCGGCGTGCCTGGCCGACGGTGAAACAGTGATCGAAAATGCTGCGCGCGAGCCGGAAGTGGTTGATCTGGCGCAGTGCTTGATCAGCATGGGGGCTCAGATCAGCGGCGCCGGCACTGATTTGATCCGCATCCGTGGTGTGGACAAACTGCATGGCTCCAGCCATCGCATCATGCCGGACCGGATCGAGACCGGCACTTTCCTCTGCGCGGCGGCGATCACCGGTGGCGACATCCGCTTGCTCGGCACGTCCACCGGCTACCTTGATGCCGTGGTTGATAAACTACTGGATGCCGGTTGCGAAATCTTCGGCGAGAAGACCGCGAAACACGAATCCATCCACATCATCGCGCCGCCGCGCCTGAAAGCGGTTTCCATCCGCACCGCGCCGTACCCGGCGTTCCCGACCGACATGCAGGCGCAGTTCATGGCAATCAACGCGGTCGCTGACGGCACCGCGATCATTCGTGAAACGATTTTCGAGAACCGCTTCATGCACGCCGTCGAAATGCAGCGCCTCGGCGCCGACATCAAGATTGACGGCAACACGGCGGTGATGAAAGGCGTTGAAAAACTGCAAGGTGCGACGGTGATGGCGACCGACCTGCGCGCTTCGGCTTCTTTGGTCGTTGCCGGCCTGGTCGCTGAAGGCGAGACGAACATCGAGCGGATTTATCACCTCGATCGCGGCTACGCCAATATCGAAGCCAAACTGAATGCACTCGGCGCGAATATCAGGCGGGAGAAGGCATAGCGCGCCAACGGCGAGAATGTGAAGCCAAGACTCAAGTGACGCAAGGACTCAAATGACGGAAAAACTCAAGTGACACCATCGCTGTCTGGCATGCTCCCGGTTGGTGCTTCTTCAATCGTCATTCTGTAAACGGTGAAATCATGGATATCAAGGTACTCGGCACTGGCTGTGCCAACTGCAAGAACACGTTGAAATTGATCGAGGAAGTTGCGATCGAGAAGGGCGTTGCGGTGCAACTCGAAAAAGTCGAAGACATTCAGTCGATCATGGGTTACGGGGTTTTATCCACGCCCGGGGTGGTGATCGACGGCAAGGTGGTACATGCTGGCGGCGTGCCCAGCCGTGACAAGGTCGTCGCTTGGCTGGCTGCCCCGGTTGTGTCTTCAGGCAGTGGCTGTTGCGGCGGCTGCGGCTCCTGAGCGGTCATTCATTCGGTCCGCAAGCGGGTCGCCTTCGGGGTGGCGGTGGCTTCAGGTCAATCAAGTATCGAAACAGGATTGTTTTTTTATGTCTCAAATCACCCTCGCCCTTTCCAAGGGCCGCATCTTCGAAGAAACCCTGCCGCTTCTCGCGGCGGCCGGCATTGTGCCGAGCGAGAGTCCGGAGTCGTCGCGCAAGCTGATCATCGAGACCAATCGACCAAATGTCCGACTGATCATCGTGCGTGCCAGCGATGTGCCGACGTATGTCCAGCATGGCGCCGCCGATCTCGGTATTGCCGGCAAGGATGTGCTGATCGAACACGGCGGCGAAGGGCTGTATCAGCCGGTCGATCTGAACATCGCCAAATGCCGCATGATGGTGGCGACGCCGGTCGGTTTCGATTACCCGGCGGCCGTGCGGCGTGGTGCGCGTTTAAGGGTGGCGACCAAGTATGTGAATACGGCGCGGCTGCATTTCGCTGAAAAAGGCGTCCATATCAACCTGATCAAACTTTACGGCTCGATGGAATTGGCGCCGCTGGTCGGGCTGTCGGATGTCATCGTCGATCTGGTTTCTACCGGTGGCACCTTGAAGGCGAACAATCTGATTGCGGTGGAAGAAATCATGCAGATCAGTTCGCGACTGGTGGTGAATCAGGCGGCGCTGAAATTGAAGCACGACATCATTCAGCCGATCATCGAGACTTTCCGGACTGCGGCAGGCGGTTAATCCGTCCGGTCGTGGCTATAATTCTTTCGGTCAACTTCGTAACAACTCCGTAACCCAAGCAATCCTCGATCATGACTGGTCTCCCCGCCGCAATTTCCATCACCCGACTGGATGCTTCCAGCGCGGATTTTCGTGCACGGCTGGCTGAATTGCTGGCGTTCAACGACGCCACCGACAGTGCGGTGCAAAACGCGGTTTCAGAGATTCTGGCCGGTGTGCGAGCTCGAGGCGACGCGGCGGTACTCGAATACACCGCGCGTTTTGACCGGCTGGAGGCGCCCGATATGGCCGCGCTGGAGCTTTCCCAGGCCGATCTGCAAGCCGCGTTGGGCAAGCTGCCGTTGCGGCTGGAGCAGGCTGTGCGCGCGGCGGCCGAACGGGTGCGGGTGTATCACGAAAAACAGCGACAGGAATCCTGGACCTACACCGAGCCGGATGGCACCGTGTTGGGCCAGCAGGTGACCGCATTGGATCGCGTCGGCCTGTATGTGCCGGGCGGCAAGGCGGCGTATCCGTCTTCTGTGTTGATGAATGCGATTCCGGCCAAGGTGGCCGGCGTCAAGGAATTGATCATGGTGGTGCCGACGCCGGATGGCGTGCGCAACGACCTGGTGTTGGCGGCGGCGGCGGTGGCTGGCGTCGATCGCGTGTTCTGTATTGGTGGCGCACAAGCCGTGGCAGCGCTGGCTTATGGCACACAAACCATTCCGCAAGTCGACAAGATTGTCGGTCCCGGCAACGCCTATGTGGCGGAAGCCAAGCGCCGGGTGTTCGGCATCGTCGGTATCGACATGATTGCCGGACCGTCGGAAATCCTGGTCATTTGCGACGGCAAGACCGATCCAGACTGGATCGCGATGGATCTGTTCTCGCAGGCCGAGCACGACGAACTGGCGCAATCCATCCTGATCAGTCCGGATGCCGCTTACCTTGACGCGGTGCAGGCCAGTATCAACAAACTGCTGCCAACGATGCCGCGAAAGGATGTGATTTCCGCTTCGATCGGCAATCGGGCGGGATTGATTCTGTGTCGCGATCTGGATGAAGCCGCCGAAATTGCCAATTTCATCGCGCCGGAGCACCTTGAACTGTCGATCGAAGACCCGGATGCAATGCTGCCGAAAATCCGCCATGCCGGCGCCATCTTCATGGGTCGCAATACCTGCGAAGCATTGGGCGATTACTGCGCCGGCCCGAATCATGTCTTGCCGACCTCGCGCACCGCGCGTTTTTCCTCCCCGCTCGGGGTGTACGACTTCCAGAAGCGTTCCAGCCTGATCCACGTTTCAGATGCAGGCGCCACAACGCTGGGCGAAATTGCTGCCGCACTCGCCTATGGCGAAGGTTTGCAGGCGCACGCGCGTTCGGCGGAATTCCGAATGGGGCGATAGCCGAAAATCGCAAGCAGCGACTTGCTTGATCGCTAGCGGCTCGCCGCGACACGTCTCTGGCCAGCAGCGCATTCAATGACTCCCGACCAACTCATCCGCCCGGAAATCCAGCGTTTATCGGCTTATCACGTTGCCGATGCGACCGGCATGGTCAAGCTGGACGCAATGGAAAACCCGTATTCGTTGCCGGACAATTTGCGCGCCGAATTGGCGGAAAAGTTGGGCGAAGCGGCGATCAATCGTTATCCGGACCCGCACGCGGCGACGGTTCAGAATGCGTTGCGGCAGGCTTTTTCGATCGATGCCGGCTACGCCATCATGCTCGGCAATGGCTCCGATGAACTGATCCAGATTGTCGCCAGCGCATTGGCCAAGCCGGGGGCTGCGTTGCTGTCGGTGGAACCTTCCTTCGTCATGTACCGGATGATTGCCGAGTTCACCGGCCTGCGTTATGTCGGTGTGCCGCTGCGGCCGGATTTCTCGCTCGATGAAGCTGCCATGCTGGATGCCATCGAACGCGAGCAACCTGAACTGGTGTTCCTGGCTTATCCGAACAATCCGACCGGCAATGTCTTTGACCGCGCTGCGATTGAACGCATTCTTGCCGCCGCGCCCGGTCTGGTGGTGATCGACGAGGCCTACCATGCGTTTGCCGGCGGCATGAGTTTTATCGCCGATCTGGCGCGCTTCGATAACCTGGTCCTGTTGCGCACGGTGTCGAAACTTGGTCTGGCTGGACTTCGGCTTGGCTATATGGTCGGCAAGCCGGGATGGATCAAGGAATTCGACAAAATCCGCCTGCCCTACAACATCAACGTGTTGACCCAGGTGGCGGCAAAGTTTGCGCTTGATCACGTCGCCGTGCTGGAGCGCCAAGCCGATTTGCTGGTCGAAGAACGTGGTCGCCTGATGCGTGCCTTGTCGGCCCTGAAAGGGGTGCAAGCCTTCCCCAGCGACGCCAATTTCATCCTGTTCCGCTTGCCGGATGCGGCGAAGGTGTTCACTGGCCTCAAGCGGCGGGGTATCCTGATCAAAAACCTGCATGGCGGTCACCCGCTGCTCGACAATTGCTTGCGCGTCACGGTCGGCGCGCCGCTTGAAAATGACGCGTTCCTTGCCGCTTTGCGGAATGAATTAGAGTTGGATAACTGATATGAACCGTAGCTGATATGAACCGTAGCGCCGAAGTCACTCGCAACACGCTGGAAACCCAGATCACGGTTCGCGTCAATCTGGATGGTTCCGGCAAGGCCCTGTTTCAGACCGGCCTGCCGTTTCTCGATCACATGCTGGATCAGGTGGCGCGGCATGGTCTGATTGATCTGGAGATCAACGCCAAGGGCGATCTGCACATCGATGCGCACCACACCGCCGAAGATATCGGCATCACCCTCGGCCAGGCGGTGGCCAAAGCGGTGGGCGACAAGAAAGGCCTGCGTCGTTATGGCCACGCTTATGTGCCCCTCGACGAAGCGCTGTCGCGCGTGGTGATCGACCTGTCCGGCCGGCCCGGGCTGGAATACCACATCGAATTTACCCGGGCGCGAATCGGCGATTTCGACGTTGATCTGTTCCGCGAGTTTTTCCAGGGTTTCGTCAATCATGCCGGCGTCACGCTGCATATCGACAACCTGCGCGGCATCAACGCGCACCACCAGGCAGAAACCGTGTTCAAGGCCTTTGGCCGGGCGCTGCGCATGGCGCTGGAAGTTGATCCGCGCATGGGCGATGCCATGCCCTCGACCAAGGGTTCGCTGTAATGGCTGATGTCGCCATCATCGATTACGGTATGGGCAACCTGCTGTCCGTGTCGAAAGCGTTCGAGCACGTCGCGCCGTTGGCCGACATCGTGGTCACCGCCGATCCGGCGGTTATCGCAGCGGCGACGCGGGTGGTGTTTCCCGGTGTCGGTGCGATGCCGGACTGCATGAGAGAACTGGCGGCACGCGGATTGACCGAGTCGATCAAGCAAGCCGCTGCGAACAAGCCTTTTCTGGGGATTTGCCTCGGTATGCAAGCCTTGTTCGCGCACAGCGAAGAGGGCGATTGCGCCGGTCTTGGCCTGTTGCCCGGCAATGTGCGTTTGTTCCCCGCTGATGCCATGAAAGACGCGGATGGCGGCAAACTGAAAGTGCCGCACATCGGCTGGAACCAGGTGCATCAAGGCATGGCACATCCGATGTGGGCAGGCATCGAAGACGGCGCCCGTTTCTATTTTGTCCACAGCTACTATGCCGAGCCGGCCGATCCTGCGATGGTGGCCGGGTTCACCCATTACCCGTTTGCATTTACCTGTACGGTGGCGCGTGACAATGTGTTCGCCGTGCAGTTTCACCCCGAGAAGAGTCAGGCTGCGGGTCTGCGTCTCCTCGCCAATTTCATAACTTGGGAAGGCAATCAAAGGTAAGGCCATGCTCATCATTCCGGCGATCGATCTCAAAGATGGTCAATGTGTTCGTCTTAAACAAGGCGAAATGGACAGCGCAACCGTGTTTTCCGCCAATCCGGCGGAAATGGCCGGCAAGTGGCTGGCGAACGGCGCTCGACGCCTGCATTTGGTCGACTTGAACGGCGCTTTTGCCGGCAAGCCGGTCAACGAGAAGGCGATCAAGGCGATCACCGATGAACTCGGCGATGAAATTCCGGTGCAACTCGGTGGCGGCATCCGTGATCTGGATACCATCGAGCGTTACCTCGATGACGGCATCACCTATGTCATCATTGGTAGTGCGGCAGTCAAGAATCCGGGCTTTCTGCGCGACGCCTGCACCGCCTTCCCGGGCCGCATCATCGTCGGTCTCGATGCGAAAGATGGCAAGGTGGCGGTCGAAGGCTGGTCGAAAGTCACCGGCCATGATGTCATCGATCTGGCCAAGCGGTTCCAGGATTACGGTGTTGAATCCATCGTTTATACCGATATCGGTCGCGACGGCATGCTGTCCGGCGTCAACATCGAAGCCACGGTGCGTTTGGCACAAGCGCTGAACATTCCGGTCATCGCCAGCGGCGGCGTGACCAATCTGGACGATGTGCGCAACCTTTGCGCCGTCGAAGGTGAGGGCATCATGGGGGCCATTACCGGCCGCGCGATCTACGAAGGCACGCTGGATTTCACCGCCGCGCAAGCGTTGGCGGATGATTTGAGCGGGGCATGACTAGACGTAACCTAATCAACCTAACCCAATCAACCTAACCGAAAAGAACAGTGCCGCTCGCCAAACGCATCATTCCCTGCCTTGACGTCACCAATGGCCGTGTCGTCAAGGGCGTCAACTTCGTCAACCTGCGCGATGCCGGCGACCCGGTCGAGATCGCCAAGCGTTATGACGAACAGGGTGCCGACGAGTTGACTTTTCTCGACATCACCGCGACCTCCGACAACCGCGACCTGATCCTGCACATCATCGAGGCGGTGGCGGCGCAGGTATTCATTCCGCTGACCGTCGGCGGGGGTGTGCGGGCGGTGGAAGATGTACGGCGGTTGTTGCACGCCGGCGCCGACAAGGTGTCGATCAACACGGCGGCGGTGTTCAATCCGCAACTGGTCAAAGACTGCTCGGATCGTTTCGGCTCGCAGTGCATCGTGGTGGCTATCGACGCCAAACAAACCGTCTGGGGTGCGGCGCCGAAATGGGAAATCTTTACCCATGGCGGCCGCAAGCCGACCGGGCTGGATGCGGTCGTGTGGGCAAAGAAAATGCAGTATCTGGGCGCAGGCGAAATCCTGTTGACCAGCATGGACCGCGACGGCGCCAAGATCGGTTTCGACCTGAATTTGACGCGCGCGATCTCCGATGCGTTGAATATTCCGGTCATCGCCAGCGGCGGTGTCGGCAATCTGCAGCATCTGGCGGATGGCGTGAAAATGGGCGGCGCCGATGCGGTGCTGGCGGCGAGCATCTTTCACTTCGGCGAGTACACCGTCGAACAAGCAAAAAAACATATGCAGGAACAGGGAATCGAGGTGCGCTTGTGAGCAATGATGCATGGTTGAACAAGGTCAACTGGTCGGAGGATGGGCTGGTGCCGGCCATCGCTCAGGATGCGGAAAACGGTGACATCCTGATGGTCGCCTGGATGAATCGCGATGCACTGAAACAAACCGTGCAGCTGGGCGAGGCGGTCTACTGGTCGCGTTCACGCAAGAAGCTGTGGCACAAGGGCGAAGAATCCGGCCATACGCAGAAGGTCAAGGAAATCCGCCTCGATTGTGATGAAGATGTAGTCTTGCTGAAAATTGAACAGGTGGGGGGAATTGCCTGTCATACCGGCAGGCGCAGTTGCTTTTTTCAACGCTTGGACGAGGGCCAATGGGTCGCGGTTGATCCGGTCTTGAAAGACCCGCACGAGATTTACAAAAAATGAGTGGCTCAGCAGTGAACAACGACATTCTCGACCGTCTTGCGCAGACATTGGAAGCGCGCAAGCAGGCGGATCCGCAGAGTTCTTATGTGGCGAAGCTCTACCACAAGGGGTTGGATGCGATCCTGAAGAAAGTCGCCGAGGAAGCGGCGGAAACCATCATGGCCGCGAAAGATGGCATACGCGAAAAAATCATCTACGAAACTGCTGACCTGTGGTTTCATTCGATGGTTTTGTTGGCCCAACAAGGCATCCATCCGGATGAAATCCTGAATGAGCTGGCGCGGCGAGAAGGCTTGTCCGGCATCGTCGAAAAAGCCAGTCGCGGCAAGGAAACGAAATGAGCGAAGACTGTATTTTCTGCAAGATCGTGGCGGGCGAGATTCCCGCCAAAAAGATTTATGAAGACAACGATCTGATTGCGTTTCACGACATTCATCCAGTTGCTCCGGTGCATTTCATGATCGTGCCGAAGGAACACATCGGCTCGTTGGCCGACGCGCACGCGCGGCATGAAATGCTGTTGGGCCGTATTCTGCTGTTGGCGCCGGTGCTGGCGAGGGAGCAGGGGCTGCATGATGGTTTTCGGACCATCATCAACACGGGCAAGGGTGGCGGCCAGGAAGTCATGCATTTGCACGTTCACATCATTGGCGGCGGCAGTCAGCGCGCCATGTGATTTTCAGGTCCGTCTCGACAGGGATGGCCGTTTTTTATTGAGGAGTTGAGTTATGGGTTCATTCAGCATCTGGCATTGGCTGATCGTTTTGGCTGTGGTTCTGGTGGTTTTCGGCACCAAGAAGTTGCGTAACGTGGGCAGCGATCTGGGCGGAGCGGTGAAAGGATTCAAAGACGCGATGGCCGAAGAAAAGAACAAGCCTTCGGAACTGCCGCGTCAGGACAACGAATCCAGTGGCACGACGATCGAAGGTGAGGTCAAGGACAAGCAGCATCACTGATGTTTTATTGGTCATACCCTGCGTCGACACGCTTGTTTTTCAACCTGAATTCGGTGCACCGACATGTTTGATCTAGGTTTCAGCGAATTGATGCTGATCGGTATCGTCGCGCTGGTGGTCATCGGCCCCGAACGACTGCCCAAGGTCGCGCGTACGGCGGGCCAGTGGCTGGGCAAACTCAACCGCTATGTGTCGCAGGTCAAGCAGGACATCGACCGCGACATGAAGCTGGAAGAGTTGCGCAAGATGCAGCAGGAGATGAAAGATACTGCTCAGCGTTACGAAATCATGGCTGGCGAGACCAAACGTGAGATCGAAACCGTCGTCGAGCAGGAAACCGGCCAGATCAGCCGTGTCATGCAGGCGATGAGTGCCACCGACGGCGGCTTGTCGATGCAGGAATGGGACAAGATCAAGGCCGAGGAAGCCGCCGCAGCGGCTACGGCGCAGCCGGCGTTGGTCAGCGAGGCGAGCAAGGCGAACGAAAGCGTTGCTCAAGCAGCCGCAAGCGTGGAAATCCAAGCAGGGCCTGAAGCACAAGCCTCCGCTCCTCCTACAGACACTAAAATCGCTGGCTGAACCGCATGAGCATGGATGGTACGGAAACCTTTATTTCGCATTTGATCGAACTGCGCGATCGCCTGTTGAAGGCGGTCATTGCCTGGATTGTGTTGTTCATCTGCCTGTTTCCATTCGCCGGCGATCTCTATGCGTTGTTGGCGCAGCCGTTGCTGGACAAGTTGCCGCAAGGCGGCCAGATGATCGCGACCGAAGTGGTGACGCCATTCTTCGTGCCGATCAAGGTGGCGATGATGACCGCCTTTCTCGGTGCGCTGCCGGTAATCCTGTATCAGATCTGGGCATTCATCGCCCCCGGCTTGTATGCACATGAACGCAAGCTGATCGTGCCCATGGTTTTTGCCAGTCTGGTGCTGTTTGTCTGCGGTATGGCGTTCGCTTACTTCCTGGTTTTCCCGGTGGTATTCGGCTTCATTGTCGGCATCGCGCCAGTGGGCGTGGCGGTAATGACCGATATCGGCAAATACCTGGATTTCGTCATCACCATGTTCCTGGCCTTCGGCATCACCTTCGAAGTGCCCATCGTGGTGGTTGCGCTGGCAATCACCGGCATGGTCGAAATCGCCAAGTTCAAGGAAGCGCGGCCTTACGTCATCGTCGGCGCTTTTGTCATCGGCGCCATCTTCACGCCACCGGATGTGATTTCCCAGATCATGCTGGCGGTGCCGTTGTGGCTGCTTTATGAGTTGGGCATCATTATCGCGGGCTGGATGGTCAAGAGCCGTGCGGCGGCGCCCCAGGCGGAGGACGAGCCTTACTCACCGATGTCCGAGGCTGACCTGGATGGCGAATTGGACCGCATTGAAGAAGAGCAGAAAAAGCTGACTTGATGCGCTGATCTAGTGCATGCCAAACAATAACGCCCCATCCAGGGGCGTTATTGTTTTCAGGTGAGATGCCGCCGTTGCAACCGAATGCGCATGTTGACCCAGGCAAGAGCCGGTCTGGAGAAATAAATCATTCTGAAGTAGAGGTAAGCCATTGTTCTATATGAACGGAAAGCGCACTTATTCAGTTAATGTGCATCGCGCCCCAACATAAGGCACGGCTCTTGCTTTGACTGTCCGGTTTCACCAATTCAGACCATTCAGGAGAGTCATTCATGCTGGACGCATCCAAATCCGGGGCAGACGTCCTGTTCATCTTGCTGGGCGCAATCATGGTGCTGGCCATGCACGCTGGTTTTGCCTTTCTGGAGTTGGGCACCGTACGCAAGAAAAACCAGGTCAATGCGCTGGTCAAAATCCTGACCGATTTTTCCGTCTCCACGATTGCCTATTTTTTCATCGGATACAGCATCGCCTACGGGGTCAATTTCCTGAGCGGGGCCGAGCATCTGATTCAGAAAAACGGTTATGACCTGGTCAAATTTTTCTTCCTTTTGACCTTCGCCGCCGCGATTCCGGCCATCGTCTCGGGCGGTATCGCCGAACGCGCCCGCTTCAATCCGCAACTGGCGGCGACCTTCATCCTGGTCGGATTTCTCTATCCGTTCTTTGAAGGCATGGCGTGGAACAACAACTATGGTTTCCAAGACTGGATCGAAGCCAGCTTCGGCGCCAAATTCCACGACTTTGCCGGTTCGGTCGTCGTGCATGCGATGGGCGGCTGGATTGCCTTGCCAGCGGTGATCCTGCTTGGCGCGCGCAGTGGGCGCTATCGCCATGATGGCGGGGTGGCTGCGCATCCGCCGTCGAGCATTCCTTTCCTGGCCTTGGGCGCCTGGATTCTGACGGTGGGTTGGTTCGGCTTCAACGTGATGTCGGCGCAGACGCTGGAAGCCGTGTCTGGCTTGGTCGCGGTGAATTCATTGATGGCCATGGTCGGCGGCACGTTGGCTGCGTTGTTGGTTGGCAAGAATGACCCCGGCTTCATTCACAACGGCCCGCTCGCCGGGCTGGTCGCCGTCTGCGCGGGTTCCGATCTGATGCATCCTCTCGGTGCGCTGACTACCGGCGTAATTGCCGGCGGCCTGTTCGTGATCATGTTCACCATCACGCAAAACAAATGGAAGATCGACGACGTGCTCGGTGTTTGGCCGTTGCATGGCCTGTGCGGCGCCTGGGGCGGCATCGCGGCGGGCATCTTCGGTTTGCAGAGCTTCGGCGGCCTCGGCGGCGTCAGCTTCGGCGCGCAACTGGTGGGCACACTGACCGGTGTTCTGATCGCGCTGATCGGTGGTGCAGTGGTCTATGGCGCGTTGAAACTGGCGATCGGCCTGCGTCTGGATGCCGAAGAAGAGTTCAACGGCGCGGACCTATCGATACATAAAATTTCAGCGACGGCGGAACGAGAAACCAACTGGTAACCCGCTCCTGCCGGCTTTTGGTTGCCTATTGTTTTCTGCTTACCGAAAACTAGGCGTAGACCGGCGCGAACGCCTTTTCCGGTTCCGCCGCCGGGCCGCCATCGGGTGTTCCGTTATCGCCCCAGTAGGGCGACATTTTGCGCAGTTGCGCGATGATCTCCGGGGTGACTTCGATGACCCGGTCGATTTCGGCTTCGGTGGTGTAGCGCGACAGCGAGAAACGGGTGGTACCGTGCGCGGCGGTGTAGGGAATGCCCATCGCGCGCATCACGTGCGACGGCTCCAGGCTGCCCGAGGTGCAGGCCGAACCGGAACTGGCGGCGATGCCGAACTTGTTCAGCAGCAGCAGGATCGCTTCGCCCTCGATGAACTCGAACGCAATGTTGCTGGTGTTGGGCAGGCGGTTGGTGACATCGCCGGTGGGAAAGGCGCGCGGCACCTTGGCCAGAATGCCGGCTTCGAGTTTGTCGCGCAGGCGGCGCACTTCGGTGTTTTCATGGTGCATCGCCGCCAGCGCCAGTTCGCAGGCTTTGCCGAGTCCGACGATGGAAGCGGTGTTCTCGGTGCCGGCGCGCCGGCCGCGTTCCTGATGGCCGCCGCGCAGCATCGGACGGAAACGCACGCCGCGCTTCAAAAACAGCACGCCAACGCCTTTCGGCGCATGCAGCTTGTGGCCGGAGACCGAAAGCATGTCGATCTTGCTGCTCTTCAGGTCGATCGGAATCTTGCCCACCGCCTGCACCGCGTCGGTATGGAACAGGACGCCGGCGGCATGCGCCATGTCGGCCATTTCCAGCACCGGGAAATAACTGCCGGTTTCATTGTTCGCCCACATCACCGATACCACCGCGACCTTGTTGCTGAGCAACTTGGCGTATTCATTCAGATCCAGACGGCCTTCTGCGTCCACCTTGAGGTAGTGAACCTTGTAGCCTTCCTTTTCCAGATGACTGCACAGATTCAGCACGGCGGGATGTTCCAGCACCGTGGTGATGATTTCCTTCTTGCCCGGATTCGCCTTGGTCGCCGACAGGATCGCTGTGGAATCGGACTCGGTGCCGCAGGAGGTGAAGATGATTTCCGAATCATGTTCGGCGCCAAGCAATTCCTGCACCTGCAAGCGCGCTTTCTTGATCGCCAGGCCGACCTTGTTGCCGAAGCTGTGCATCGAAGAAGGGTTGCCGAACTGCTCGGTGAAATAAGGCAGCATGACTTCCAGCACCGCGTCATCGACGCGGGTAGTGGCGTTGTTGTCGAGGTAAATGCCGTCCATGGCGATGTCCTTTTTTCGTAGGTCGGGTTAGGCGCGGGGTTTGCGCCGTAACCCGACATTGAGCGTTGAGGTATCGGGTTACGCTGCGCTAACCCGACCTACGCACTACGCACGGTGCGAATGAATTCGCACCTA
>JBBQQT010000068.1:0-17398 GCA_038215555.1 Burkholderiales bacterium | reverse complement strand
TAGCGTTAGATAAAAATAGAACATTGGCGCTGGTAAAGCCTTGCCAAACCTTACGTTCTGCACGCTCCGCCTTGAAGTTGGGGCCAAACCACCACTTTTCAGAATCCGTTTGGCTGTCGTACTCCCGCTCAAACCAACGTTGCGCTCGTCCCTGGGGATAGGCGACCAGCCATTCCTTGAACACACGTTTGGGGTTGGCTTCGCAAAAGTAGTGATAGCGAACGCCGTCATCGGCGGTGAAGATGATCTCGAATGTCGATGGCTGTTCGGTTGTCGCCCTAGACAGGAGGAAGGGCGTAACCGGGATGGACTGACCCTCCTGAAAAGTGGTTGCCGAGTTCTGAACCAATTGCCTGAGTGTTTCCAGTGCGCGCAGGATGTTGCTCTTGCCAGCCGCATTCGGTCCGTAGATGACGGCAGACCGTAATAGACGGAGATCCTTATCCTTGGTCGGCGTGATATTGCGTTGGAGATGGGCTGTATCTTGGCTGGCCACCATGCTTAGCGTCTGGCGTGCCTGGATGGAGCGAAAGTTGGTGACGCTAAACTCGATGAGCATGATGCCTAACCTGTTAATAAAAACAATCAGATGCTAATAATTGCGGTAATTCCGTTTTATTACAACGTAAATATTACTTTCATCGCGGTGGCTCCGCCCGCCCCAGCAATTCAGTGAAGTCATAGTTCACGCTGGTCACCCCAAAATCCGGCTCACGCTGGAAGGGCTGGCGCAGGTAGTGGGTGCGGTGGGTGTCTTCACCAGTGAATTCGACGATTGCAAGGATGAAATCATCCGGCTTGTTGAGCGAGTAGAGAATCTCGTTGCGGGTGACGGTGATGGTGGGTGCTCCGCTGACGCGGCCTTTCACTTCGATGAAGCGCAGCTTGCCACTGCCAGCGCAGTTGCCAGCGCAGTTGCCAGCGCAGTTGCCAGGTAAGCGGCTTTCGATGTCATAGCCCAGCTTCTCGAATTCGCGGTCGACAGGCTCGAAGCCCAGGCTACGCTCGATGTCCATGATGATGGCGCGAGCGCGGGCAGCGCTGATCTGGGTATCCACCGGTGATGTGGGCGTTCCGGCCGTCTCCTGCCTGGCCATGGCGTGAATCAAGCCCAACGGCACCACCAGCAGGCCACCGAGAACCACCGGCGGAAGGGGCGATATCTGGGCTTCCAGCTTGAGTTCTTCCAGACGTTTTTGTAGTCGCCCCTGCAAGAGGTCGGCGCGTTTTCGGGCTTCGCCTGAGTTGAGTTTGGCATTGGGTTTGCCTGCCTGTTCCTGGAGCTTGAGTTCTTCGGCGCGGTGGTCCCAGTAGGTGATTTCCTTGGTCAGCCGATCTTTTACCGCCGCTTCGGTCTTGGCGATGAGTTCCAGTTTCTGGCTGCGCACTTCGGCCAGGTGTTCAGGCACGACGTGGGCGATGGCATAGCCTTGCGCCTTTTGCTCGATCTCGCGATTGATCCATTGGCATTCGGGGCGAGCGAGCAGGCTGTCGATGCCGGGTTCGCCCGCCGCGAGAGGACGATAGTCGAGATAGGGCGCGTAATGAACATGGCGGGTAACGCCGGCGGCATCCTGTTCGACATAGAGCATGCGTTTGGAAACGACGCGACGCTCGCCGGCACGGGTGAGGCCGGCATCCTGAATGGCATGTTCCAGATAGAACAGGACGCGCGGCTGCGTGCCTGAATCGCGTTCATCCACCAGCACCGTGCCGCGTTTCAGCAGGTCTCGATTGCGCTCCAGGGTGAGGTCGATAACCGCATCGAGGAGCGGATGGCCGGGGCAGACGAAGGCCGCGAGTGGCTGTCCCTGCGGCGCAATCAGGGATTTCTCGAAAGCAATGCGTTCGTAGCGTGGCAATACCGGCTCGCCGATGCCGATAAGGCGGTCGCGGTTGCGCACCGGGGCGGGCACATGGGTGATTTCGTAACGGCGAGCCTCTCGCTGCTTGGCGGTGCCACCCAGGCGCTTGAAGGCTTCGTGGAAGAAAGACTCGATGTAGTGAGGTTGCAGGCGGCGGGCATCGGCGCGTTCCATGTCGGCGCGGATGCGCTGAACCTGGCTGGCGTCCATGGCGTCGTGGGCAAGTGCGCGTTCTTCCAGCAGGTCCTGAAGATGGCTGCGGTCAAGGGCGACATCGAGCACGGTAGAAAGGTAGGCTTTGACCTCGGGCCTTTCGCCGTGGCGGATGGCTTCGATCAATAGGTCGCGCAAGGACATGACCTTGCCGCCATCCTCGAACATCAGCTTGCCGAGCACATCGAAGACCTGGCCACCCAGCGCCTGGCGGGCCTGTTCGAGTTTCTCAAGCAACTTACGGTAGACATCACCTTCGCGGGTTTCCTCGGCCACCAGGTTCCACAGGTGGCAGACCTCGGTCTGGCCAATCCGGTGAATGCGGCCGAAGCGTTGTTCCAGCCGGTTGGGGTTCCAGGGCAGGTCGTAATTGACCATCAGGTGCGCGCGCTGGAGGTTGATGCCCTCGCCGGCGGCATCGGTGGCCAGCAGCACCTGAACCCTGGGATCGTGCTTGAAGGATTCCTGCACCCTCAGCCGCTCTTCACGGCCGATGCCACCGTGGATGATGACCACGGCATCCTTGCTGCCGAGTAGCGTGGTGATGCGCTGTTCCAGATAGTTCAGGGTGTCGCGATGCTCGGTGAAGATGACAATCTTCTGGTGCGGCGAAGGCGTGGGCGGCGCTATCGCACCGGCGCCGTAAGGGGCGGCGGGTTCGGCGGCTGTGTGGCCGATGGTCGCGGGGGTGAAGATTTCACCCAGCAGGCTGGCCAGTTCACGCCACTTGGTGTCGGTGCCACTGCGGCGTACCGCAATCGCCTGAGATTCCAGTCCCTTGAGCGTGTCAATCTCCAGACGCAGTTCGGCGATCGAGCGGGCGGCGGTGGCCTGATCGAGGATTTCTTCTTCGGCGGCTTCGACTTCGTTGTCGGGCGCTTCATCCAGGTCTTCCACATCCTCACTAGTCAGAGCCGGCAGTGAGGGGGAAAGGATGGGGGCATCAATGCTGGAAAACGCGCCGCCGCGCTGAAGAACTTCGAGTTCTCTCAACCGGCTTTCCAGACGCTCGCGCCGCCGCCGCAAGGATTGATAGATGGCTTCGGGTGAGGACGCCAGACGCCGTTGCAGGATGGTGAGCGCGAAGCCGACGGTGCCGGCGCGTTTGTCGTTTTCCAGCGCTTCGGCGCGGTTGAACTCCTCGCGTACGTAGTCGGTGACGGCCTTGTACAGGGCGGCTTCGGCGTCCGACAGCTTGTACGGGACGGTATAGGCAATGCGCTGGGGAAATAGCGGCGTACCGTCGAACTTGAGCAGGTTTTCCTTCACCATCCGGCGCATCAGGTCGGAGACATCCGCCATATGCACGCCGTCGCGAAAACGCCCCTCGAAGCGATCGCCGTCCAGCAGCGCCATGAATAACTGGAAGTCGGCTTCCTTGCCGTTGTGTGGGGTCGCCGACATCAGCAGGAAGTGGCGGGTGAGCGTGGAGAGCAACTGGCCAAGGCGGTAACGCTTGGTGTACTTGGTCTCGCCGCCGAACACCGTGGCCGACATCTTGTGCGCTTCGTCGCAGACCACCAGATCCCAGCGGCAATCGGGCGCCTGGAGTTTCTGCTGCACGTCTTCATTGCGTGAGAGCTTGTCGAGCCGGGCGATGACCAGGTTGGTTTCCAGGAACCAGTTACCGGTGCGGGCGGCTTCCAGCTTGTCGTTGGTGAGAATCTCGAAGGGCAGATGAAAGCGGCGATAGAGTTCGTCCTGCCACTGCTCCGCCAGGCTGCCGGGGCAGACGATCAGGCAGCGTTGCAGGTCGCCCCGCGCAATCAACTCCTTGATGAGCAGGCCGGCCATGATGGTCTTGCCGGCGCCGGGGTCGTCAGCCAGCAGAAAGCGCAATGGCTGGCGCGGCAGCATGGCCTCATAGACGGCGGTGATCTGGTGCGGCAGCGGATCGACGATGGAGGTATGCACCGCCAGCACCGGGTCGAACAGATGGGCGAGCCGGATACGCTGGGCTTCAGACACCAGCCGAAACAGCGCGCCATCGCCATCGAAACTCCACGGCCTGCCCTGTTCGACGATCTCCAGGCGCGGTTCGTCGTGCCGGTAGAGCAGTTCGTTGGCGACCTTGCCGGTGGGGGTCTTGTAGGTGAGTTCCAGCGCCTCCGAGCCAAACCACTGGACGTTGACGACTGTCACCAGCGCATCGGGGATGATGCCGCGCAAGGCGACATTGGGCTGGATCTGGTCGAGTTTCATGTTGGCGTGCTTCTCAAGGCGTAGCCCGGATTATCATTGCCAATCTTTCGCCGCGACAACTCTTGACTCCATGCAAACCCTGACCGTAGAACTCGGCGACCGCGCCTATCCCATCCACATCGGCCCCGGCCTCCTCGACCGCGCCGATCTGGTGTTGCCGCATCTGATTCAGAAAAGGGCGGTGATCGTCACCAACACCACCGTCGGCCCGTTGTATCTTTCGCGCTTCAGCGCAACGTTGACGAAGGCCGGCATTCAGGTTGATTCCATCATCCTGCCGGATGGCGAGGTCTACAAAAATTGGGAGACGCTGAATCTGATTTTCGACGGCCTGCTGACCCAGCGCGCCGAGCGCAAGACCACGCTGATCGCCCTCGGCGGCGGCGTTATCGGCGATCTGACCGGCTTTGCGGCGGCCAGCTATCAGCGCGGCATGCCGTTCATCCAGATACCCACCACCTTGCTGGCGCAGGTCGATTCGTCAGTCGGCGGCAAGACCGGCATCAATCATCCGCTCGGCAAGAACATGATCGGCGCGTTCTACCAACCACAAGGGGTGCTGGCCGATACCGAAACACTGAACACGCTGCCGGCGCGCGAGTTGTCCGCCGGCCTGGCGGAAGTCATCAAATATGGCCTGATTCGCGACCTGCCTTTCCTGGAATGGCTGGAAGCCAACATGGATGCGCTGATGGCGCGCGACACCGCCGCGTTGACTTACGCCATTCGCCGTTCCTGCGAGAACAAGGCGGAAGTGGTCGCCGCCGACGAACGCGAATCCGGCCAGCGCGCGCTGCTCAACCTGGGCCACACCTTCGGCCACGCAATCGAAACCGGCATGGGTTATGGCAACTGGCTGCATGGCGAGGGGGTTTCCGCCGGGACAATGTTGGCGGCTGACTTGTCGCGCCGCATGGGTTTGATTTCCGGGGCTGATGTCGAGCGCATCAGCGCGCTGTTCCGTCGCGCCGGCTTGCCGGTGGTGGCGCCCGATCTCGGTTACGACGCTTATATGGATTACATGGGCGTCGACAAAAAGGTGGAAGGCGGACGCATCCGCTTCGTATTGTTCAAGCAATTAGGCGAGGCTTTCGTCAGCGGGCCGGGCACGGCAAACGATTACGACGCAGCGGCATTGCGTGCCACATTGAGCGAGGCAGTCTGAGAGCCTTGATCAATGGAAAACATGGTTTTCAATAACTGCGAAATAAGCAGATAATGGAAACCATGCTTTCCAATAACATTGAATCCATCCTGCAACAACTCGGCGACCGTTTACGCGCCGAGCGCCTGGCGCGCAACGAATCGCAAGCCCGTTTTGCGGCACGTGTTGGCGTTTCTGTCCCCACCTTGCGCCGGATGGAACAAGGTGATGCCAGCGCACAAATCGGCTACTGGCTGACCGCCCTGATCCTGCTCGGCCGCATCGCTGATGCCGAAGCCCTGCTCGCCCCGCGCTACAGCTTGTTCGACGCCGCAGCGCAAGCCGAGAAACCGGTGCGCCAGCGCGCCCGAAGCAAAGTGTAAAACCCGCATGATCCGGCTCGATCTCTGGCTCACGCTCACCTCAGGTGAAAAACTGCATGCCGCTGAACTGGTCTTTGGCGATACCGATCGTCAAGGCCGTTACGCCAGCGCATTCCGCTACACGCCGATCTATCTGGCTGACCCGCGTGCCTTTGCGCTCGACCCCGCCGCATTGCCTTTAACGCCGGGCGATTTTCCAGGCCAACAACTCGATACCCCGCTGATGGCGCTGGAAGATGCCTTGCCCGACGACTGGGGTCGGCGCTTGTTGATCCTGCGCCACGGTCTGCCGCGCGGTCGCCAGTCGGAGCCACATCTGTTGCAGGCACTGGCTGGGCAAGGTCTGGGTGCTTTGGGCTTTTATCCGCCAGGTCAGCCGCCGGGCCAGCCAACCAATGAAATCGCCAGCGCCGCCGCGATGCTTGAACTCGACTCGCTGCTCAATGCCGCTCAGCGCCTGGAACGCGAGGTTGGCGACGTAGGCAACCCCGGCAGCGCCGCTATCGACGACGCCACGCGCGGCCTGCTGGCTGCCGGCAGTTCGCCCGGCGGCGCGCGACCAAAAGCGCTGGTGTATGACGAACACGGTCAGTGGATCGCCAAATTTCCCAGCCGACGCGACGAGGTCGACATGGTTGGCCTGGAAGCCGCCAGCCTCGAATTGGCGCGATTGGCCGGACTCGAAGTGCCGGAATCGCGACTGGTCGAGTTGGATAGCCGCCGCCGGGTGCTGCTGGTCAAACGGTTCGACCTGACCCCGCCCGCTTCCGCCGCCGCGCACGGCCGCCTTCACATGCTCAGTTTCCGCGCCTTGCTACAAGCCGGCGGCTATTACGTTTTGCGCTACGCCGACCTGATCGCCGCGTTGCGCCGGTATGGCGCGCAGCCGGAAGCAGATGTGCCGCGCTTGTTTCGGCAAATGGTATTCAACGCGCTGCTCGGCAACACCGATGATCATCTGAAAAACTTCTGGTTGCTGGCCGATGCCAGCGGTTATCGTCTGTCACCCGCGTTCGATCTGCTGCCCGACACCGGCGCGCGTCGCGAGCATGTGTTGCTGTTTGATCTCACGCCACTGCCGCCCTCGCCCACCGAACTCGCCACGCTTGGCCGCAAATGGGGCGTCACGGGTGCGGCGGCGATCTGCCAGGAAGTCGAAGCCGGCGTCCACCGTTTCGGCGAAATCGCCGCCGCCAACAACGTGCCGGAAGCCGAAATAAATCGCTTTGAACAGGACATCGCCCGCCGGTGTCGTACCCTCTCCCCCAACTCCTCCCCCGCTTACGGGGGAGGGGAGCGCAAAGCGTCGTCAACGCGACGTTCACGTTAAGGTCACCATGTCCGAACTCGCACCCTACGCCGCCAAATCTGCTGAAACGCAAGGCCGCCGCCACCCAGAACCCGCAGCCGCGCCGCGTTCCGAATTCCAGCGCGACCGCGACCGCATCGTGCATTCCACCGCATTCCGCCGGCTGGAATACAAGACCCAGGTATTCATCAACCACGAAGGCGATCTGTTTCGCACCCGATTGACGCACAGCCTGGAAGTCGCCCAGATCGGCCGCACGCTGGCGCGCATGTTGAGTCTGGACGAAGACCTGACCGAAACCGTGGCGCTGGCACACGACCTTGGCCACACGCCGTTCGGCCATGTCGGCCAGGACGTGCTCAACGCCTGCATGAAGGAGCACGGCGGCTTCGAGCACAACCTGCAATCGCTGCGCGTGGTCGATGCGCTGGAACAGAAATATGCCGAATTCGAGGGCCTCAACCTGACCTTCGAAGCACGCGAAGGCATCCTCAAACACTGTTCAGTGAAAAACGCCGAAAAACTCGGCGATGTCGGTCGCCGTTTCATCGAAGGCCGGCAACCGTCGCTGGAAGCGCAGATCACCAATCTGGCCGACGAAATCGCCTACAACAATCATGACGTCGACGACGGTCTGCGCTCCGGCCTGATCAGCGTTGAGCAACTGGAACAGGTGGAAATCTTCGCCCGCCACCTCGACACCGTGCGCAATCTCTACCCCGACCTCACCGACCGCCGCCTGATCCACGAAACCGTGCGCCGGATGATCAACACCTTGGTGGTCGACATGCTGGAACAGACTCGCAGCAACATCGCCCAGCACAAACCGCAAAGCCTGGATGACGTGCGCCACTGTCCAACGCTGGCGGCTTTCAGCGAAGGCATGTTGGCCGAACACCGCGAACTCAAGCGCTTCCTGTTCCAGAACTTGTATCGCCATTACAAAGTCGTGCGGATGAGCGAAAAAGCGCAACGCCTGCTACGCGACTTGTTCACCGCGTTCAGCGCCGAACCGCGTTTGATGCCGCCGGAACATCACGCCCGCGCCGATCAAGATCCTTATCGCGCCGTCTGCGACTACATCGCCGGCATGACCGACCGCTACGCGATCCGCGAGCATCGACGGATTTATGACATCGAGGAATTGGCGTAGCAGCTGGCATAGCAGGCTTTCAACAGAACATTTTAGAAAACGGGGAGACTCACCATGCCGATCCAACCCGCACTTTTCGAGACGCATGCAATCCGCCGCCTCTATGACGAGGAAACCGAAACCTGGTGGTTTTCGGTTGTCGACATCATGCAGGTACTGACCCAGCAGCCGGACTACCAGACGGCAAGCAAGGACTGGAACAAACTGAAAGAGCAGTTGGGCAAAGAAGGCGGTCAGTCGGTGACAGATTGTCACCAGTTAAAAATGCTCGACGCCGACGGAAAGCAGCGCGAAACCGACGCAGCCACCGCCGAAACCCTGCTGCGTTTGGTGCAGTCGGTGCCCAGCCCGAAAGCAGAGCCGATCAAGCTGTGGCTGACTATGCAAACCTCACTCTCCAACCCCGAGTCGAATGCCCCAAAGACTGGACGCGGGAGCAAAGCCACTTCCGCCTGTCCGCAATGCGGCAAGCACCGTCTGGTGCCGATCAGCCGGCGAGGCATAGACCATTTTCTCGGCCTTTTCGTCAGTCTGCGGCGGTTTCGCTGCAACAACATCGAGTGCGGTTGGCAAGGCAATCTGGCCAAATCACAGGTAGTACGCCGCTCGGTGAAGCACCTGCCGCAATTTAAAGAACGGCTCAATTTGCTGATGCTCATCAGCAACACGATCATGCTGCTAGTTATCCTGCTCATTGTGGTTGCCTTGTTCATCGGATGGATTGACGGCTCGCTTGAAGGCTGGGAGGGCTTGTTCAATCGCCAAGGTTAATCTTCCGGCTTCGGGTTCAGACCGGTTCAGACGGGTTCAGACGGGTTCAGAATCAAGAGTCTTGACCAACAACAGGAACACTCAGAACAAAAATTATTGTGCGTATTGGACATTCCCGCAGGAGCAAGTGGCGACCAACCAAACTGGAGCTCATTGCAATGCCAGTCATTACTGGAAACATGCTGGAAGCAACCAAACCGCTGGTTGTGATTCAATCGCAGCCTGAATATCGACTGGAAACATCCACATGAAGATCCTGATTTTTGCCGGCAGCAGCCGCCGTGATTCGGTCAATCGCAAACTCGCCCAGGCTGCGGCAAACGCGGTCATTGCCGCAGGCGGTGAAGCCACCCTGCTGGAACTGGCCGATTACCCGATGCCGTTGCTCAGCGGCGAGATCGAAGCGGAAAACGGCCCGCCGGAAAACGCCTTCAAATTGCAGGAAATCATTGCTGCCCACGCCGGCCTGATCATTGCCTCGCCGGAACATAACCACAGCATTTCCGCGCTGTTGAAAAATACGCTGGACTGGATTTCGCGCACGCCACGCGTCAAAGGCGGCATTCCCTTCACCGGCAAAGTCGCCGGCATCATGGCCGCTTCACCGGGCGGCTTGGGTGGGCTGCAAGGGCTCGATCATCTCGAACGCGTCCTCACTACCGTCGGTGCGATAGTGCTGCCAAACAAGGTTGCCGTGCCTAACGCGGACCAGGCATTCAACGCCGATGGTCAACTGCTGGAGGAAGCCTCGATCCGCCGCGTCAACGCGCTCGCGGCGGCGGTGGTCGACGTTGCACGCAAACTGAACGCTTGAAGCGGTTGCCCAAGATGCGGCTAATCGATTCGCTCACGGCCTGGCAAACACCGGGTTTCACCGAAATTTTCAAGGCGGAAGTGAAACAACTGGACCCCAATCTGCTGCCGTTGCAGCAAGGTCTGGCGCACTCGAGCAGCGCAAATGGCGCGAATCTCGGGGTCACGGTCCTGAATCTGGGTGAGACGCCAAACGAAATTCAGGTCAAAGCCGGCCTGTTTTACAGCGGCATCATTGCCGGTTGCAGTTGCGCCGATGACCCAACCACCCAGCATGAAGTCAACGAGTACTGCGAGGTGCGCTTCGCCATCAATAAAGACACCGGCGAAGCGACAGTTACGTTATTGCGGGATTAGCCAGGCGTTTGCGCATCAGCCAACCGTGCATCAGCGGCGTCACGAACAAGGTAAGCGGAGTCGCCACCGCCAGGCCCCAGATGATGCTGGCGGCCAGCGGCCCCCAGAGCAGCGAATCACCGCCCCAACCGAAAGCGAGTGACACCAGGCCGCCGATCACCGTCAACGTGGTGATGATGATCGGCACCAGACGCCGCCGGCCGGCATAGAACGCCGCCGCCAGCGAAGGCTGGCCGCGTGCCAACCGATCTTCGCCAGCCGAAACCAGGACGATCGACGCATTCACCGCGACGCCGGACAGCGCAACGCAGCCATACAGCGTGTAGAGCGTGATCGGCTGACCGCTGATCAACAGGCCCAACACAACCCCGGCCAGGGCCATCGGGGCGGTGGCCAGAATCACCAGCGGCAACACCAGACGGCCAAATTGCACCGCCAGCAGGGCGTACATCAGGACGAATCCAAGGAACAGGAAGGCGATCAGATCGCGCAGGCTGGCTTTCACGTCATCCAGTTCGCCACCCTGTTGCAGGTTGACGCCGGTATGGCGCGGCGCGATCGCGGCCCAGGCCGCATCCACCGTTTCCACCGCCTGGCGTGCGGTGATGCGGTCTTGGTCAAAGCCGGCATGTAACGTAATGGCGCGTTCGCCGTTGACCCGGCGCAACTCGCCCGGCGTCGATTCCATAGTGACAGTGAATAATTCAGCCGGGTTTACCGTGCGCCCATCCGGCAACCGCCAGGGCTTCATCAGCCAGCCTTGCACTTCGGCCTGATTCATCACCTGGCCGCGCACCACCACTTCCAGCGATTGCTCGCCATCGTCGATCTTGCCGACCACGACACCTTCGAAATGCAGCCGCACCATCGCGGCCAGCTTGAACGGATCGAGGCCGGCACGCGCCGCCGCCGGGGCGTCGACTTGCAGGGTCAGGCGTGGCTGGCTGAAACCGGCGTCATCGTTCATGTCGTTGAAACCGGGCTGCTCGGCCAGGGCCAGGCGCAAATCGCGCGCCGCCTCGGCCAGTCGATCGAGCGAAGCACCGGTGAGTCGCAAGGACAGGCTGGACAGCATCGGCAAATCGGCCGACAGCACTTGCACCGAAATGCTTTCCACCCCTGCCGCTTGCAGCGCTGGCCGCAACGCGGCGACGTAATCGTTGACGCTGCGTCCGCTCGCCGATTGCGGCGCCAGACTGATCGTGACCTGGCCCATCTGTTCGCCAATGACCAGCTCGCTCGGGGTGAATTGCAGGCCGGCCATCGCCAGCGTGGCATTCAGTTCGCCTGGCCGTGCGATGCGCTTTGCCGCCAGTTCCAGCTCCCGCGCGGCAGCCAGCGTGGTTTCCAGATGGCTCGCCGGCGGCATCTGAAGATTGACATTGAACACCCGCAGTGGGTCCGAGGCGAACCAGCGCGGCTTCACCCACTCCAGCGCCAGTGAAGCACCGGCAAGCAGAAATACACTGGTGAACAACACAAAAACCGGCGCCGGACGGCGCATGTTCCAGAGCAGGCCTTTGCCGTAAAAACGCCGCAAGTGACGCGCAAACGCATCTCGCCAGCCACTGTCGGCGCCGCCGTCGCCCCAGGCCACGGCATGTCGCGGCAGTATCCAGAGCGAGGCCAGCAAGCTGCACAACAAGGTCAGCATCACCGCCAGCGGCGTGACGAACATGAACCGCCCCATCAGACCAGGCAGGAACAGCAAAGGCGCGAAAGCCAGACAGGTGGCAAAGATTGACGCGGTCACCGGCCGCGCGACTTCCTTCAGCGCCGCGCTCACCGCCGCCGTTCGCTCCATGCCGGCGGCCAGGCGCAAACGGATGGCCTCCGCCACGACTACCGCGTCGTCGAGCGGAATGCCAAGCACGATGGCGACGCCAAGCAACACCGAAACATTCAGCGTGTGACCCATCAGATGCAACGCCAGAAACATGCCGGCGAGGGCGAACGGCACGCCGATACTGGTCAGCAAGGCAAGTCGATGGCCGAGGAAGAACCAGGTCACCAGCAACACCACGCCAAGACCGAACAGTGCATTCGCTTCCATCACTCCGATCGCTTCCCGCGTCGTCGCGCTCTGATCATCGAGCAAGGTCAGAATCGGCACGCCGAATGCGGTATTGGTATTTTTCACCAGCGCATGAATGGCTTCGGTCAACGCCAGCGTATTCACGTTCTCCCGCTTGATCACCGACAGCAGCACCGCCGGCTTGCCATCCAGGCGCACGAGTTCGCGGGCTGGCGCAATGCCGCTGGCGACGCGGGCGACTTCGCCGATTTCGACCATCCGGCCATCGGCGCCGGTGATCGGAATTTCGGCCAGGAAATCCGGATTCGGGTTGAGGCCTTCTACCCGCATCGCGTAACGCCGGCCGCCCATGTCGGCCATGCCGGCCGGCAGGCTGCGCGTCTGTTCCGCGACGGTGCGGGTCAGGTCTTCCAGCGAGACCGCGTGCTGTTCCAGCGCGGCGGGATCGAAGGTCACCGCGAGTTCGCGGCTGCGCATGCCGTAAGTCCAGATGCGGCTGACGCCGGGCAATTTTTCCAGCTTGTCGCGCGTTGCCTCGGCGAGTTCGCAAACATGACCATTCGACGCGCTGTCGGCAGTCCCGGCGCTGACTACCACCATCGCGGTGGGGAAAAAATTTGACGAGGTCAGTTCGATCACCTGTGGCGGCCGCGCGTCCTTCGGAAAATCCGCCGAAGCCTGGCGAATCTCGCGATCCAGCGCCGCCAGTCGACGCTCGAAGCGGCCCTGGTCGAGATCATGGAAGCGCACCAGCAGTGTCGCGATGTGATCGCGCGAAGTGGCAGCGACGAAACGGACATCGCCGACCCGGCGCGCCGCGGCCTCCAGCGGCAGCGCAATTTCACGTTCCACATCGCGCGCCGTCGCGCCTGGCCAGACCACTGCAACAGCCACCCAGTTGAGTTCAACCTCGGGATATTGCGCCCTCGGCATGGCGTAATAAGCCCAGGCGCCCAGAAACAGCACCAGCGCCAGAATCAGGTCAGCGAGACGATGAGAACGAAATATGGAAGGCATGGATATACTTCGACAATTGGCAATAACCGGGTGATCAATCGAACTGTCTGGACTCCCCAGCAGGTAGCAACAAGGCCGGCTCCTCAGTGCTTGATGACGTTAAATGACGTTAAATGACGTTAATTATGAAAACTCTACTCCAAACTCTGTTTTTATCCTGCCTGCTTCTGCAGCCGCTGCATGCTTCCGAGACCCGAATGAATGTGCGTCAGGTCGGTAGTATCCTGATGGTGGAAGGGCAATTGGAAGTGCCGGTCAACCAAACCACGGCCTGGGCAGTTTTAACCGACTACGCGCGTTTTCCAGAATTCGTTCCCGGTCTTAGCGGCAGTCGTCTGTTGGAACAACGCAACACAGTAAAATTGGTCGAGCAACGCGGCACGGTCATCGCAGGCCAGTTCCGCATGCCCTTCCAGGGCGTGGTAAAGATTGAGGAACACCAGCCTGAAGGGCATCCAGGAGTTGTTCGAGTTGTTTTTGTCAGCGGCCCATTGAAGGATGTCCAAGGTGAGTGGAACATTAAGCCCGGTAAACCACTCGATTTAATCTACCGTATGCAAATGGATTTGATGAAATCCCCATTCCCTCCCCCGCTCGCGGTAACTATCATCGAACAACAAGTCCGTTCCTGGGTTGAAGCGTTCGCCCGGGAGATGCAAGCAATGAAAAGGAAGAAGGAATGAAATCCGCTTTATTGGCGGCAATTTTGCTGCTGCTGGGCACGGCTACCGCGGCATCCGGGAATGCCAAAGTCAAAGCCAATACCGGTTTGTCTGGCGTCAAGGTGGAAGCATCACAAGTCCTGCAAACCGATGCCCGCACGCTCTGGGGCACGATTACCGACTACAACCGCCTCGCCACATTCATCCCGGACATGGTGTCGAGCCGGGTCATCTCGGCGCCTGGCGCACCCAAACGCGTCGAGCAGATTGCCGATGCCGGCTTGTTCGCCTTTGTCATGCCGGATCAAGTCGTGTTGGCCCTGGAGGAAATCCCGTACAGCGTGATTCGTTTTCGCGCCATCTCGGGCAAGCTGGTTTCGATGACTGGCGAATGGCGCATCGTCGGCGAGAAAGCCCCGGTCACCTTGTTATATCGGGCCCACATTGTGCCGATGACCCCGATTCCGCCGCTGGGATCCGGTTACTTCGTCGAAGATGAAGTCCGTGCCCGCTTCGAAGCCGTCGGCCGCGAGGCGGAACGACGCGCACTCGAGTCAAAAAGGGGGGCCACCTACTCCCCGCCGGCGCTGACTTCGCCCTACGTGTCACCCTATCTGTCGCGCTAGAAGCCGAAAGATGTCGCCGCGCCAGAAATTCCATCTGCCGTCATCTACGGTCGCGCGGTGGTCGATGCTGTTTGCCTGCGCTCTGCTCCTGCACGGCTGTGACCAGGTCAAGGAACGCGCCGGCTTTACCGACCCGACCAAAATCGAAGCTGAAGGCAAAGCCATCGGCGGCGCCTGCCGGCATGCCGGGCGCGGCCTGGAAGATTGCTATCAGCTCAACAAGCCGGCCTCCAAGTCAGCCGTCTATTCCGGCTGGAAAGAAATGAACGAGTACATGTTGAAGAACAACATGCAAGCAGTGGCCCCCACCATTTCCCCCGAATCCTTGGCACCAAAGAAAAAGCGTAAACCGGCGGAGGAAAACGAGGGCGAAGAGACGCCGGAGAAAAAATCTACAGCGGAAGCGACGGGTAAGAAGACTGCGCACAAGGAAGCCGATAAGGATGCCGATAAGGATGCCAACAAGAAAACTGACAAGGCATCTGACAAAGCACATTGAATATGAGCACGTCACTCCGCATCGCCAGCTACAACATTCACAAGGGACTGTCGTTCTTCAATCGACGCATCGTGTTGCATGACGTGCGGGACAGCCTGATTGGATTGAACGCCGAAATCGTGTTTCTGCAGGAAGTCCAGGGCCACCATGCGCGTGGCTCACACCGATTTGAAACCTGGCCGGCGATGCCACAGCACGAGTTCATTGCCGGCGACCTATGGAACGATTTTGCCTACGGCAAGAACTCGGTCTACGAACATGGCCATCATGGCAACGCCATCCTTTCCCGTTTTCCCATCCTGCGTTGGGAAAACGTCGACATCTCGGCGCATGTCTTCGAAAGCCGCGGCCTGCTGCATTGCGAACTGGCGGTGCCGAACATGGCGCAACCGCTGCACGCTATCTGCCTGCATCTGGCGCTGAACGAAGCCGGTCGACGCAAACAGATTCATCAACTCAGCGAGCGCATCCGCCGCATGGTGCCGGACGATGCGCCGCTGATCATCGCCGGCGACTTCAATGACTGGCGGCAACGCACCAGTTCCTATCTGGCCGAAGAACTCGGCCTGAAAGAAGTTTTTGAATCCCTCCACGGTCGGCATGCGCGCAGCTTCCCGGCAGCGCTGCCCTTTCTATCGCTCGACCGCATTTATGTGCGCGGCTTCGACATCGCCTCGGCCCAGGTTCTGCATGGCCAACGCTGGCGGCGCTTGTCCGACCACGCCGCACTGACCGCCCAGTTGCGTCCCTTGGCCTGAAGCGGGCCAATTTACCGGCATGATTAAAGGGGGCAACCGGCTGACCCTGCTGGAAAATGGCGCCGATTATTTCCCCTCATTGATCGCGGCGCTGGTTTCGGCGCAGCGCGAAATCCACCTCGAAAGCTATATCTTCGCCAACGATGCCGCCGCCGATGCGGTAGCCGAAGCCTTGATGCGCGCCGCCCAACGCGGCGTCGAAACCCGGCTTTTGCTGGATGGTTTCGGTTCACGCGGGTTCGCCCCTGAACGGGTGAACAGACTGCGTGCCGCCGGTGTCAACGTGTTGTTCTTCCGCCCGGAACGCGGCTTCATGCTGTTGCAGCGCCGGCGTTTGCGGCGCATGCATCGCAAACTGGCGGTGATCGATGCATGTATCGGATTTGTCGGTGGCATCAACCTGATCGACGACCTGAACGGGCACAACCTGGCCGCGCCGCGGCAGGATTACGCCGTGCGGGTCGAAGGTCCGCTGGTGGCCGATATGCACATCGCCGCGTGGCAACTCTGGCAGCGTGTCATGTGGAGCCGGCTGGGACTGCAACGCAGCGAGGCAGCCTGTCTCAAGCCGTCAACCCAAACGATCGGCTCGCAACGAGCCACCTTTCTCACCCGCAACAGCGTCAGCCAGCGGCGGGCGATCGAAGTGGCTTACTTGCGCGCGATTCGCCGCGCGCGGCGCGAAATCCTGATCGGCAACGCCTATTTCCTGCCCGGACTTCGCTTTCGACATGCGCTGATCGACGCGGTTCGACGCGGCGTGCGGGTCCGCTTGATCGTACAGGGACGTTCCGATCACCTGCTGTACCAGTTGGCGGCGCGCGCCCTGTATCGCCATTTCCTTGAAAACGGCGTTGAACTGCACGAATACCACGCCAGCGAATGGCATGCCAAGGTAGCGGTGATCGATGACAACTGGGCCACCGTCGGGTCGAGCAATATTGACCCGTTCAGCCTGCTGCTTTCACGCGAAGCGAATGTCGTTGTGCATGACCGCGTCTTCGCCGGGCAACTGCAAGCCAGCCTGGAAAATGCGCTGGCGCGTGGCGCACATCAGATATTCCGGCGCACTTGGCGGCATGTACCGTGGTACGCCCGCTTTGCCTCCTGGCTGGCCTATGGCTTCGTTCGGCTACTGGTGGGCATTGGTGGCTATACCCAGGTTTATGACGGCGTCCCCAAGACACAACACAGGGCAGCGGCAACACGAGCGAAAACAGGCGATTGAACCGCTGCTGAACCGGGTGGTTGCCCTACTCGCCCCAGCGTTTCATCAAATCATGCGCAATGCCAAGCTGGTCAAGAATGCGCGCGACGATGAAATCGATCACCTGCTCGACGTTTTGCGGCCGATGATAAAAACCCGGATTCGCCGGCAAGATGGTGGCGCCCGCCTCGGCCAGTGCAGTCATGTTGCGCAGGTGGATGAGCGAAAACGGTGTTTCCCGCGCCACCAGAATCAATGGCCGCTTTTCTTTCAATATCACGTCGGCGGCGCGCTCGATCAGGTTATCGGCGAGGCCATGCGCAATGGCGGCCAGGCTGCCCATGGTGCAGGGGCAAATCACCATCGCGTCAGCCGGATTCGAGC
>JBBQQT010000067.1:0-17497 GCA_038215555.1 Burkholderiales bacterium | reverse complement strand
ATCTGGCCAGCCAGAAGCTGAATCTGGCCGAGCTGCATCGCTCACTGAATGCCACGCAACTGAACACCCGTTTGCAATTCAGCAGTGACGCCAGGCGGCAGCAACTCAGTGCTGAAATCAGTGGCGATGTCAGCCAGGGCTGGAGCCAGGGCCGCTTCAAACTGACCCACAGCGAGGCCGCTCTGCGTCTGGAAAGACTCGATTTCAGCGGCCAGGCCGGGCAAATGACGGCGAATGGGGCATTGCAGCTCGACGCCAGCCGCGCCTTTTCCGCCACCTTCGACGCTACCCGGATCAACCCGGCGCGGATCGGCAAGTTTCCCGCCGCGCGCTTGAATGCGCGCGGCAAGATCAGCGGCGCATTGGAGCCCGATTTGCGGCTGCTTGCCGAGTTCACCTTGCCGCCGGGCGAACTCGAAGGGCGGCCGGTCAAGGGGCGCGGCCGTCTGCTTTATGAACAACAGCATCTGGTTGATGCCGATATCGATCTGGATCTGGCCGGCAATCTGGCCCGCTTCAGCGGTGCCTATGGTCGTGCCGGCGACCGCCTGGCGTGGAAGATTGAAGCGCCAGCGCTGGCGCGCCTCAACATCAACCTCGGCTTCGGCCTGGCCGGGCGTTTGCGCAGCAGCGGCAACGCCAGCGGCGATCCGTTGAAGCCGGCAATCGAAGCCTCGCTGGAAGCTGAAAAACTGCGGCTGCCAGGTGGCTATGCCGCTGACAAGCTGAATCTTCAACTCAACCTGCAAGCCGCCACCAATGGTGCTTTCAATGCGGCCATCGAAGCGCGCGGTGTTGCGGTTGCGGAGCAGTATTTTGACCAGATTGACGTCATCGCCAAAGGTCTGCGCTCGGCGCATACGTTGTCGCTCGACGCCCGCCAGCGTGAGTGGCGTTTAATGGCTAGTCTGGCTGGCGGTTTTGATGACCTGCCGGCCAAATTGGCTGCGTCGGCCTGGCGGGGTCTGGTCTGGCGTGGTCAATTGACCCGTGCCGAGTTGGGTGGTGAGTTGGGTGCAGATTGGCCAGTCAGTTTGACCGCACCGGCCGGCCTGCTGCTTTCCGGCCAACAACAGCAGGTCAACAATCTGGCGTTGAGCGTGGCGGGCGGTCAGTTGAATCTGGCGCAGCTCAGTCATCAGCAAGGTCGGATTGCGAGTCGCGGCACGCTGGGCAACCTGCCATTGGCGCCGCTACTGGCGATGCTGAAAAGTGCAACAACAAGCCTGCCGCCGTTTTCAACCGACCTGCGGCTGAACGGGGATTGGAATCTGAGCCTGGGTGAAACGCTGGACGGCCAGTTTCGGCTGCGCCGCCAATCGGGTGATCTGCGGCTGAACGATCCGGCGCTGAAGCTGGGTTTGAACACCCTCAACCTCGAACTCAACGCGGCTGCCAATCACATCACCGCTGAGCTTGACGCAAGCAGCGCCGAGATTGGCCATCTGCATGCCGATGCACGTGGCACGCTGTTGCGCGAGGTTGGCGGTTCAAGTGCCGGTTTCAGCGCCGGTTTCATTTTTCCGCGCAGTGCGCCGCTGGCCTGGAACGCGCAATTGGATGTGGCCGATCTGCGCCCGCTGAAACCGTTCCTGCCGCTCGGCATGCGCGCCGACGCCAGGATCAACGCCCACTTGAACGGTGCCGGCAGCCTGGCGGCGCCAAAAATCGAAGGCCGGATCGACGCCAGCCAGATTCGTTTTGCGATGCCGGAAGAGGGCGTTCTGATCGCCGATGGCAGCCTTAAACTGGTTCTTGCGGATGACCGGATTCGCGTCCAGGAAGGCGTTCTGAATGGCGGCAGCGGTCGCGTTGTGGTCAGCGGCGAGGCGGAATGGAGGAACCCGCGCGCCGGTCTGACGTTGAGTTTCGAGAAGTTCGCCGCCAACAATCGCAGTGATCGCCGCGTCATCGTGTCGGGCAATACCAAACTCAATCTGGATCAAAAACGCCTGCAACTCAGTGGCGAACTCACCGCCGATCGCGCCCGTCTGGAAATGCCGGCCAGCAGCCGGCCGGAACTGTCGTCGGATGTGGTGATCGTCGGGCAACCGACAAGACCGCCGTCGGCCAGCCAGCGCTTTCCGTTGGCGCTCGATCTGAAACTGAATCTGGGCAAGGATTTTCTGTTCAAGGGCGCCGGATTCGATGCCCGCCTGGGCGGCCAACTGCGTGTCTTTACCGTCAACAACCAGTTGCGCGGCGACGGCAGCATCCGGGTCGAGGAGGGTCGCTACGCCGCCTATGGCCAGACCCTGAACATCGAGCGCGGCGTGTTGCGCTTCATCGGCCTGATCGACAATCCGGGTCTCGATGTGCTCGCCGTGCGCAAGACCGCCACGGTGACCGCTGGCGTGCAGGTTCGCGGCACAGTGCAACGGCCGCTGGCGACGCTGTATTCCGACCCGGTGCTGCCGGATACCGAAAAGCTGTCCTGGCTGGTACTTGGGCACGGCTTAAGCAGCGGCGGCCAGCAGGAATTTGCATTGCTGCAGATTGCCGCCGGCACCCTGTTGAGCCAGGCCGATTCGGTGAACTTCCAGTCGCAGTTGGCTGCGGCGCTGAATATCGATACCTTCGACGTGCGCGCTGGCGACAGCCCGGATCTCGCCAGCAGCGTGGTCAGCGTCGGCAAGCGGTTGTCGTCGCGCACGCTGCTCAGTTACGAGCAAAGCCTGGACGGCCTGAGCCAGGTGGCGAAAGTGCTTTATCAACTGACGCCGCACGTCCGCCTGGAAGCGCAGGCCGGACAACAGCGCAGCAGTTTCGATACCTTCTACAGCGTCGAATATGATTGATCCTGACTGATTCGGCGGCCTGAACGATACTGTTGCCGTCACGCCTGGCTTGCCGATTCAGCGAGCTTGCTGCATGGTTCACCCGATAATGATTTCTGGAGCTTTTCATGACCTGGTTGATTCCCCTGTTTCTGGTTCTGCACCTGTTGGCCGCTATTGGCTGGGTAGGTGGCATGTTGTTCGCGCACATGGCGTTGCGGCCCAGCGCGATGGCGTTGGAGCCTCCGGTGCGGCTGGCTTTGTGGCAACGCGTGTTTTCGCGCTTCTTCCCGTTGGTTTGGGTCTGCATCGTGACCTTGGTAGTCAGTGGCCATGGCCTCACCGGCATGGGCGCCGGGCGCGGCTCGCACACGGTGCTGACGATGACGGTGATCGGCTGGGTGATGGCTTTGTTGTTCGCCTATCTCTATTTCAAGCCTTACGCCGCGCTGCGCGCCAGCCTGGCGGCGGCAAACATCCCGGCGGCAGCGGCGGCGCAGAACCGGATTCGGCAGATCGTCGCGATCAATCTGACCTTGGGCTTGATCACCTGTACATTGGGCGTGCTGGCGCGGTTCTTCGGTTGAGCCTGGGGTGAGCCTGGGTTAAATCGTGCTTCCGGGTTGGGAGCGCGTTTTTTCTGTGCGCGGGATGGAATAAAATTGAAACACACCGCGTCCTGCAGCGCGAATGGCATTTCATTCGTGCCGTTTTTTTATGCCGAGTCTTTTCCAGCCTTTTCAAGCTTTTCCAACACCCCGAGGAGATATAGATGAAAAAAATGCACACCATCGCCGGTATTCTGCTGAGCAGCGTACTCATGTTTGGCGCCATGGCCGCCCCAGCGTTGGCAGCGGAAAAATCAAAAATGGTGATCCAGGTCAGCGACAACGACGCTGCCAAATGGAATCTGGCGCTGAACAACGCCAAGAACATCCAGAAAGACCTCGGCAACGCCAATGTGGACCTGGAAATCATCGCCTATGGCCCGGGCATCAACATGCTGAAAGCCGAGTCAGAGGTAGGCAACCGGATCAATGAAGCGGTTGAATCCGGCGTCAAGGTGCTCGCCTGCCTGAACACCATGCGCAACCAGAAGCTGAACAAGGACGACATGCTGGGCAGCATCAGCTATGTCCCCGCCGGCGTCATCCAGATCATGCAGCAGCAGCAAAAGGGTTACGCCTACCTGCGTCCCTGAAAGTAGAACGCATCAAGCAAACAGCCGGGCTTGCCCGGCTGTTTGCTTTTAACTTGATGGTTTTGGCTTGATGCTTTTTGCTTGCAGCGTATGTCTATGCCAATCCCTCAATGCGCCTTGTCAGCCGCCGCCAACGCTTCATGCACGCGTTCGATCGCCCCGACCAGAATGCGCACATCATGGCTGACGAGTTGCGGGTAATGCTCATGAATGATGCGATGCGCCACATAGTCGATCGGGCTGCCAGCCCAGTCATGCCGATTGTGGAAGACATGATCGATATGCGACCGTGCATCCGGATAAATCGCCCGCAAATGCGGATAACGACGGCGTTCAGGGTGTGCGCGTTCGGTGTGTGGGTTATCACCTTGGGCTTTGGCTTCTCTATTCATGCTGATCTCCTCGTTTGGTGGTTGCCGTGCAGCGGTTTGATGCCGATGCGAAACCGGCAAATCTCATGCTAGACGCTTTCCGGAAAACAGAAAGTCATTACTTATCAATAGGTTGATCCACGGCAATTTCCGTCATGTCAGGCATGTCGACTGCTTGCAACGTCTTGCCATAACCACGTCGCGCCGCGCACGCCGCTGGAATCGCCGTGCATCGGCGCGACCAGTCGGGTGACGACATGGTCGGAGAAGACGTACTGCGGCCACAGGCGCGGCACGTTGTCATACAAGCGCTGGATGTTGGACAGCCCGCCGCCGAGCACGATGACGTCCGGGTCGAGCAGGTTGATGACATTCGCCAGACCGCGTGCGAGGCGGTCTTCGTAGCGTGCCAGGCTGGCCAGGCAGGCCGGGTCGGCGTTGTCGGCGAAGTTGGCGATAGCGTCGGCGGTGAGGTTCTGGCCGTTCTGCGTGAGGTGATCGCGCGCCAGGCCGGGGCCGGAGAGCCAGGTTTCGATGCAGCCATGTTTGCCGCAGTAGCAGGCGGGGCCTGGCCGTTCGACGTCGGTCGGCCAGGGCAGCGGGTTGTGGCCCCATTCGCCACTGATGCCATTGGCGCCAGCAAGGACCTGGCCGCGCACGACAATGCCGCCGCCGCAGCCGGTGCCGAGGATGACGCCGAACACCACTTCAGCGCCGGCAGCAGCGCCATCGACGGCTTCCGACAACGCAAAACAGTTGGCATCGTTGCTCAGCCGGACTTCGCGTTGCAAGCGCTGTTCCAGGTCGTGCCGCAGTGGTTGGCCGATCAGGCAGGTGGAATTGGCGTTTTTGATCAGGCCGCTGACGCGTGATTCGGCGCCGGGCATGCCGATGCCGACCGTGCCGCGCGCCTGCAATTCGTCTTCGACGCTTTCAACCAGTCTGGCGACGCTTTCCACGCTGGCGCGGTAATCCCCTTGCGGCGTGGCGACGCGGCGGCGCAGGCATTCGCGTCCATCGGTATCCAAGGCGGCGATCTCGATCTTGCTGCCGCCCAGATCTATGCCAAGTCTGAGCATGGTTTCTCCTTGATGTAGATAGGGTGTTGCGGCCGTTTCCGGGGCGCGGGGGCGGTGGTATCCTGCCCGTTCTCCCGCATTGCAGCACATCTCATGAACTCTATCGCCGCCCGTAATGAAGTTGAACGCCTGCTATCTGAAATGGAGCAGGGCAGTCTTGACCCGGAAACCTTTGCCCGCCAGTTGTTGGCGCACCAGGTTTTCATGCCGATCAAGGATGAAAAACATCAGATTGCCGGTTTCCAGCTCTCTACCAAGGCGGATCCGCTGGTGATCGAGGACGATGAAGGCAATCGCGTTTTCATCGTCTTTTCTTCGCCCGAACGCGCCAAGGAATTTACCAATGAATTCCCCGGCTACGGCGGCGGTCTGCTGACCGAAGTATCCTGGATCGTGCAGCGTATGGGCGCCGACATGGGCTTGTCGATCAATCCCGGCCAGGATGCCGGCTTCGATTTCGATGCCGACATGGTGGCGATGCTGGCGTCCTTGCTGCCGGAGCAGGATCAATGATCACGCGTCAAGTGGGTGAGGTCTACAGTCCGGAACATGCCCGTTACGATGAAGGCGCGCGCTATACCTACAGCGGCGGTGCGCACGAACTGGTGCTGTTCTGGAGCAGCCCGACACCGGCTGAAGTCGATGGATTTCGCTTGCAGCCGATGGATATCGGACTCTTCACGCATGGCCCGGCGGCGTTTCTGCTGTACAAGATCAAGGACGTTTGCGAATGGTCCGACGTGGCCTTCAACATCCATATGATCCCGGAAGCGCAACGCGAATTGCCGAACGAAACGGCGGGTGATCGGGCGCGTTTCCGGATGATTCTGGTCGATGCCGAAGACGGCGTGATTCGAGCCAAACGCATCGTTTCGCTCGACAAGGTGATGACCCAGGCGGTCAAGCACATCATGGCGGATCAGGCCAGTTCGGGGTTCAACCGGATCATCTACGAAGCCGCCGTGCAGGAGGTTTACAGCCGCTACGCCGACAGCGACGCCTTGGCCAGCGTTGCCGAGGTGGTCGAGCCGGCGCTGGGTTGATACGCGCTATGACACCTGACCTTTTAGGGTGCGCCATGCGCACCGATTCAGATGCAACGGTGCGCATGGCGCACCCTACGATCTGATGCTGAACAGCGAAATCCTCGCCGAATTGCAGACGCTGCTGGGCGTTGACCGGGTGTTTTCCGATGCCGCCACGCTGGCGTTGTATGCCAGCGATGAAACACCGAAATCCTGCCTGCCGGATGCAGTGCTGTTTCCGACCCGGCACGATGAAGTGGTCGCCATCGTCAAACTGGCCAACCGGCATCGGCTGGCGCTGGTGGCGCGCGGCGCCGGTTCCGGCAATGTCGGTGGCGCGATGCCGGTCACGGGCAGTCTGGTGGTCAGCTTCGAGTGCATGAACCGCATCGTCGAGTTCGATGCCGCCAACCGGTTGGTGGTGGTCGAACCGGGCGTGGTCACTGACGACATCGATGCATTGGCGGCGACTGTCGGCCTGATGTATGCGCCCGATCCGGGTTCCGGCGCCTATTGCCGCATCGGCGGCAATCTGGCGATGAACGCAGCCGGGCCGCGTTGCGTGAAATATGGCGCGACGCGCGACCATGTCCTCGGCTTGCGCGCGGTGACCGGCGACGGGCGCGAAATCCGGGTCGGTAGCCGCACCACCAAGTACGCCACCGCCTACGATCTGACCCGCTTGCTGGTCGGTTCGGAAGGCACACTGGCCTTGATCACCGAAGCCACGTTGAGGCTGATTCCGGCGCCGGAAAGCGTCGCCACGCTGCGCGTCTGTTACGCCAGCAACGCGGCGGCGTGCGCGGCCGTCAGTCGGATCATGGCGCAGCCCGTCGTGCCCAGCGCGCTGGAGTTCATGGATCGCCGCGCGATCGACGTGATTCGCGAATATGGCGCGGCGGAAGGTCTGCCGGCCGGCACGCAAGCCGTGCTGATGGTGGAAGCCGATGGCGTCGCGGCAGATGTGCCGCGCCAGATCGCGGCGCTGGAACAGGCGCTGGTCGGCGACGGCTTGCTGGAAATCCAGAGTGGATTCACCGCCGAAGCCATCGCGGCGCTGTGGATCGCGCGCAAATCGCTGTCGCACGCGGTGAAGAAAATCGCGCCGCTGAAAATCAACGAAGATGTGGTGGTGCCGGTGGCGCGCCTGGCCAATCTGGTCAACGCCATCGATGCGCTCGGCAAACATCATGGCGTGCCCATCGTCAGTTTCGGCCATGCCGGCAACGGCAACCTGCATGTCAACCTGATGGTGCATGCAGACGACGTCGAGGAAATGGCGCGCGCGCGCGATTGTCGCGACGCCCTGATCGAAGCCGTGCTCGGCCTCGGCGGCAGCCTGTCCGGCGAACACGGCATCGGCAGTGAAAAGCGGCATTACGTCGGGCGCGAACTCGATGCCGCGACGCTGGCAATGATGCGCGACGTGAAGCGCCTGTTCGACCCGCTCGGTTTGCTCAATCCGGGCAAGAAACTGCCCGACGCGTGAGCCGAACCCGCACGCTGGCAAGCCGAGTCGGCCCGCGAGCGGGTTCCTGCTTGGCCGTCAAGCGCGCCAGCGGGCCCTGAATTCTTCAATTGGTAGCGGGCGGTCGAACAGATAGCCCTGAAACACGTCGCAACCGCGCGACTGCAGGAAGGCGAACTGGGCTTCGGTTTCGACGCCTTCGGCAACCACCGATAGATTCAGGTGTCCGGCGACCGACAGGATGGTTTCCACCAGCGCGACATCGTTGGGATCCTGCGGCACGTCCTGCACGAACGTGCGATCGACCTTCAGTTCATGCAGCGGCATGCGTTTCAGGTAGGCGAGCGAGGAATAGCCGGTGCCAAAGTCGTCGATCGAGAAATGAATGCCGATCTTGTTGAGTTCTTCCATCTTGACGATGGTGTCGTGGATGTCTTCGATCACCAGCCCTTCGGTCACTTCCAGCACCAGATGCGTCGGGTCGGCGCCGGCGTCGCGCAGAATCTGACTGACTTGCGCGACAAAGCCGGTGTGGCGGAACTGACGCGGGCTGACGTTCACCGCCAGACGCAAAGGCCGGCCGAGGTCGTCGCACTGCTTCAGCAGGCGCGCCGCTTCGCGCAGCACCCATTCGCCCAATGCGAGAATCTGGCCGGACTCCTCCGCCACCGGGATGAAGGCCAGCGGCGAAATCAGGCCTTTCGTCGGGTGATGCCAGCGCAACAGGGCTTCCGCGCCGACCAGGGCACGCTGGCCGTCAACCTGGGGTTGCAGGTACAGACTCAGTTCGTTCTGGCTGATCGCCTGATGCAGGTCTTGTTCCAGCGCCAATCGGGCGCGTACGTTTTCCTGCATCGCCGATTCGAAATAGACCACGGCATTGCGGCCGGCATCCTTGGCGCGATACATCGCGGTATCGGCTTCGCGCATCAGGTCGTCCTCGTTTTCGCTGCCTTTCGGGAAGACAGTGATGCCGATGCTGGCGCCAATATGGAAATCGGAGCCTTCAACCTGAAATGCGGTTTCCATCACGCCGCGTATTTTTTCCGAGACGCCCATCGCCAGCCGCGCCGCGGCCTCCGGTGAATTGGCCAGGTTGGTCAGCAGCACGACAAATTCGTCGCCGCCCAGTCGCGCCACCGTATCTTCATCGCGCAGGAAACGCGTCAGGCGGCCGCCCACCTGCTGCAACAGCGCGTCACCGATGCTGTGTCCACGCGCGTCGTTGACGCGTTTGAACTGGTCGAGATCGATGAACAGCAGGGCACCGATATGGCTGCTGCGCCGGGCTGCCGCCAGCGCTTGGCTGAGCCGGTCCATGAACAGGCGTCGATTCGCCAGGCCGGTGAGTTCGTCGTAGTAAGCCAGGCGGCGGATGTCCGCTTCGGCCTGGCGTTGGTCGGTAATGTCGAGACAGTGCCCGACGTAACCAAGGAATTGGCCTTGCGTGTCATAGCGGGGCTTGCCTTCGTCGAGCAGCCAGCGGTATTCGCCATCATGCCGCCGCAAGCGATACACCATGCTGAAGGCTTGGCGTTGATCAAACGCTTGCCCATAGGTGTCGAGGCAGTGCTGGTAATCGTCAGGATGCACGCCCAGCGTCCAGCCGGTGCCGCGTTCCTGTTCCAGCGTGCGGCCGGTGAAATCGAGCCAGACCTGGTTGAAATAGTCACAGTTCTTGTCCAGGCCGGAGGTCCAGATCAGGGCTTGTCCGGCATTTGCCAAGGTGCGGAAATGCTGCTCGCTTTCGGCCAGTGCGGCGTTCAGTCGGTATTCCTCATCGACGGTGTGAAACACCATGACGACGCCGCTCAGATGGCCGCTGCCATCGCGAATCGGTGCGGCGCTGTCGGCGATGTGGTAGCGCTGGCTGCTGCGCGAAACCAGCACGGTATGGTTGGCCAGCCCGACTACCAGTCCTTCCGCCAGCACCCGGTCGATGGGTATTTCGGCGGCTGCGCCGGTTTGTGCATTCTCGATCTGGAAAACCTCGCTAATCGGCCTGCCGCGCGCTTCCGTCAGCGTCCAGCCGGTGAGTTGCTCGGCGACCGGGTTCATCAATGTGACCTGGCCGGCAAGATCGGTGGAAATCAGCGCATCGCCGATCGAATGCAGGGTCACTGTCAATTGTTCTTCGCTGGCCTGAAGATTGGCGACGGCGTTATGCAGACGTTCGCTCATTCGGTTGAAGGCGTCCGCCAGATCGGTGATCTCGCGCGGACCGGCTGCCGGCGCCTGGCGGCTGAAATCACCGCTGGCAATCCGCTGGCTGCAGTGCATCAGGGCGCTCAGCGGCTGGCTGACTTGGCGATGCAACAGCCAGATCAGCAGCAAGGTCAGGATCAGCGCGGCGAAAAACTGCGGCGCATGCGCTTGCAGGACATCGATTCTTGCCTGGCGTTGACGGTCGCTCAGGTCGTATTCCAGATACACCGCGCCTTGTTCCAGGTTGCGCACGGCGGGACCAGCCGCCGGCGGTGTGAACGCCATCATTGCCGACGGATGCAGGCTGTTGCTTGCTTCCGTCAGGTCGGGCAGACGGCGGTGCGCGTTGCGTTGAAAACGGCCGTAATCAAAGCCGGGAATGACATCCGTTGCCAGCTTGCCCTTCCAGGCCAGATGGTTGGCGAAAATCACGCGTCCTTCCGCATCAAGAACAGCGGCAATGGTGACCTGTCGATGCGCGCCGGCATGCGTGATGTCGGCCTCGACCAGATGCGGCGCATCCAACAGGCCGCGTTCTGCCAGACGTGCCAGATCCGAACTCTCGCTCATCAATTCGGCCCGCGCGTGACTGAACTCGAACGTGCTGCGCTGCCAAAGCGTGATGCCGATTGAAAGCGCGATGATGGTTAGCCACAGCGCGAGCAATCCGAATGGCAGCGCGATCTGCAAAGACAGCCTTTTCCTGCTCTCTGGCCGGGTCATGATTCCAGCTCCGGCAGGCTTCCGGTAGCGATGAACTGCTTGACGTCGATTTCCCTGGCGAGCAATTTTTCACGCAGCATCAACGCGGCCAGTTGTGCTGCCGTGGCTTCCAGTGGTGCCGGCACGCCGCTGAGCAGTCGGTAGTTCTCGGCCAGATCGGGCAACACCAGCTTGGCATAGCCGGCTTGCACGCCGGCTGGTGTCAGGCCGAGCCGGGGCGCCAGGCGGCGGCTTGCGTCGTCCGGTTGCTGCTGCAGATAGTGGAGGGCGCTGAAATAACGAGTCAGCAAGGTGCGCAGCGTTTTCGGGTTGTCGGTCAGCGCCTTGCCGGAAATAGCCAGCACATCGACGATGCTGCCGGGGATGGCGCGGCTATCGAAAAGCGGTTGCCCACCGACCGCGATGATCTGGCTGGCGATCGGTTCGAAGGTGACCAGGGCATCCACCTTGCCCTGCTTGAAGGCGGCCAGATGCTGGTCGGCGGTCATGCTGATGACGTTGACATCGCCGCGTGCCAGACCGGCCTGCTTCATCGCCGCATCGAGCATCAGCGCACCGACGCCGGTTTGTTCGACACCGAGGTTCTTGCCTTTGAGCTGATCGAGTTGGGCAATCCCGGAACGCGCCAGCAGGACATCGGCGCCGGCGGAAAAATCGAAGACCAGCACGATTTTCAAATCCAGCCCGGCGGCGCGCGCAGTAATGGCTTCATCCAGCGTCAGTCCGGCGCCATCGACGGTGCCGGCGGCCAGCGCCTGGATCGAATCGGTGTTCGACAACAGTTCGATCAGGCGAATGCGTTGGTGATCTACTGGCGCATTTTTTGCTGCAAGTTCCTGGCCAAGATAAAGCAGTTCGTAGCCGATCCACTGGTTGGTGGCAATCCGCAAGCCGGGTTCTTTATTGCCGACGCAACCCACCAGGGAGAGGCATCCGGCAGCCAGTGCCAAACTGGAGGCAGCGCCAAGAAATCGGCGTCGCTGCGGCTGGAAGTCGAGCCGGCCCGCTGCGCGGGATGAGTGGATTGTGTCGAGTTGCACGAGAAACGAGTGCGATGGCATGCTGATACCTTGTTCGGTTTTTTCGATTTGTTTGTTCGAGTGGTTTGTTGTGCCTTCATCTTGGGTAAAGACCTTGTTGATCCCCATGATATAGATTCAAGTTTACCGGGCAAAGCCTGTGAGGGTTAACGTGAAACATACAGTCCCGTTCGGGGCGAACGGTTTCATGATTTTGGGTGACGACTCTCGTCATGAAAGTTAGTCTTGAAAGATCGGGAAATCGCTAGCGTGAAGCTTTGGTTTGTCTACATCCTGCGCTGCGCCGACGACACGCTATATACCGGCATCAGCGTCGATGTCGGGCGTCGCGTTGATGAACACAATGCGGGTAATCCGCCTGGTGCCCGCTACACCAGTGGCCGGCGTCCGGTGGTGCTGGTCTATGTGGAAACTGCGGAAAATCGGAGCGTGGCGCAGCGGCGTGAGCGCGAAATCAAGGCGCTGGATCGCGACGACAAGCTGGCGCTGATCAGGGCAACGGTGTAATCGCAGCGTCCTGCAATTAGCCGCGTTCGACCCGATTGCGCCCGAGTTTCTTCGCCGCGTACATCGCGGTATCGGCGCGCGCGACCAGTGCCGCCTGACTTTCGTCCGGGTGCAGCGCGGCAACCCCGGCGCTGAAGGTGATCAGCACGCGTTCGTTGCCATGCATGAAGAATTGCCGGGTGAGTTCGCGCTGGATTCGCTTCAGTACATGTTCGGCTTCGTCAAGATCGGTATTCGGCAGCAGGATCAGGAATTCCTCGCCGCCATAACGCGCCAGCGTATCGGTGGGACGCAACATGCCATGCACGACACGAGTCAGGTGGCGTAGCGCTTCATCGCCGGCCTGGTGGCCGAGGCTGTCGTTCAGTTTCTTGAAATGGTCGAGGTCGAGCATGCCGATTGACAGCGGTGCTTGCAGCCGCGTGGTGCGCGCCAGTTCTCGCTCGAAAGCTTCATCCATGCCGCGTCGGTTGAGGGCGCCGGTGAGCTGATCTTCGCGCACCAGGCTGGAGACCAGGCTCAATTCCTGTTGCAGTTCCTGCACCCGCTTTTCGGCCTGTTCTGCCTGCGTGCGCGCAGCGATCAGTTCCTCGTGGTTGCTGCGCAAGGCATCGCGCAGGCCGCCAATGTCGGCCGACAGGCCGCCGACGACGTCGCCCAGTTCGGTGATGTCGCGCGCCTGGCTGATCTTTTCGGAATATTCGCCGATGCGGGCATGGTAGCCGTCGGCGCTCTGGCTCATTTCGCCGACCCGGTCGATGAAGGTGGAGACCAGATCTTTCAGGCGCGAGCGGGCTTCTTCCAGACCGCCCTTGAGTACGCCCTGTTTGTAGGCCAGTTCGCGCAGGCCGCGTTCAGCTTCAAGCAGGACTTCGGCATGCAATTCACCGGACATCAGGTTCTGCATTGCGGTGAGCTGGCCGGATAGCCAGTCTTCGTCGCCGACCAGTTCGCCGATATTCAGGAACAGCAAGCCCATCAGGCGTTTCAGGCCGGCAGCGAGTTCATGGTCGTCTTCGACATGGATCAGCAGTTCGCGCCACAGCGTGGACCAGCTTTCGTATTGATGGCTGACCAACTGGGTGCGGCCGGTCAACGAGGCGGCCAATTTTTCCGCGCGTGCGGCAAGCTCCGGCCAGTGTACCTGGCACGTGCCGGCCAGTTGTCGCAAATTGCCTTCCAGCGCCTGCAACAGGGGTTGGCAGTCGACCGGTTGGTGATCCATTTCAGGTGCGGCTGATTCGGCTAAGCCCGGCGCCACCGCCTGGGTTGCCGCCACCGCCACTACTTTCTCCACTACTTGCGCAGTAGCCGCCGGTTTGGTCGCAGTGTCTGGTTTGTCATCCGCGCCACGTGCCCAGGAGGCAGTCAGCGCGCTGAGTTTTTCGTGCAGCGCGTGCGCGTCATTGCCGAAATTGATCAGCACGCGTTCCAGCATTTCCTTTTTTCGCGCCGGCGTCAGCCCGGACTGATGCAGATCCCATTGGCGCACCAGTCCGCGCAGCAGATCAGGCCATTTCGGCTCGTCACGTTTTGCTGGCTGTGCTGTGCTGGCCGTCTCGCCGGTTGCCGCGACTGCCGGGTTGGGCAATCCGGCGACTTCGTTGTAGGCCTGGAGGAAATTGTCCGGCGTGGGTGGCAGGCGTTTTGCGGTCAGCATGCGTATGGCTTCACGCGCAAGCTCGGTCGGCTGCTTGCTTGGCTGATCAGGTGGTGTGTTGTTCGCGACAGATTGATTTGGATGTTTCATGACGGATGCACATAGTCGAGGGAAAATGGCTGCCCGGGTAGTTTGCCCAAATTTGCTAAAAAAGTGGGTGCCATGCGTCTACATGCGCTGTTTTTTCTGCTTCTGGTTGAATTTCTCTTCTGGCCGGCGCATGCCCTGGCCGAAGCACGTCTGCTCGATGTGCCGCAATTAAGGCTGCAAGCCGTGGCCTGGCTGGAACAGCAGGCGATGACGGCGTTTCCTGGCAGCGTGGCGCAGACCAGCGTGGGTGATGTCGATGCCCGCCTGCGTTTGCCGGCTTGCACCGAGATGCGATTTTTCCTGCCCGCGAATGCGTTGCTCTGGGGGCGCGGCAGCCTCGGCGTGCGCTGCGATGCGCCATCGCCGTGGTCTTTCTATCTGAATTATCAGAACCGTCTCAGCGGCCCGGCCCTGGTCGCCACGCGCCCGATTGCTGCGCGCGAAGTCCCGCGCGGCAGCGACATCGAGGTGCGCCTGATCGACTACACCCAGTCGCCCGACCTGTATCCGCGTGCGTGGCTGGCCAACGCGCAGGTCAATCGTCCGCTCGCCGCCGGGCAACCGATCATGATCAGTTGGCTGTCTCTGCCGAGTGTGATCAAGGCTGGCGCCAAGGTGCAACTGAAAGTGGGTACCAGCACCTTTGTCGTCAGCCAGGAGGGGGTTGCGCTGAACACCGCCGCGCCCGGCGAGAGGGTGCGGGTGAAAACCCAAAGCGGGCGTATCGTGCAAGGCACCGCGCGGCAAGATGGCACGGTGGAAGTGCGGCCCTGAGGTGATTCTGTCTAGCTTGCGTACAGGACAGATGGACAAGATGGTCGTGAAAAGATGAAACTTCTTGCCGGTATTAAAGTCATTTCGATTCAATTTTTTATAGCGAGTACATCATGAAGCAAAAAAAATATTTGGCGCTCGTTCTGCTCCCGCTGTTCATCAATCAAGCAAGCGCCGCCGAATTGGATAGCCTGGAAAATACGGCGGGTTTGCCACAAGCCGGGTCTCAAGTTGAGCCGCAAGTTGTGCCGCAAGTTGTGCCGCAAGTTGAAGCGCCGATCGAAATGGCGCCCAGCAACGCCACGCAACGCATGGCCGACCGCTGTACCGACTTCACCACCAACGGCTGGGCGTTCAAAGCGCCGCGTAATTTCCTCACCTGGCTGGATGCTTTTACCGATCCGGCAATTTATCTCGAATTTGCCAACCGCAGTCTGGACCCGCAATTTTACGTTCACACTCTGTCCAGCATGCTCGATCCCGGCACGCCGAAGAATCATCTGGAATGGACCAATCCGGAAATTTACAACCAGTGGGCGCAAGCAGCCTCTGAATCGTCGTATTTCGACGCGGTGACCCACATTCTGTTCGAACCCGGTCGCCTGATGCGCTGGGTGATGTTGCCGCTCGACGAACGCGCCTGGAGTGTGGTCGGCACGGCATTGAACCCGAACACCTTGCTTAAATGGTTCAACGCGCCATTCCACCCGAAGACGCTAGCGCTCCTCGCCAAAGCTGCCGATCCAGAGACCTCGCGCCTCTGGCTTGAGTCGCTGGTCAATCCCGACAATACGCCCTGGCTCAACCAGCCAAGCACCCCCTATGGCGAGCAGCCGGTCTCGCTGCCGAAGCAGATTGGCCTGCCGGTGACCGCAACGCTCGCGTTATAGATCGCACCTGCGTGAACATCCCTGCGATCACTTCGATTGGTGATCGCAGGGGCGGGCGGCAAGTTGGTGCTGACTTTCCTCACCTATTCCGTTACACAGCGAATCGTTACACCTCAAACCGTCAAACCCCAAACCGTCACGCCGCGAACAACCCCATGAAGTCCTGCACTGGCGTCGCTTCCAGCCGCGCCTGATCGCCGCAGATTTGATTCAGCGCGGCGCATTTCTTGGCTGATAGCTTGGCGGCGATGGCGGCTTCAAACTTCTTCACCAGTACTGGAATGCCCTCGTCGCGACGCAGGCGGTGGCCGATCGGTGCGTCGATGCTGACCTTCTCGGTTGCCGTGCCGTCCTTGAAGAACACCTGCACACTGTTGCCGATGTAGCGTTTGTCGGCTTCCAGGTATTCGGTCGAGAAGCGCGGGTTTTCCTTCACCGTGGTGATCGCGCGCAGGGCGTCGATGCGCGGGTCGGTGGCCGCCGCGTCGCCGTAGTCGGCGGCGGTGAGGCTGCCTTTGATCAACGGCACGGCGACCATGTACTGGATGCAGTGGTCGCGGTCGGCGTAGTTGTTCATCGGGCCGGTCTTGTCGATGATGCGGCAGCCGGCTTCCTGGGTTTCGATTTCGATGCGCTCGATCTGGTCGAGACGATCCTTCACTGCCGGATGCAGTTGCATCGCGCATTCGACGGCGGTCTGGGCGTGGAATTCGGCCAGGAAGCTGATCTTGAACAGGATGTTTTCCATGACGTAGCTGCCGAAACCCTGGTTGAACTTGAGTTCATTGCCACGGAACAGACTGTCCTGAAAACCCCAGGTCTTGGCGGTCAGCGCCGACGGGTAGCCCATCTCGCCGGTCAGCGCGATCAATGCCAGATGCACGCCGCGCGAGCTGGCATCGCCCGCTGCCCAGGACTTGCGCGAGCCGGTATTCGGCGCGTGGCGGTAGGTGCGTAGCGAGCAGCCGTCGATCCAGGCATGTGAGGCGGCGTTGAGCACTTCTTCGCGCGTGCCGCCGAGCATGCGTGCGGCGACCACAGTGGAAGCGATGCGCACCAGCATGACGTGGTCGAGGCCGACACGGTTGAAGGCGTTTTCCAGCGCGGTGACGCCCTGGATTTCGTGTGCCTGGACCATCGCGGTGAGCACGTCGCGCATCACCAGCGGCACTTTGCCTTCACTGACGCGCTTGCGCGAGAGCCAGTCGGCAATGCCGAGGATGGCGCCCAGGTTGTCGGAAGGATGACCCCATTCGGCGGCCAGCCAGGTGTCGTTGAAGTCGAGGAAGCGCACCAGGCAGCCGATGTCCCAGGCAGCCTTGACCGGGTCGAGTTCATACGCCGTGCCGGGTACGCGGGTACCGCCGGGCAAGGACGCGCCGGGCACGATGGGGCCGAGCAGCTTGGTGCATTCAGGATAGTCCAGCGCCATCAGGCCGCAGGCGAGCGAGTCGATCAGGCAATAGCGGGCGGTTTCCATCGCCAGCGTGGACTGGCTGGCGTCGTAGTCACAGACGTAATCGGCCATGGCTTGCAGGATGGTGTCGAAGGGGGGGCGGTGGGCGTCGCGGATGTCGTGGGCGGACATGGGGTTCCTTGGTTTGGCGTTGTTTAGCGTGAATATGGCATTCCCGTTCGCCCTGAGCCTGTCGAAGGGCCCTTCGACAGGCTCAGGGCGAACGGTTTC
>JBBQQT010000066.1:0-17595 GCA_038215555.1 Burkholderiales bacterium | reverse complement strand
GACTCGGCTCGGTAGTTATCGGCTGCCAGAACTAGCCACCTTGCCGCAAAGAGTTGGTCTGCGCTCTGTTTGCTGTTTGGTTTGTGTGCAGGAACTGGGTCCCGGCTGACCCCATGCCGGGATGACGGCGGGGTCGTGGTGCAACCTACAGCGCTGGACCCCGACATTCACCGGGGGACGAATAAGTCCCAGCCATGCCGGGGAAATCAGCGTTTCCGTCGCTCGTGATGGATGGGCAGTTACCGGAATAAAAACCGGAAATAATCCAGCTTTAAATCTCGTTAAATTGCATATTTGTGCTAAATATTCAAATGGATACGATGTCTTTAAAATGAAAGACTAACCGGCATAACCCTGCTTGGATCAACGCCCATCATGCATTACATGCAACCTCATCAGTTCGAGCCCTTGCTCCCTCGGCTCAAGCTTGATGAGATGAGGTTGCGTGCACGGGCCGTTATCCAACAAGCTTATCGGCTTTCTGGCTGCGCACACCCGACTACGATTGCCAGCGTGCAAGAGTTGGTGCGGGAGATGAACTCGTACTACTCAAACCGTATCGAGGGGCAGAGCACGCATACGAAGAATATCGAGCGTGCCTTGCATCAGGATTTTTCGAATAAGCCAGAGGTGGCGCAGTTGCAGCGCATTGCCATCGCGCATATCGAGGCGGAGCGGGAGCTCGAAAGCCTTGTCCAGAACAGTGTCGGCGTGAGTGTGCTGACTTCTTCTTTTATCAGCCGCGCGCACGCCGCGCTCTATGGCCGGTTGGTGGTAACCGACCGCACCACGGACGATGGCCGCGTCGTTCAGCCCGGTTTATTTCGAACCGAGCAGGTTTCGGTCGGGCGGCATGAGCCACCGCCGGGCTCAGCCTTGCCTGGGTTCTTGTCTCGTTTCGATGCGGTTTATCCACGTCCATGCGCGATGGAGGAGCAGCTAATTACCATCGCCGCAGCGCATGGCTTGGATACATCCATTCTCCGATGGCAATGGTCGCGCCTGTCGTCTGCAGACGCATTGTGCTTTGTACCCGTTCAGTTCCGGACTCTGGTCGGTCAATCGGGGTTTCGCCCGCAGGCGCGATGATTACTACCGCTTGCTGGCTGCCGCTGATAGTGCCCGGCAAGGCGATTTGGATGGGCGCGGTAACCTGAGCGAACGCGCGCTGAAAGACTGGTGTGAGTGGTTCATTGGGGTGTGCGAAGACCAGGTGGGTTTCATGGCGAGAATGCTTGACCTTGACGGTATGAAGACGCGCATCAAGGCGCTCATCAGCTTCCGATCGTCGCAAGACAAGGCTGTTCGCCATGAAGCGGTGTCTCCGCTTTATCACCTGTTCCTGGCCGGGCCCACGCCACGGGGTGAGTTTATTCAGATGACGGGGTTGGGAGAACGTACCGGACGGGCTTTGCTGTCCCGGCTTGTCGAGACAGGGCAGGTCTTGAGCAGCGGGCACAAGGCACCGGTTGCATTTGCGTTTCCGTTGGATGCACTTCAATTTTTACTTCCGGACCTCTACCCGGAAGCGGCAATGAGCATGGATTGATTTTGCGGAAGTGCTTCGAAGTGTCTGAAGCGGGATGGGAGCTGAAGCCCGCGACATAGTTACAGGCTGTTTGTTCAGATGAACCTAAATTCGGCTGTTGGGGTGGCGTCGTAGGAGCGTCCGCTTGCGGCGCGATCGTCGTAGGATCGGCCCGCAAGCGGCGCCACCTACAGCTCGACAGTGGCGTAGGTTGGGCAAAGCGAAGCGTGCCCAACATCGAGGCTCGGTTAAAACGCCACCAAGCCAGATACAAGCTCAGCTATCCGGACGCAACGAGCCGGATTGCACCTGACGCAGAGATTTGTTGTTCGCTGGCATTGCGCCGTAGGTGAATTTCTTCCGCCAGGCGCCATACACCAGGTTGGGATATTCCGGTTTGCCGAGGCTGCCGTTGTAGCGGCCGAGGGCGCGGAAGAGGTCGCCGCGTTCGATGTCGATGTAGTGACGCAGGATGGTGACGCCGTAGCGCAGGTTGGTACGCAGGTGGAACAGATTGTGGTCATTGCTGCCGATGGCTTTGGTCCAGAACGGCATGATCTGCATGTAGCCCATGGCGGTGGCGCTGGATACGGCGTATTTCCGGAAGCCGCTTTCGACTTCGATCAAGCCGAGCACCATTTCCGGGTCGAGGCCGGCGCGGATGGATTCGTAATGCAGGGTGTTGAGGAAGTCTTCGCGATATTCGGCGTCGGGAATTCGACGTTCGAGTCGACGCGACATCTCGGCCAGCCAGGTCTGCACTTCCGGTGTTGTGGCAAATGCGGCTTTTTTTACGGCGGTATCAGCCACCGCTTTGGAGAGTTGCGATTTGACGCTGGCAGACATCGGTTCGTACTGCTGCGCGCCCGCCCAAGCGCTGCCAGCGCTGAAGGCAAGCAGCCAGATGGCGGTTTTGACTGTTTTCAGTTGCTTGCTCGACATGAAATAACTTTCTCCCGAATGAATTCAACTGCACCTTCTTGAGCAATCTTTGTGCCGGAAGTTTCCGTCCGGCTCTGAAATTCCAGCATGCCTTCCTTCAGCCCCCGGTCGCTGATCACGACGCGATGCGGAATTCCAATCAATTCCATGTCCGCGAACATGACGCCGGGGCGTTCGTCGCGGTCATCCAGCACGACATCAATGCCGGTGACCATGAGTTCTTTATAGAGCGCTTCGGCGGCTTCTCGCACCGGTTCGCTGCGATTCAGGCCGAGCGGCACGATGACCAGTTCGAACGGTGCGATGGATTGCGGAAACAGGATGCCGCGTTCGTCGTTGCCTTGCTCAATGGCGGCGCCGACGATGCGCGATACGCCGATGCCGTAGCAGCCCATGACCACGGTGCGGGCCTGGCTGTGCTCATCCAGTACGGTGGCGCCGAGCGCTTCGGAATACTGGGTGCCGAGCTTGAAGATGTGGCCGACCTCAATGCCGCGACACAGGTCGAGTGCGCCTTTGGTGTCGGGGCTGGGGTCGCCGACGATGACGTTGCGGATGTCGGCTATCAGATCGGGTTCGGGCAGGTCGCGGCCCCAGTTGACGCCGGTGGTGTGGAATTTGGGTTTGTTGGCGCCGCAGACGAAATCGGCCATGGCGGCGACGGTGCGGTCGGCGATGACTCGGATCTGGCTGCGGTCGAGTCCAACTGGGCCGAGGAAGCCGGGCGGGCAATTGAACGCGGCGCGGATTTCCGCTTCGGTGGCGAAACGGAAGTCGGCCAGGCCGGTGATCTTGCCGGTTTTGACTTCGTTCAGGCTGTGATCGCCGCGAATCAGCAGGACGTGCAGTTTGTCCTCGTCCATGCTGTTAGCCATGACGGCGATCAGCTTGACGGTTTTTTGCAGCGGAATACCGAGCAGCGCGGCGACATCTTCGCAAGTGGTCTGTTTGGGCGTATCGACGTCGTGCATCGTTTCCGTTGCGGCCGGACGGGCGGTGGTGGGCGCGAAGGCTTCGGCCATTTCGACGTTGGCGGCGTAGTCGGAATCCGGGCAGAAGGCGATGCCGTCTTCGCCGCTGTCGGCCAGGACATGGAATTCATGCGATCCGGAACCACCGATGGCGCCGGTGTCGGCGGCGACGGCGCGGAACTTCAGACCCAGACGGGTGAAGATGCGCGAGTAGGCGGCGTACATGGTCTGGTAAGTGACGTCCAGGCTGGCTTCGTCGAGGTGGAAGGAGTAGGCGTCCTTCATCAGGAATTCGCGCGCGCGCATGACACCGAAGCGGGGCCGAATCTCGTCGCGGAACTTGGTTTGCACCTGATAGAAATTGATCGGTAGTTGCTTGTAACTGCGCAGTTCCTTGCGCGCCAAGTCGGTGATGACTTCTTCATGTGTCGGGCCGAAACAGAAATCACGCTGATGACGATCCTTGATCTTCAGCATCTGCGGGCCGAAGACTGCCCAGCGCCCGGTTTCCTGCCAGAGTTCGGCCGGCTGCACGGCGGGCATCAGCAGTTCGATGGCGCCGGCGCGATTCATTTCTTCGCGCACAATGGCTTCCACTTTGCGCAAGATGCGCAGCCCGAGCGGCATCCAGGTGTACAGACCCGAGCCCAGGCGTTTGATCAGGCCGGCGCGCAACATCAGGCGATGACTGGCAAGTTCGGCTTCAGCCGGGGCTTCTTTGCTGGTGGAAAGGAAAAACTGGGAAATGCGCATGATTGGGCGAGTTGACGTAAAAGAATGTCGATTTTACCAGTCCAACACGCTTTTTCGCCGCGATTGGTGCGCTGACACTTCGCGCCGCAAGCGGACGCTCCTACGGGATTAAGCCATTCGCCTGTTTCGTAGGAGGCTCCGCTTGCGGGCCGATGCGTTGGCTTAGCGCAGATGTGACAGTTCCTTGTTCAGCATCTGGATGTTTTTCTCATGCATGCGTACTGATTCGGTCAGCTTGCCGATATCGGCGCCGGGGCGGCGGCTGTTGACTGCAAGTTCGTTGCGGGATGCGGCGAGATTTCGCTCCTCGCTGCGCAATTCCTCAACCAGCAGTTGTCGCCGCATGTCGTCGCGTTTGCCTTGGGTTTTGCTATCGACTTTCGGGAAATAACCGGGGGTGGGGATTTTTCCGCTGGCTTTGCCTTTTTTGTCTGGCTGAACCGTGGATGGGCTGGTGCGGGTGATGTCGGGAATGATGATTTGCGGCTTTACCCCGGGGCGCGGCATGTTGGTATAGGTGACGAGACCATTTTCATCGACGAACTTGTAGATTTCGGCCAAAACCAGGTTAGGCAGAGCAAGTAACAATAGAGCGATGGCAATGCGCATGGGTGCAACCTCGTTACGAATGTCGCAAGTGTATGGAAATGCAGGAACTTGGGGCAATAAAAAAGGGCGGCCGAAGCCGCCCCTTGAATGCAAGCCGTGCAACGTTTATGACATTACAGGCTGTAATACATATCGAATTCGACTGGGTGCGTGGTCATCCGGAAGCGGGTGACTTCTTCCATCTTCAGGTCGATGTAGGACTCGATCCATTCTTCCGAGAAGACGCCACCGCGGGTCAGGAACTCGTGGTCGGCAGCCAGGTGTTCCAGAGCCATTTCCAGGCTGTGGCAAACCTTCGGGATCATCTTCTCTTCTTCCGGTGGCAGGTCGTACAGATTCTTGTCGGCGGGGTCGCCGGGGTGAATCTTGTTCTGCACACCATCCAGACCAGCCATCATCAGCGCGGTGAAGCACAGGTACGGGTTGGAGGACGGGTCCGGGAAGCGGGTTTCGATGCGGCGGGCTTTGTCGGACGCGACGTGCGGGATGCGGATGGAAGCGGAACGGTTTTTGGCGGAATAGGCCAGCATAACCGGGGCTTCGTAGCCGGGAACCAGACGCTTGTAGGAGTTGGTGCCGGGGTTGGTGATGGCGTTCAGCGCTTTGGCGTGCTTGATGATGCCGCCGATGTAATACAGCGCGAACTCGCTCAGACCTGCATAGCCGTTGCCGGCGAAGAGGTTCTTGCCGTCTTTCCAGATCGACTGGTGCACGTGCATGCCGGAACCGTTGTCGCCAACGATGGGCTTGGGCATGAAGGTCGCAGTCTTGCCGTAACTGTGAGCGACGTTATGCACGACGTACTTGAGGATTTGGGTCCAGTCGGCGCGCTTCACCAGGGTGTTGAACACGGTGCCGATTTCGCACTGGCCGGCGGTGGCGACTTCGTGGTGATGCACTTCGACCGGTACGCCCATTTCTTCCAGGGCCAGAACCATGGCGCCACGAATGTCGTGCAGGGAATCAACCGGGGGAACCGGGAAATAGCCGCCCTTGACGCCGGGACGGTGACCCATGTTGCCGCCTTCGTATTTCTTGCCGGAGGACCAGGCCGCTTCTTCAGACTCGAGCGCGACGTGAGTGCCGGACATGTCTGAATGCCAGGTGACGGAGTCAAAAATGAAGAATTCGGGTTCCGGACCGAAGTAGGCGGTGTCGCCCAGGCCGGTGGACTTCAGATAGGCTTCGCCGCGCTTGGCGATGGAACGCGGGTCGCGGTCGTAGCCTTTGCCGGTGTCGGGTTCAACCACGTCACAGGTCAGGATCAGCGTCGGCTCGTCCATGAACGGGTCGAGGTTGGCGGTGTCCGGGTCAGGCATCAACTGCATGTCGGAAGCCTGAATGCCCTTCCAGCCGGCGATGGAGGAGCCGTCGAAGGCATGTCCTTCGGTAAATTTGTCTTCCGTAAAGCCATATTTGGAGACGGGCACGGTGACGTGCTGTTCCTTGCCGCGGGTATCGGTAAAACGGAAATCGACAAATTTGATGTCGTTTTCCTGGATCATCTTCATTACATCGGCGACCGCCATTTCAAGCTCCTTGATTAAACTGGATTGCACAAGTGGATATCCACAAGAGGCGGTAAAGCATGTTTCATGCCACGCCCCGAAATCGGATAAAGCATTGTGCCATAAGGCGTTATGACGGGAATTAAAAAAGAAATGCACTGTATCGGTGCGAAATGTGCCAATTTGGTGCAAAGCTTGTGTGCCGAGTTAGTTATCTGAGTCGGGGAACTGCGTCGGTTTGCTGCAAAGCTTTTCTGTTTTTCACAATTCGGGCTTCTACAATCCGCTGCTCTGATTTTTTCCAACCTTGCCATGACTGATGCATACGCCGTATTCGGCAACCCGATTGCGCATTCAAAATCCCCTCTGATTCATGCCGCGTTCGCCCGCCAAACCGGGCAGGACATCGTGTATTCAGCCTTGCCGGCGCCGCTGGATGGCTTTGTCGAGGCGGTCGCTGTGTTTCGCCGGCAAGGTGGTTGCGGCGCCAATGTCACGGTGCCGTTCAAGGAGCAGGCTTACGCGTTGGCGACCCGACTCAGCCCGCGTGCGCAGGCTGCCGGCGCGGTGAATACCTTCAGGTTCGAGTCAGATGATTTATATGGTGACAACACGGATGGCGCTGGTTTGGTGCAGGATCTGACCGCCAATCTGGGCCTTGATCTGGCCGGTAAACGTATCTTGCTGATGGGCGCGGGCGGCGCGGCGCGCGGAGTGATTTTGCCGTTGCTGGAACGGCAGCCGGATGGTGTGTTCATCGCCAATCGCACCGCGTCGAAGGCGGTTGGACTGGCGCAGGTGATGGGCGCGGGCAAGAGTCTTTCGGCGGGTGGCTATGCTGATTTGTCCGGTCAGTTCGATCTGGTGATCAATGCGACCGCAGCCAGTCTGGCTGGTGATCTGCCGCCGTTGCCGGAGGCGATCTTTGCGCCCGATGCGTTGGCCTACGACATGATGTACGGCAAGGACACGCCGTTTCTCTCCTTTGCCCGCGAGCGCGGTGTGCGCACTGCCGACGGGCTCGGCATGCTGGTCGAACAAGCGGCGGAAGCGTTTTTGCTGTGGCGCGGTGTGCGACCGGAGACGGCGCCGGTGATACAGCTTTTGAGGGGCGTTTGATGTGGCGCATGGTCTGGCGTGGCGCGCTGGTGCTGGCAGCGATCGTGTTGCTGCTGCAGTTCTGGTTTCTGGCGCATGTGTTGTGGTGGAAGGTATATGACCCGTCTTCAACCGCGTTTATGGAAACCGGCATGGCGCGCTTGCAGGAAAAGAAGCCGGATGCAGAATTGCGCTATCGCTGGGTGGATTACAACCGCATCTCGATCCAGTTGAAACGCGCGGTTATTGCGGCGGAAGACAGTCGCTTTCTGGCGCACGAAGGGTTCGATTGGGAAGCCATGGAAATGGCGCTGGAAAAGAATCTGAAAAAAGGCCGCATCGCCGCCGGCGGTTCAACCATCAGCCAGCAACTCGCCAAGAATCTGTTCCTTTCCGCCTCGCGCAACCCGTTGCGCAAGGTGCAGGAAGCGGTCATCACGGTGATGATCGAGTCGCTATGGAGCAAGCGCCGGATTCTTGAGGTGTATCTGAATGTCATCGAATGGGGCAACGGCATTTATGGCGCCGAAGCCGCCAGCCGGCGTTATTTCAAGACTTCTGCGGCGGGCATAGGACGCGATCAGGCTGCATTGCTGGCAGCGATGATTCCGAATCCACGTTATTACGAAACCCACCGTTCAGCCCGCGGCCTGCTCAAACGCAAGGGCATCATCGCCGCCAGGATGGTTCAGGTGACCGTGCCACATTAATTTTCATGACGTGAGTTGTCACCCCAAATCACAGAGTTGTCGTTGCGCGTGATGGGCCCGCTGCGCTTGGCCCATCCTACAAGGCCTAACCCCGCCGCAAAGGCATCCGCTGCAGCGTTTTAACGCCAGAAGCGCCAGGCCATCGCGGGGCTCAGCGTCACTGCCTGGTGTCCAACCAGGTCGAGTCGCACCTGCCCGATTCGTCCCCAGGTCATTTGCCGCAACAGCGGTTGAAACCAGTTTTCATCGAGTTGCGTCAGCCGGGCAACGAGGTCACCGTCCCAATCCGCTTCCGGTTGGGTCAGCGCGACCAGGGCATGCTGGCTGGCAGGAAGCTCGGGTAATGTTTTCGGGGTCGGAATAAAGGGCCGGCCAGCCTGGTGCGCTAGTGCCTGGATGTCAAAAATGTCCGCTGCGAACAGGTCGAATTTGGGGCTGAGCTTGGGCAGGAAACCACCACCCCAAGGCCAAAGACCGTTCACCGTCGACCGTCCTTCGTTCTCGCGCGCAATATTGACCGGGTGCGAATGCAGCAGCATCTGCACCTCATTGATTCGCTGCATCAACTGGCGGGCGTCGGTGCCGCGAGGCAACTGGGGCGTGAGATATTCACCGCCCATCTGATCGACTGGCGTGGTGTGCAGATTGGGTCTGTCGGGTAGGCACAGATACCAGCGCGTCGGGTAGGTTGCCTGGATTTTCATGCCTTCCGGCTGCCAGTGCAGATTGATGTCGTCGATCAGTCGGCGTGCTTCCTCCAGGCAGAGTTGCAGGCTGGCGGGAGGTCGCAGGATCAAGCCGCCCATCACCACTTCGAGGTGCACTGGGTCTAGCCGCAGCCAATAGCCGGGAGGGGAGCCAACAGCAGAGCCAGCCGCAGAATGGATGCCATCGGCGGCGGCGCAGATCGGTGCCAGCGGCCAGTCCTGGTGTTGTTTGATGCTGCAAGCCTGGCATAGCGTTCCGGCCAGGCTCGGTTCATGTGCGGCAATCTGGCCGCGTTGCAGAAGCTTGATCAGGCTGGGGGCAGCGTGGCGGGCGCATTGAATGATCTGGTCCGGGCGGGCGGGAAGGGCGAGGAGCAAATGCAGGCTTTTCATGGGGGATGATTATCCCTCGCGATAAAATGCCTGCATGCGACAACTGCACCATATTTTCGAAATACCTTGCCACGGCCAAGGCCTCTATGACTTCACCGCCGAGGTGGCGCGCTGGCTGGCTGCAAGTGGACTGCGCGACGGCTTGTTGACGCTTTTTGTGCGGCATACCTCGGCCAGTCTGGTCGTTCAGGAAAACGCTGATCCGGATGTGCAAGCGGATCTGCAACGTTTTCTTGCCCGTCTGGTGCCGGAGAACGACCCGATTTACCGTCACACGCTGGAAGGTCCGGACGACATGCCGGCTCATGTTCGGGCCGTGTTGACCCAAACCCAGCTTTCGATTCCGTTTCAGGCCGGGCGAATGCTGCTGGGGACCTGGCAGGGCATTTACTTGTTTGAACATCGACGCGCGGCGCATCGGCGGCAAGTGGCGGCACATTTGTTGGGTGAGTGAATCTCGGGTCGGCGGGTATCCCTGTCATGCCACTTTGACTGCAGCCGAATGCCGTCAACACCATGATTTGCTTGCCCGATTGCCGCAGAGGTCTGAGCGTGAAGCGTATCTGGCGGAGCATTTTGCGATGATCGAAGATCGTGCCAGCGCCTGTGATTGTTTCGGGGCACAGAACAAGTTGGGCGCGCTGCGTTTTGATTGATCCACTGTCTGGCCCCTAAGCAGCGGGGTCGGTTGCCACAGTCTGTGGCAAACTTGCGGCCCCATGCTGCCCTACGAACTTCTCATCGGCCTGCGCTACACCCGCGCCAAACGCCGAAATCACTTCATTTCTTTCATTTCCATGACTTCGATGGCGGGTATCGCCCTTGGGGTGATGGCTTTGATCGTGGTTCTTTCTGTCATGAACGGGTTCCAGGATGAGTTGCGCGGTCGCATTCTGGGCGTCGCTTCGCATATGGAAATCAGCGGTAGCGGCGGCAAACTTCTCGATTGGCCTGAGTTGGCCAGCCAGGTGCAAAAACATCCCGAAGTGCGTGGCATGGCACCGTTTGTCATGGGCCAGGCATTGCTGGTTCAAGGCGGCGAGACGAAGGGTGCGGTGGTTCGCGGTCTGCTGCCGAGCGAAGAGGTCAAAGTGGCCGAATTCGCCAACCATATGCGCAGCGGTTCGCTGGATAACCTGAAGCCGGGGGAGTTCAATATTGTGCTGGGCAGCGATCTGTCGCGTTCGCTGGGTGTATTTCCCGGCGACAAAGTGGCGGTGATCGCGCCGCAGGGCATTGTCACCCCGGCCGGCATGATGCCGCGCATCAAGCAATTCAATGTGGTCGGTATTTTCCAGATGGGCATGTTCGAGTACGACTCCGGTCTTGCCCTGATTCACCTTCAGGATGCGCAAAAACTGTATCGCCTGGGCGATGCGGTTTCCGGCCTGCGCGTGAAACTCGACGATATGGACCGCGCGCCCTGGGTGTTGCGTGAACTGGCCAAGGTGCTGCAAGGGGACTTTTATCTGTCTGACTGGACCATGAGCCACACCAGCTTTTTCCAGGCGGTGCAGATCGAAAAACGCATGATGTTCATCATCCTGACGCTGATTGTCGCGGTGGCGGCGTTCAATATTGTCTCGACGCTGGTCATGGCGGTGACTGACAAACAGGCCGATATCGCCATCCTGCGCACGCTGGGTGCGAGCCCGGGCAGCATCATGGCGATCTTCATCGTGCAGGGCAGCCTGATCGGCGTGATCGGCACGTTATTCGGGCTGCTTGCCGGCGTGTTGCTGGCACTCAACGTGGAAACCGTGGTTCCGATGATCGAAAAGGCGGTCGGGATGGATCTGTTCCCGGCCGATGTGTATTACATCTCTGAACTGCCGTCGAAACTGAATTGGCCGGATGTCTGGGTGGTCGGCGGTGTCGCGCTGGTGCTGGCGTTCCTGGCGACGTTGTATCCAAGCTGGCGCGCGGCGCGCATTCAGCCGGCGGAGGCGCTGCGCTATGAGTGATGCCATGGACGCGCGGGTGCCGGTGCTGTCTTGCGTCGGCGTGCGCAAGAGTTATTGGCAAGGCAAGACCGAAGTGCCGGTGCTGCAGGACATTGATTTGGCGATTTTCGCGGGTGAGCAGGTCGCCGTGATGGGGGCATCCGGCACCGGAAAAAGCACTTTGTTGCATGTGCTGGGTGGTCTCGATCAGCCCGATGCGGGCGAGGTCAGCGTTGCAGGCGAATCAATCTGGACGCTTTCCGATTTGGCGCGCGGTAGATTGCGTAACCGTGCTTTGGGCTTTGTTTATCAATTTCACCATCTGCTGCCCGAATTCAATGCCCAGGAAAACGTCGCCATGCCTTTGTTGATACGGCGTCAGGACAAGGCTGCGGCATTGGCGACGGCGGCGGTCTGGTTGGAAGAAGTGGGCATGGGACATCGCTTGCGGCATCGCCCGGGCGAACTTTCCGGTGGCGAGCGGCAGCGGGTTGCGATTGCCCGCGCGCTGGTGACGCAGCCGGCCTGCGTGTTGATGGACGAGCCTACTGGCAACCTTGATCGCCATAATGCGGCGCATATTCAGAACTTGCTGATGGACCTGTCGCAGCGCCACGCCACGGCGTTCTTGATTGTGACCCACGACCCTGAACTGGCCGCTCGCATGCATCGCGTGCTCAGGTTGGGCGAGGGCGGATTGGAGGGAGGGGCAGCGGGAAGTTCGGGTCGAAGTTCGGAGCGGAGTTTGGCGCAAGGTTAGGAGTAATCTGTAGCATCATTCATCAATAAAGTGGTTTGAAGGAGGAGGGCAGGATGCGCATCTGTACGAGATTCTTCTGTTCGTTCGCGGTTGTCTCGACTGCCTGGCTGTCGCCGCTGGCGCTCAGCAGCGGTTTTCCGACCGATTTCGCGGTTGACCCGACGCTGGTGAATATGACCCTGGAGCCGAAGGTCGTGGTGAATAGCGGCAAGCTGGAATGGGTTCCCTTCTCGCGCGATCTCACACCATGGCTCAGCCTGAGCCATGAAGACAAGCGTTCTGCCGCGAGGCCCAGGCAGGTGAAATTGGTTAAACCTTTGCAGGGTGATCCCGCACGCGGACGTGAGTTGGCCATGGCGCGCGACAAGGGGTACTGCATCGTTTGCCATCAACTGCCCGGCGAGCAATGGGCCGGCACGGTCGGCGCATTGTTGTTGAACTTCAAGAAACACCATTATCCGAATGAGCTGGTGTTTCAGCAGATATTCGATTCACGCGTGTTCAACCCGATCAGCGTCATGCCGCCTTACGGCACGTTCGGTATTTTGAACGAGCAGGAAATTCGCGATCTGGTGGCTTATCTGCAAAGCCTGGATTGAGGAGATGAAGATGAAACTCGCCTTGCTGCTGTTGCTCGCAGTCACTGCTCAATCTGCCACCTCGGCGCCTGCACCGTATCGTGAATTCGATCCGATGGAAGACTATCTGCCGCATGTCAAAGGCGATATGTCGCTTTCCGGCTCCTACAAAAACTGGAAAGACCCCGCAAATCTGGATTGGCGGATGGCCGGCAATCCGGATGAAAACTGGAAGCTGAACTGGAAATTCATGGATCCGCCGTTCAATGCTTCGGTGCATGGCGGCCATTTTGCCGCCGATCGGGGTGAAGAAGTCTTTAGTGAACTAAACCGAAAAGCGGGTCGAATGGGCAAGTTCGCAACCTGCCTGGGTGCAAGGAAAGGCAATCTGAAGGGGCTGCGTACGCAGTTTCCGATGTATCGTAAAGACCTCAAGCATGTTGCCGGGCTGGAGGAGGTGATCGAGCATTGCGCGGCTAAAGAAGGCCGTGAGTTGCAGAACGGCAGTTATGACAACAGCGCGGTTTCGCTCTTTGTCGCCAGCCAGAGCGCCGGCATGCCGATCAAAATCAATGTGACTTCAGGCGGTCCGTTGAAATCAGCCTACGAACGCGGTCGCAAGGTGTTCCATGCGCGGGCGGGGCGGCTCAACCTGGCGTGTTCTTCTTGTCATACTTATCAGATCGGCCTGCATCTGCGCGGCACGGTGGTGACCTCGCCGTATGGTGATGTGGCGCATTACCCGGTCTATCGCACGCGCTACCAGTTGCAGCCGCTGCATTTGCGGTTTGTCGAATGCAATCTTGCTACGCGAACCCAGCCGCTTAAACCGGGCAGTCAGGCTTATACCGATATCGAGGTATTCCTGACCGGCCTGACCAATGGCTATCCGGTGTCGGTGCCGAGTGAGCGTGACTGAGGTAAGTGACTGAGGGACGGGAGAAATCCGTTATTCGGCGGCGGGGTCGGCTTGGATGCGAGCTCGTCGCCGGCGCAGATAGGCCAGGATGTAAAGCCGCCAGGCGAGTTGAACGCTGAAGTAGCCGACCACCGCCAGCCCGGATGCGAGTATCAGATTGCCGATCAGAAAGGTTGTGCCCAGGCTCAATAGCCAGGTCCAGAAGGCGGGCAGAAACGCCATCCAGTTCTGCCATGCCCAATCGAATTCCATTCTGGTCGCTGGTACGCCATTGCCGCCGGTGACCCAACTGCCAATGGCATAGGCGGTCAGGATCAGTGGGCCCCAGGTAATCGGATTGGTGTACAAGGTGGTGACCGCCGCGACCGGCAGGTTGACCCGAAAAATAATCGCCAGAATGGCTGCGGTGAACATCTGCAACGGTCCGGGAATCAAGCCGGCAAACAAGCCTGCAGCAACGCCGCCGGCGACAGAATGGCGGTTCAGATGCCACAAATTGGGGTGTTTCAGAAGCGGTTGAAAAAGTCGCAGATGTTTGTTCCCGCGCACGGATTCATGGTTGGGAAGAAATTTTCTGAAGTGTTTTCTTGGCATGGGAGACAGTTTAGTTGATTCGATTGCGCGGCATGATCATCGCTTTTGCCCTCGGCGCAGCCTGGTTGCAGACCCGACCGGTGTTGCCGCCAATGGCTTGGGCCGCTGTGTTGCCTCTGCTTGGGCTGATCCTGGTCGCCTGGCATTTTATGTCATCGGTTTCCGGCTGGATGAGACCGGGTGTTCGTCCAGTTTTTCGTTCGGTATTGCGTTATTTGCAAATCACGCTGACGCTGCTGTTGGCCGTTGGGTGCGGCTTTTTCTACGCGGCCTGGCGCGCCGATATGCGACTTGCCGAGTCCTTGCCGGTGCATTGGGAAGGCCGCGATGTTGTGCTCACCGGGCGGGTGATCGGGCTGCCTGAAACGACCAGAAACGGGCTGCGCTTCGTGCTTGACCTGACCCGTTCCGACACGCCTGGCGCGGTTCTGCCGAGACGCATTCAACTTGGCTGGTTTGTCAGGCCGGGCGAGCCTGCGCCGATTCTGACCGGCGGGGATTGCATTGATCTCAGCGGCCGCCTGTACCGACCGCATGGCAGCGTGAATCCGGGTGGCTTCGATTACGAGGCGTGGCTGCTGGAACGCGGCATCCGCGCAACCGGGAATGTGCTGGCGCAACCTCGGCCCGCTACCGGCTGCGGCGGCACTGCGCGTGCCTGGCTGGATCGAAGTCGCGATGCGGTCAGGGCGCATTTGCGCACTGCTTTGGGCGATCGACCCTATGCCGGTGTCGTCGTGGCACTGGCGGTGGGCGACCAGGATGCGATTCCCGCAGCGCAATGGACTTTGTTTAGGCAAACCGGCACGTCGCACCTGTTTTCTGTCTCCGGATTGCACATCACGCTGTTTTCAGCCCTGGTTTTCATCTTCGTCGGCTTGGTTTGGCGTCATGTGCCGGGGCTGAATCTGCGTATGCCAGCCCGCACCGCTGGTACTTTGCTCGGATTTTTCGCGGCCGCGGCATATACCGCGCTGTCCGGTTTCGGTATTCCGGCGCAGCGCACGTTGCTGATGCTGGCCGGCGCGGCGGTGGTGGCGCTGATCGACCGCATGCCGACGCCATCGCGTTTATTGGCGGTTGCGTTGGCTGTGGTGGTGTTGCTTGACCCGTGGGCGGCGCATGCGCCGGGATTCTGGTTGTCTTTCGGTGCGGTGGCGGCTTTGCTTCTGGTTGGCGCCGGGCGTTTGCGGCGGCTTCCGCTCTGGCTGGCTTGGGGCAAAACGCAATGGGCGATCACGCTGGCGCTGACGCCGCTGTTGCTGAGTCTGTTCCAGGAGGTTTCGCTGGTTTCTCCGCTGGCCAATCTAGTGGCGATTCCGCTGATCAGTCTGCTCGCAGTGCCGTTGTCGTTGCTGGCGGCGTTGACGCCGATCACGTTCGCGGCGACGGCTTCGCATGCCGTGGTGGGCGCGGTCATGTGGCTGCTGCAGGCTTTGGTGAGCTTGCCGCAACCGCTGTTGCATGCGGCGACGCCGTCACTGTTCGCGTTGTTGCTGGCGCTGGCCGGCGCTGGATTATTGCTGTTGCCGCGCGGCATCCCCGGCCGATGGCTCGGTAGCATGCTATTCCTGCCATTGTTTTTTCCGCGCTTGCCGGCGCCAGGCGAAGGCTCTGTCTGGCTGACCGTGCTGGATGTTGGTCAGGGCGAGGCCGTGCTGGTGAGGACGGCGCGTCATGCCATGTTGTTTGATAGCGGGCCGCGCTACGTCTCGGGCGAGGATGCTGGGGCGCGAGTGGTTGCGCCCTCGTTGTGGCATCTGGGTATTGATCGGCTGGATGGCCTGGTGCTGTCGCATGACGATCTCGATCACACTGGTGGTTCGATGTCGCTGTTGCAAAGCCATCAGCCAACCTGGCTGCTGACTTCGCTGGCCGGCATGCCGTTGCCTTCGCTGGGTGCGAATGGCCAAAGCGTGCGCGGCTTGCGTCCGGATGCGCTGGCATGCCGCGCCGGGCAGAACTGGACTTGGGATGGCGTGCGCTTTGAAGTGTTGCATCCACCGGCGCATCAATATCGCCAGTCTGGCCAGAGCGACAACAATCGAAGTTGCGTGCTTCGAATCGAAACCGACCGCTTCAGCGCGTTACTGCCGGGAGATATCGATCGATTGGGCGAGATGAACCTGATTGAGCGGAAGCAGTTGCAAGCGGCGGATGTGCTGGTGTCGCCGCACCATGGCAGTCGATCTTCGTCGACTCCGGAATTCCTTGCCGTGTTACGGCCGACCTGGGTGGTGATTCCGGTCGGTCAGCGCAATCGCTATGGGCATCCGCACCCGGAAGTGCTGGCCCGCTACCGGGCATTGTCCGGCGTGACGCTGGCCCGAACCGATCGCGATGGCGCTGTGACGCTACGCCTGCAAGGCGATGCTATCGAACTCGAACGGGCGCGGGAAACAGAGAAACGCTATTGGCGAAATTCCGCTTTTTAGTTAACGTGAAAAACACAGTCCCGTTCGCTCTGAGCTTTGCTCAGGGCGAACGGTTTCATGATTTTGGGGTGACGACTCATGTCATGAAAGTTAATCAGTCAGTGCAACCCGTTGTTTCTCCATCATCTCTTCCACCAGCGGTCCGCAGATTACCGATAGCGCCAGACGTAATTCACCACCCGGCACCAGCATCGTGGTGGGGCGTGTCATGCGGGAACCGGGAATGCGATGCAGCAGGGCAGGGAAGTCGTGCCGTTTACGATCGCGGAAGTGAATCACCAGGATCGATTCATCCGGCGTCGGGACGTCGCGGGCAATGAACGGGTTGGAAGTATCGACCAGCGGCATGCGCTGGATATTGATATCGGTCAGGCCGAACTGCGGCACGATGTAGTGAATGTAATCGTCCATTCGACGCAGGATAGTTTCCAGCGAGGCGTCGGTCGAACAGATGCCCTTGGCGCAATCACGGTGGATTTTCTGGATCCATTCCAGGTTGATTGCGGGGACGACGCCGATCAGCAGATCGACATGCTGGGCGACATCGATGCCGGTTTTTCCGGTGCGGCGATCAATTTCGGGCGGGAAGTGGCGCGAATCCACCTGCCGCCGAGTCCAGGTATTGGCGACCATGCCGCCGTGCTGGCCTTCGTAGAAGAGCAGGTCGGAGCCGCTTTGCAACGGTTTCCAGGCAGTGAATTCGCCGGCTTTGACGCCCAGGGCCGCAGCACGTATGTCGTTGTGGGCGTATTCGCGCACAACGCCGCTGCCAGTCTCGGCGTAGGTCTGGAAAAACTGTTCCAGTTCCGGGAAATGATTGCATTCCGGGCCGAACCAGGAAATGCGGCGATTGCTGACGCGGGCTTCATCCAGCAAAGCAGCGAATTGGCGATCGGTGTAGCGGCGGAAGCCATCGCCATGCACGATTTCGGGCTTGACGTCCTGGCGACTGAAGAGATCCTTGAATGCGTGACGGACGGTCGAGAGGCCGGCGCCAGCCATGCCGGTGACAGCAATGATGGGATGTTTATCGGACATTGATGCGGCTCCACGCGCTGCGGTGAAATGGGACCGGAGAATACTATCCGGTATCGTCGATGCTGGGGGCGGCCAAGCGCTGCCACCGGATGTTTGATTGCTGCGGCTG
>JBBQQT010000065.1:0-18084 GCA_038215555.1 Burkholderiales bacterium | reverse complement strand
GCCCCTGGCTGGAAGCGCAATACGGCCTGCTGCTCAAGCTGTCGTTGCCGAGTGTCGAAGAACTGCGTCTGCTGGGTTTGGTAATCATGGTCGGCACGCTGGCCAGCATGCTGCCAGGTTATCGCGCTTATCGGCTGTCGCTGGCCGACGGACTGACGCCGAGGGTGTAGCCGGATGGCACGTCGCGCATTGCTCAACCTTCTCGCCGCACTGGTGCTGTTCATCCAGTTCGGCGCGCTGGCCCATGGTGTCGAACACAGCCTCGAACCCGCGCAAGAAGATGTGCCGGTGTGCGAGCTGTGCCTGGCCTACAACTCGCTCGGCACCGGCATCGTCGGCAGCTTGCCGGCCTGGCTGGCGCCGATGCATGCGCCGGTCTTCAATGCCCCGATTCCGCTGGCCTCTCCAGCCGCTTTTCGGGCGACTTACCAGAGCCGCGGGCCGCCTCTGACTTGCTGATATTCCCAAGTCTCACCGGGTAGGGTGCGCCATGCGCACCACGCTCAATGCCCCGGTGCGCACGGCGCACCTTACTTGATCAGCAAGGATTCATCATGTTCGAACGTAATCTTCTCGCCGCCGCTCTGGCGTGCGCATTTCCCCTGTCCGCCTTCGCGGCCTCCGATGCCGAAGTCGCCGCCTTGCGCGCGGAATTCGACCAGAAACTGAAAACCCTTCAGGCCGATTACGAGATGCGGATGAAGCAAATGGAAAGCCGCATGGTGCCCGCCGCCGAACCGACCAGCCGGACCGACAAACTCGGCGCCGTCGGCTCCGGTTCCAGCTTCAACCCACAGATTTCGGTGATCTTCGACGGCGTTTATTACAACGACAACAAGAAGGGCGGCGGTATCGAGGCGATGGAGCATATCGATGGCATCAATCACAGCCATGACCATGAAGGACATGGCCATGGCGAATTGGAGCGCGGCTTCAACCTGCGTGAAACCGAGATCATCTTTTCCGCCACGGTCAGTCCTTATTTCGACGCGACGTTGAATCTGGCGGTCGATTCGGGTGGTGGGGTCGAGATCGAAGAGGCGTATTTCGATACCCGCGCCTTGCCTGCTGGCCTGAAACTGCGCGGCGGACGTTTCCTGTCCGGTGTTGGCTATCTCAACAGTCAGCACCCGCATACCTGGGATTTCGTCGACCAGAATCTGGCCTATCGCACGCTGCTCGGCGACCACGGATTGAAGGACACCGGCGTGCAACTCGGCTGGACGCCGAAAACCGGCAGCCTGTACACCTTGCTGGGCGTTGAATTGCTGCAGGGCAATGAGCAGGTGTTTGCCTCCGCTGGCGAGGTAATTCCTGACGATGTTTTGCCTGGCGAAGGTGGGTTGAAGCCCAAATATGCCGGCCCGCGATTGATTACCGCATTCGCCAAGTTCTCCCCGGATCTCGGTGACGATCATGCGTTGCAGCTCGGCGCCTGGGCGGCACGCGGTCGCCAGCATCAGGAAGTGCACGATCATCGTGATGAAAACCCGGCCGCCAAGGTCAACGGTTTGGAGGGCGATGCCACGCTGTGGGGCCTGGAAGCGGTGTACAAATTTGACGCCCCCGGCGCTTACGGTGAGGGCGATCTGACGCTGGCTGCGGAGTATCTATGGCAGCGCAAGGATCTGGCGGTGGCGTTTCACCAAGATAATCCAGCGGCTATCGGCCTCGGTCGCAAGTTCACGCAGGATGGCGCCTATCTGCACGCGGTCTATGGTTTTGCCCCCAACTGGCAGGCCGGCCTGCGTTACGACATTACCGGCATGACCAACAAGGTCGAGCGCCAGGGCGCGGCCGATGTCGGTTATGAAGCATCGGATCGCTGGACGCTGGCGGTGACGCGTAGGTTGACGGAGTTCTCGCTGCTGCGCTTGCAGGCTTCCAGCGCCAATTTGTATGAGGATGGCGACAAGAATCGCGTCAACCAGTTCTTCCTGCAATATCAACACAGCCTGGGCGCGCACGGCGCGCACAAGTTCTGAGCGAGGCCGCCATGCGTATTCTGATTGCAGTGGTGTTCAGCCTGGCGGCCCAGGCCGCCTGGGCCGCTTCGGCCTTAAACGTGGTGGCCACCACCGCCAGCATGGGCATGCTGGCGCGGGAAGTCGGCGGCGCGGCGATGCAGGTCACGGTGCTGGCCGCGCCGGACCGCGATCCGCACATGTTGCAGGCCAAGCCCTCGATGATGCGGGCGCTGCGCGACGCCGATCTGGTGGTCGCGGTTGGGGCGGAGCTGGAAATGGGCTGGCTGCCGGCGGCGATCAACGGTGCGGCCAACCCGCGCTTGCTGCCGGGGCGTGACGGCTACTTCGAGGCGGCGGCGCAAGTGTCATTGCTGGACTCAGGCCAGGCCGCCGACCGAGCGCATGGCGACGTGCATCCGACCGGCAATCCGCATGTCAATCTCGACCCGGTTCGGATGGCGGCCATTGCACGCGCATTGGCCGAGCGCATGGCCAAGCTGGAACCGGCGCAGGCTGCCACCTTCCGCGCCGGTGCGCAGCGCTTCGCTGCGGCCGCTGAGCAACGGGTGCCGGGTTGGCAGGCGCAGGCGGCCGGCAGTCCGGGCGGTGTGTTGTTCCACAAGGACGGCAACTATCTGTTCGCGCTGCTTGGCTTGCCGATACTTGGTTATGTCGAACCGGTGCCGGGCGTGCCGCCCAGCGCCAGCCATCTGAACAACCTGACCGCCAAGTTGAAGGGTCAGCGTGGCGTCATCCTGCATCACGCCTATCAACCGGCGCAGGGGCCGCAACTGCTGGCATCCAGACTCGGTTGGAAGACGGCTGTGGTGCCGCTGGAGCCGGCCAAAGACGCCGATGCGGCGGCTTACTTTCAGTTGATCGATACCTGGGTCGCCGCTTTGGTCGCTGCCAAGGGATGACAGTGTCGCCCCTGCTGACGCTGGATCATCTGGTCGCCGGCTACGAGCAGCCGCTCACCGCGCCGTGCAGCTTAAGGCTGCATCGCGGCGAGGTGGTCGGCTTGCACGGGCCGAATGGCGTCGGCAAATCGACGTTGCTGAATGCTCTGGCCGGTGGCGCGCGGATTCATGCCGGCAACCTGGAACGGGCACCCGATTTACGTTTGCGCCACCTGCCGCAGCGCCCGTTGCGGCCGGCGGAAGCGCCATTATCGGGGCATGATCTGCTGCGCTGCATGGCGGCGGAAAGCGTGCAACCGCCGCCGCGTCTGGCCGCCAAGCTGAATACGCGCATCGACCGTCTTTCCGGCGGCGAATATCAATTGCTCTGCCTGTGGACCTGTCTCGGCGGCGACGCCGACCTGGTGCTGCTGGATGAACCCACCAACAATCTGGACCGCGAACACACCGATTTGGCGGCGGAAGAAATCGCCGCCGAACGCGAAAGCCGCGCCACCATCGTGGTCAGCCATGACGCCGATTTCCTGCAACAGGTCTGCACCCGCATCATTTATGTCGTGTCGCGAGGCGCCGAACCTTGACCCTTGATCCCCCTTTGGACACCCTGTTCCTGATCCCCTTCCTCACCGGGCTGCCGCTGGTGATGCTGCTGCCGCTGCTCGGCACCCTGCTGCGTTTGCGCGAGGAATGGTTGGCGACGCTCGGCCTGGCGCATCTGGCCGGCGCCAGTGGCCTTGCTGGCATGGCGGTCGGCTTGCCGGTGATACAGGGCGCACCGCTGGGCGCACTGTTGGGCGCGGCGATCAAATCGCGCGCTGGAGGCGGCAACAGCGTTTACGCGGTGATGATATTGCTGGGCTGGACGCTGACCTTGCTGATCGCCGCCAATACCGCGCTGGGCGATGCGCTGGCGCATGCAGTGGTGGACGGCCAACTCTACTTCGCCGGCAGCCGCGAACTGATCGCCGCCGTCCTGGTCGGTGCGCTTGGGCTGGCCGCCTTGCCCTGGCTGACGCCGCGGCTGATTCGCGCGCATCTGTTCCCGCAACATGAAATCGCCAATCGGCTGCCGGCCTGGCGCTGGCATTTCGGCTTTGATCTGCTGGTGGCGCTGGCGATCGCCGTCGGCACCGCGACGCTGGGTTTGATGGCCACCTTCGCGCTGGTCTTCCTGCCGGCCTGGATCGCGTTCCGCCGTGCGCCAAACTGGCGGCGTGGCAATTGGCTCAGCGCCGGCATCGGTGTGGTGAGCTATCTGCTGGCGTTCGCCGTCGCGCTCTGGCTGGACCAACCGTTTGGTCCGGTGCTGGTCGCGGTATTGGCGATCAGCTTCAGCATCAGTCTGATGTTGCGCCGATAATCGGCGAACTTCCTGGCTTCAAGCAGCCTCCATCGCAAACATTTTTCTTGAGGTAATGCACGTGTTCCGACCCCGCGCCATGCTGGCGACCCTGCTTTTGGCCGCAACGCCGCTGCTGTTCGCGCCGACCGGCTTCGCCGTCGACTACAAGCTGGGCGATCGCCTGCCCGCCAAAGCGGCGAAATCCACGTTCCAGACGACGAGTTGGGATGACCTGTTGCCGAAGGATTGGGATCCGCTGGCGGCGTTGAAGGGTGTCGACATCGCGAAACTGAAGGATGGCGATCCGCGCGCCGACGAAGCGCTGGCCAAACTCAAACTGGCTTGGGACGCGGCGCCGGCGAATGACTCGATGAATCGCAAGCCGATTCGCATCGCCGGCTTTCTGGTGCCGCTGGAATGGGGTGACAAGAACCTGAAGGAATTTCTGCTGGTGCCTTATTTCGGCGCTTGCATCCACACGCCACCGCCGCCGGCCAACCAGATCATCCACGTCATCGCCAACCCGCCGGCGAAAGGCATGCAGGCGATGGAAGCGGTGTGGGTGGAAGGCGTCATCGAAATCGGGCTGGCCGATACCGACATGGGGCGTTCCAGCTACCGCATGCAGGCGCGCAAGGTGACGCGCTACAAGCCGTAATCGTGGCGCTGTTTCACCTGTGCCGACGCTGCCGAAGAACCCGGAAGACCCAGGCGTAGATCGTCAGATTGACCAGAATCACCAGCGTGCCGAGGACTTGTTGCACGCCCAGGGTCAGGTTTTCCGGATACAGAATCGGCAACAGGTAGTGTTCGACAAAGCCGCCGCTGTAAGCATCCTGGCCGGCTTCCAGACGCAACTGGTTTTCCAGCGGCGTCAGCGGACAGATGCCGCCGCTGAACTCGATATAAACGCCCCAGGCGACCGCTGGCAGATGCAGCCAGATCAAGCCCGGCCAACGCAACAGCAACAGCCCGCCGGCGACGACAAAAACGACGAATAGCAGATGCGCGACCACGACCAGATCGGCCGCGATCATCATGCACCATTGTCTGTCCGGCTATTTCGCCAATGCCGCCAGGCCAGCACCAGCAACATCACGGCGACCAGCGGCAGCACCAGGCTCATTGTCGTGCTGTAAGCGTTCAACGCGGCATGGCCGGTGGATTGCAGGATCAGATACATGGTGTACGCGACATACAGGGCGAGGAACAAGACGCCTTCGCCGCGCGTAATCAGCGCGCCGTTGAAGAACACCGGCAGGCAGATCAGCGCCACCGCCACCATCACCGGCAGGTCGAACGCCAGCATGGCCGGCGCCACGATCAGGTCGCCGGGGGCGACGCTGGCGGAGAGACCGAGTACCGAAAGAATGTTGAAGATGTTGCTGCCGACCACGTTGCCGACCGCGATGTCACGTTCGCCGCGAATCGCGGCCATGATCGAAGTGGCCACTTCCGGCAGCGAGGTGCCGATCGCGACGATGGTCAGGCCGATGATCAGTTCGCTGACGCCGAGGTATTTGGCGAACGCCACCGCTGCTTCCACCAGCCAGTTGGCACCCAATACCAGCAAGCCGAGTCCGACCAGCAGCATCAGGACCTGGACGCCCCAATGCGCATCCCAGCCGGTCGGTGTGGCTTCGAAGGCATCGTCATATTCGGCCTTGATCGCCGCCGTCTCGCGCCGGCTCTGACGAATGATGAAGACGGTGTAGGTCACGATCAGACCGGCCAGCAAGAAACCTTCCCAACGACTGATGCCGCCGTCGGCGGCCAGCGCCCAGAGCAGCAACGACGCGCCGATCATGATCGGCACTTCCTGGCGGATGATCTGCTGATGCACCACCAAAGGCACGATCAGCGCGGAAATGCCGAGGATGAACAAGATGTTGAACAGATTGCTGCCGACCACATTGCCCAAAGCGATATCAACCTGGCCGGCCCAGGCGGATTGAACCGATACCGCGAGTTCCGGCGCGCTGGTGCCGAAGGCGACGATGGTGAGGCCGACTACCAACGGCGAGATGCCGAATGAAAGCGCCAGTTTCGACGCGCCACGCACCAGCAATTCAGCCCCGACAACCAGGGCGACGAGTCCTAAAACAAACCACAACATTGAAAATCTCCATTAAAAAAGGCTTGAAGAAGTAGGCAATAATTTTGTTTTGGTCACCCCACCCCGGAAGGAGGTAATCCGGGGCGGGGTGACTGATTTAATCAGTGGTTACCTAACGGGTTTCCTCGGTCGCCGCATCATCCAGATGCGCCGCCCATTCGCGCCACACCGCCCAGGCCACCGCCAGAATGATGGGGCCGATGAACAGGCCGACCAGACCGAAGGCGAGCAGGCCGCCGAGGACGCCGAACAGCACCAGCAGAAAGGGAATTGCGCCGACGCTGCTGATGAACAGCGGCCGCAGCACGTTGTCGATCTGGCTGACCACCGCCGCACCCCAGATCCAGACGCCAATCGCGGCGGAGGTTTCGCCTTGCAGCATCAACCAGGCGCCGGCACCACCCCAAACCAGTGGCGTGCCAAACGGAATCAGCGCGAACAGCGCGGTGAGTACGCCCAGCGTCACCGGTGACGCCATGCCGGCGATCCAGTAGCCGAGGCCGGCGAGTGTGCCCTGTACCAGCGCGGTGAGCAGAATACCGTACACCACGGCGCGGGTGGTGGCGCCGGCGGCAGCCAGGTAGCCATGCGAGCCGAGCCCAATGAATCGGGCCATGACATGACGCAGTTCACGCACGATGCGGGCACCGTCACGGTAGAAGAAGAACAGGATCACCAGCACCAATACCAGCTTGACCAGATTCCGTCCGATGCCGCCGGCCAGATGCGCTGCGTCGCTGGCATGTGCAGCGAACCAGGCCTTGACCGCGCTGATCACCCCTTCCGGATCGGCCAGCAGCGTGGCGCGTTGCTGCGTCAACCAGTCGCCCAGCCAGGGCAGATTGAGCAGTAATGGCGGCACCTCGGGTGGTGCGGCAACGAATGCCAGCAAGGCGTGATACACCCCGCCCAATTCCTGCTGCGCCACCCAGGCCAGCCAGAGCAAGGGGCCGAACAGGGTGAGCCCGGCGATGCCGGTGGACAGGCTGGCGGCAAGCGTGTCGCGACCTTGGCAGCGGACGCGGATCGCCTCGGCCAGCGGCCAGGAGGCATAGGCCAGCACGCCCGCCCAGGCCAGCGGCGCGAAGAACGGCGCCAGCACCAGAAACGCCAGCAGCGCGAGTCCGCTCAACGCAAGCCAGGGCGTCAGCCGGCGGCTGAAAGGCGAGGCTGCGGTCATCAACGTTTCACAACAGCAAGAAGGTGGCGGCTTGACGGCACGATGAGATCGTTTGCAAAGCGTGGAAAAGCTGGATTTTCCCTCGTGTCGGCAGGGGCGGGAAATCTAATTGTGTTTGCCGCCAATGGTGCTTGTCAGGTGTTTGTCAGCCCTCACGGGTAACGGTCGGGTTGCACTGAAGCCGGTTCGGCTGGCGTCTGGATTGCCGCGTTGTCTTCGAGCGCCTGGTTGGTGGCGGATTGCTTCATTGCCACGCTGCCCAGCATGAAGGACATGATCAGCAGAACCAGACCGACCAGCGCGACGGCGATTCGAAAGCCAAGAATGCGCAGGTTGGGGTCAGAGCCGGATGAAGTTTCAGATTCGGGTTCTTGCATGTCGATCTCCAGAGTCAGGATTGCTTGAGTGCTTCGGTTAACTGCAAACCGGCCAGTTGGCGGATTGAACGCACCAGGAAATACAGCACGCCCAACATGATCAGCATCGACGGCAGTGCGATCATCGGGTAGCTGAGCAGCGTCAGTTGACCGAGCTCCTCGTTGAACGCGGTGGTGCCGGAAGGACTGGTGACAATCCAGGTGGCCAGCAGAAAGTTCATCACGGCGGAGAAGAAAAACGAGCCACTGATCATCAGGGTCGCGCTTTTCAGGCGACCTTCAAACTGGTCATGGGTATTCCGCTGAACCAGGTTTTCCTGGATGCGCTCGACATTCATGATCGCCGGGCTGAACAGCAGCAGTCGCACCAGCGGCTGTCGGGTATAGGCGGAAATAGCCACCGCCAGACCGATCAGACCGGGAATCGCGGCTTCCTTCACCGCCAGCCAGTGGGTATCGAGTTGTAACAAACCGATGCCGCCGGTGAGCAGGATGCTGACCAGGCCGAGCCCGGCGAACAGATTGAGTTTGCGTTGCAAGAAATAATCACGCACGCCCCAGCCGAGTGGAAACGCCAGCGCCAGCAACAATGCATAGATCGCGCCCAGGTTTTCCGGGCCGCTCAGTTTCATCAGAATCAGCGATGGAATGATCAGGGTGATCAGCAGTTCGACCAGGGTGTTGTGTTTGGCGGCAGCGGTCATGGTGTGTGTTGCGGTGACGATGTGGTGAACGATGTGGTGAACGATGTGGTGAACGATGTGAAGGGTTGATCAGCGAACGGTAGGGTGGTTTTCGCCGATCCAGCGTGTGATGCCGTCACGTACGTTGTAAATCTTGGTGAAGCCCTGCTTAGCCAGTTGGTACCCCAAGGCATTGGTTCGGTTCCCGGTGCGGCAGATCAGGATAACCGGTTCATTCTTGTCCACCTCGGCGACGAAGTTGCGCAAGAACTCCGGATTCTCGCGTCCGCTGGCATCAACGAAAGTCAACTTGCGGCTGCCTTCGACCACGCCGGTTTGCCGCCATTCGTCTGGCCGGCGCACGTCATACAGCGGCGTGCCCTGTTGCAGCAGGGTTTTCAACTGCGTGTTGTCGATGTTGGTATAGGGCGGTTCCGAGCAGCCGGCGAGCAACAGAGAAGCTAGTGCGATCAGGGCAAATAACGGTTTCATCATGGCGAGGCTTCTACAGTTTAATCAGGGTGGCATTTTACGAAGTCGAGCGAAGAAGAAAAATTCGAATTAAAGAGGTGATAATTTCGAGTTACTCGATTTCACGCAGTGGCCGACATGTTGAATTTCAAACATTTGCATTACTTCTATACCGTCGCCAAGACCGGCGCGGTGAATCGCGCGGCGGAAAAGCTGCATCTGGCGCCGCAGACCCTGTCCGGCCAGTTGGGCCAGTTCGAGGACCGGCTCGGGGTTGAACTCTTTCGCCGCACCGGCCGCCGTCTGGAACTCACCGATACCGGTAGGCAGGTGTTGTCTTATGCCGAGGAAATTTTTCAGGTCAGCGCCGAACTCGAACAGAGCCTGCGCAACAGTCGCGAAGACCGGACTTTTCCGTTTCGTGTCGGCATTGCCGACGTGGTGCCCAAATCGATCGCCTATCAGCTGCTGGCGCCGGCGTTGACGTTGGCTGATCCGGTTCGTCTGGTGTGCCGGGAAGACCGGCTCGACCACCTGCTGGGTGAACTGGCGATCCACCGCCTGGACATGGTGCTGGCCGACCGGCCAATGCCGCCGGGCATGGATGTCAGAGGCTATAGCCATCCACTCGGCGAATGCAGCGTCGCCTTTTTCGCTGCGCCGGCGTTGGCGGCGCGCCTGACCGGCGATTTCCCGGCCTGTCTGGATGCTGCGCCGTTGCTGCTGCCGGGCGAGGACAGCGCGTTGCGAGCGCCGTTGCTGCGCTGGCTGGAGCGAAAAAACCTGCATCCGCGCATTGTCGGGGAATTCGATGACAGCGCGCTGAAGAAAGCCTTCGGCAAGGCCGGCGCCGGGGTGTTTCCGGCTGCGGTAGCCACCGGCAACGAGGTGGAAAGCCAGTATGGCGTCATCCGGCTGGGCGAAACGCGTGATCTGCGCGAGCGCTTCTTTGCCATTTCAGTCGAACGAAAAGTCACGCATCCAGCGGTGCTGGCCATCCTGCAAGCGTCGAATCTGGCTTTGCTGACTTGATCCAAACCAAACCAAAGCAAACCCGATCAGAACAATTCGATCTTCTTGCCGACGATTTTTTTCGGGATGCCCAGCGAGTTTTCGTATTCCAATTCCGCCTTGGCGACTTGCGCAGCATCCGGCTGCGTCGTCGGCAGGCGGCGGCAGAAGGCTTCGCCGGTATTCGGCACAAAAATGATTTTGCGTGACCAGGGGCCGCTGAAATCGGAGGCGAGCAGCGGAATCCCCTCGCGTTCCAGCCATTCCTGAGCGAACTCCGCGTTGCGTTCACCGATTGCCATCCGGATCGAACTGACGATGGTGCCGCCGCCAAAGGCTTTCGCCACCAGGCGGTTCTTGTGCGCGCCCTTGTTGAGCAGTCCGTTGACCAGCACTTCCATCGAATAGTCGCCATTCAGAATGACGTCCTGATCGTTGGTGTTGACGTTGCTGCCCTTGGGCAGCAGAAAATGGTTCATGCCGCCGATCATCAATTTCGGGTCGAACAGGCAGACCGAAACGCAGGAGCCGAGCAGCGTCGCCAATGGCCGGCTGGCTTCGATTGCCCAGCCGCCCGGATTCAGGTTGAGAGCGATGCGCTCGAGCTCTTTGCTGCTAAGGTTGGTTGGAAGAGGCAAGGTAAAGAGGCAAGGTAAAGAGGCAAGGCAAGAATGACGACGGACTGAGCCCGATGTATGCAAAGCTGAGCTTACAATTCTACCGCTGCATCTCATAACCGCAGGATGATCTACTAATGGATAAACACGAGATTTTCAAATCCATTGCCGCCGACGCAACACAAGGCGAACTGGCGTTTCCGACCAGCGCGCAGGTTGCGATGAAAGTGGTGCAAGCGCTCGATAACCCGGACTGCCACATCGAAGCGGCAGCGAAACTGGTGCAGGTGGAGCCGTTGCTTGCGACGCGCGTGGTGGCGATGGCCAACGCTGCTGCGTTCAATCGTTCCGGTCGCGAGATCACCGATGTCCGAAGCGCGGTCATGCGGCTGGGTTTTCGCAGCGTGCGATCCCTTGCGATGGCGCTGGTGACGCGGCAAATGGCCGGCAAGCAGACCGCCCAAGCACATCAGGCACTCGCCGCCCAGTTGTGGGAACACACTGCGCATGTCACATCGCTGGCGCATGTCATCGCGCGTCGATTTACCCATGTCGATAGTGAGACCGCGCTGTTTGCCGGCATCGTGCATGAGGTCGGCGGCTTTTACATGTTGTCACGCGCAGATGATTTTCCCGGCCTGCTGGAAGGTGATTTCCATGAGTGGATCGAAACCGGCGAAGCCGATGTCGGTCGCGCCGTGCTCAAGGTTTTGGGTGTGCCCGAGATCGTGGTTGAAGCGGTCGAGAGTTACTGGAATGGCTTCCTGGCGATACCGCCGGTTTCACTTGGCGATACGTTGTTGATCGCGGAAGAACTGGCGCCGATTGCTTCGCCGCTGCACAAGCTGGGCGGCGATGAAGAAGGCGAGGGCATGACGGCGCGGATGGATATCACCCTTGGCCAGGATGTGCTGTCCAGCATCCTGGAAGAATCCGCGGCAGAAGTTGCCTCGTTGACCGCGGCGTTGAAGTTCTGAGTTGCGGCGCCGACAGCCGCCTCGCTAACTTTCATGATGTGGGTCGTCACCCCAAATCATGAAACCGTTCGCCCTGAGCTGTGAGCTTGTCGAACGGGACTGTGTGTTTCACGTTGGATCGGCTATTTGCAATCTGAGGTTGGAAATCTGAACTTTTTGCGTTGACGCACGGAAACGGCAAAACATCGCCTTGGTTGGAAGTGAGCCAAGGCGGTGGTACTTCTACGTCGGCCGGATGGCCGCAATGTGCTCGGCAACCGCCGCTCATTTTCCTGGCCGGATGGTCTGAATCCGACCCTCAACGGCCGTTCGACTTTGCCGCCAAATTGCCAGCTTCCGCCTCAAAGCTGACCTACGACTGCTGCAATCATCTGGGGCAGCTCTGTAGGCGAGCTGCCGCTGCAAGTCGACCGTAGACGCAGGTTTTCTAAAATAATCATAATGATTACAATGAACACACTAGCCATCAACTATCAGGATATGTCCATGAAGACCGTGACCGCCCGTGAAGCGAAGACCCACTTTGGTGAGTTGCTCGACACCATGCAGCGCGAGCCGGTGATCGTGACCAAGAACAACCGTCCGGTAGGCATCATGATCTCCATCGAGGATGCAGCGGATACACTCATCCCGGAGATGTTTATGGATAAAGAGCCCGGCTATGACGCGTGGTTCCAAGCCAAGGTAGGCGGCGCACTTGAAGCCTTCAAAAGCGGAAACAGCTTATCCTCTCGCCATGACGACGTGATGGCGCGGGTATGGGAGCGGCTCCAGTCCAGGACAAAGCCAGTGTCGGCATAACGCCGTCCCTATGTTCAAAATCAACTGGACGGAAGAAGCCGAGCAAGACCTCGAAAACATCCTGCTGTATTACCTCGAACAGGCCGGCCTGCGCGTCGCGGAAGCGGTTTACAACCGGATCAGGGACCAAGTCGGTCAGCTCGACACGTTTCCGGAAAGCCCCCGGGTCGGACGTTGACCATAGATTCATCTCTGGTAAGCCGCGTGAATACGGGCGAGTGGCCGGTTTTTCCATGCCCCCATCGGGTGAGGTAGCAAAGCGGTAGGAGGCACCGCTTGCGGGCCGATCCCACCACGTTCGCGCCGCAAACGGACGCTCCTACAACGCGGTCAACTGCGGGATTTAGGTTAAATCTTTACTGGTCATCCCCGAGTTCCCGATCGCTGGCATCGGCCGCCGCCCGTCCGAGGGCGTGCGACGCCAGCGGCAACGCGGCGAACAGGATCATCACCAACACCAGCAAACGCCAGGTCCAGGCCCAATCCCACGCCAGCAAGCCGGTGCCCAGCGCGAACAGGGTCAAGCTGAGGGTGGCGGCCTTGGTCGCGGCATGCTGTCGGGACAAGGCATCCGGCAGGCGAAACACGCCCAGCGCGGCGATCAGCAGGATCAACAGCGCCAGGCCGCAAACGAGCCAGCCGAGGATCGCGCTCATTCTGACCCGCCTCCGGCACGCAGTTGGATCAGCCGCGCCCAGGCCAACGTGGCGACGAAACCGACCACCGCAAGACCGATGGCGACATCAAGAAACACCGTGCGTTGGCTGAGCAGCGCCGCTGTCAGGCTGAGCACGATGGCGACGGCGAACAGCAAGTCGAGACCGATGACCCGGTCGGCGAGGGTCGGGCCGACCAGCAGCCGGTGCAAACCCGGCACGGTGACCAGGCCGGCAGCAACAATGAACAGCATGAACAGCAGGGTCATGATGCAGCTCCCGACAAGACCCGCAGCGGCCGCACGAAGTCGCGTTGGATGGCGGCCAGCGTGGACTCGGTCTGGCTTGCGTCGAGCAGATGCAGGCGTATTTCGTGTCGCTCCGTGTCGATTTCCAGGCTGGTGGTGCCCGGTGTCAGGGTCGCCAGCACTCCAAGCAGGCTGGCGGCGCCCGGTCCGAGGTCGCCATAGTCCAGGCAGGCGAAGCCCGGCTGCACCTGGCCGCGCGGCGCCAGAATCACCCGCGCCGTAGCCCAGCCGGAGAGGGCCAGTTCTTTCAAAAAGTTGGCCAGCAACCGCCGCAAGGCCTGAGGTCGTGTCATGTTTTGTGTCACAGCGTGCCTCCCGGATTCCAGAAACCGGCGGTGGCGACTTGCGCCAAGTGGATGAACGGTTCCGGATACAGTCCCATGACCAGGATCAGGCCGGTCAACAACAGCACCGCCGCATAAGCTGGCAGCGGAATCGCCCCTGCGCTCGCAGTCGGCTCGGGGTGCGCCTTCCAGAAACCTTCAAGCCAGATCTTGCTCATCGAATACAGGGTCAGCAGGCCGACCACCAGCGCGCCGCCGCCCCAGACATAACGTTCCTGTTCGAACGCCTCGCGCAGCAGCATGAACTTGCCCCAGAAACCGGTGCTGGGCGGCACGCCAACCAACGAAAAGGCGCTGATCAGGAACAGCACGGCGAGCAGCGGGCGCGCCGCATACAGGCCGCCGATGCGGCGCAGGTCGTAATGGCCGGCGCTGGCGAACATCAGCCCGGCGATCAGAAACAGGTTGGCTTTGACCAGGATGTTGTGGACGGTGAAGTAGGCGGTTCCGGCCGCTGCGGCCGGGCTGGCCAGGGCGATGCCGAGCAGCAGGTAGCCGACTTGGCTGACGATGTGCAGCGCCAGGATGCGGCGCACGTCCCAATGGTAGGCGGCGCCCAGCACCCCGACGACCATGGTGAGCAGGGCCAGCCAGCCAAGCGCTTCCAGCCAGAGGTCGGGCGCGGCGAAGACCTGGCCGGTCAGGCGCAGCAACACATAGGCTGCGACCTTGGTCAGCAGCCCGCCGACCAGGGCGAGGACCGCTGGCGGCAGCACCGGGTAGCTGGCCGGTAACCAGGCGAACAACGGTAGCGCCCCGGCTTTCAACAACAGCGCCAGCAGCAGCAGACCGAGATAAGGCCGCAGGTCGGCGGCGACTTCCGGCCATTGTCCGGCCACTTGCAAGGCAGCGAAATTGAGCTGGCCGCTGGCGGCATAGATCAGCGCCACCGCCACCAACAGGAGCAGGGTGCCGACCAGATTCAGCGCCAGATATTTGAAGGCGGCTTCGTTGCCGCGCGAAGATCCACGACACACCAGCAAGCCCAGCGTGGTGATCAGCATCAGTTCGAACCAGACATACAGGTTGAACAGGTCGGCGGCCAGGAACACGGCGGCGACCGACGCCAGCAGGCCCAGCATCAGCGGTGTGGCGGTGGCGTCCTGGGCGGCGTTTTCCGAATCGTCCTGGCCGAGTGAATAGAGCAACACCGCCAGCCCGAGCAGGGCGCTGACCAGGACCATGGCCGCGCTCAGCGTGTCGGCGACCAGTTCGATGCCGTAAGGCTGTGGCCAGTTGCCCAGCATCAGAGAGCGTTGACCGCCTTCGGGTAGCGCTGACAACAGCATTACGGCGGCGATAACTTGCGCCAGTGCGGCGGCGACGCCCAGCGCGGGTCGGCCGCGCCCGCGCGCAGGCAGAAGTGCCGCGAGCAGCGCGGCAGCGAGGGGAATCAGGATCGGCAGCAAGAGCAGCATCACGGTTCCAGCAGCGGCGGTTTGATTGGATCGGTCGCGTCCGGCTCGCTGGCGCGCAAGACGTCGGCGTCCTGGCGGGCATCCTGACGCGCCAGATTGGCGATCAACACTAGCGCGAAACAGAGCAGCGCAAAGCCGATGACGATGGCGGTCAGCGCCAGCGCCTGCGGCAGCGGATTGGCGGCGGCGGACGGCAACATTTCAGCGCCGGCAGCGATGATCGGCGGCAGGATGGGGGTCAAACCCAAACCCAAACCCGAACCCGAACCTGGCCGCCCGGCCAGAAACACCGTCAGATTGGCCGCGCCGCCCAACAGGGCGAGGCCGACGACGAGGCGCAGCGTATCGCGCGACAGGATCAGCAACACGCTGGCGGCAACTAGCACGGACAGGCTCAGAATCAACATCAGCATCATGGCGTGTTGGCCTCCAGCAGCGGATAGAGATAGCCGGTGAGGGTGCCCCAGACAGCGCAGAACACGCCCAGATCGAACAGCAGCACGGTCGACCAGCTGCCGGACCAAAGATGTGTCAGGTAGGGCAGACCTACGAAAACGGCGGGCAGGCCGCTCAACAGTGTCAGGCCGACGCCAGCCAGCGCGAGCCGCAACGGCGCCAGCGGCTGCCGACGCAGCGCCGAAGCCGGGTTGAGGATGATCGCCAGCAAGGCGCTGGCCGCCACCGCCACCAGGCCGCCGATGAAGCCGCCACCGGGCTCGTTGTGGCCGCGCAGCAGAATCGCCAGCGCGATGATCAGCATTGCCCAATACAGCAAGGGGGCGGCGCGTTCGAGCAGGATCGAGCGATGCGGTTGCGAACTCATGCGGCGCGCTCCCGACGCAGTCCGGCAAGCAAGGGCAGCGCGGCCAGCAAGGAGAAGGCAAGCACGGCAATCTCGCCCAGGGTATCGAAGGCGCGGAAGTCGACGATGATGACGTTGACCACGTTGCGGCCATGCGCTTCCGGCAAGCTGTGGGCGGCGAACCAGGCGGCCAGTTCGGTGTTTTCCGGCAATCCGGCCAAGTGGGCCAGCAACAGGAAAGTTGCCACGCCGGCGGCGATGGCCAGCACGTAATCCAGCGGCTTGCGGGCGCGCGGCACGGCTTTGGTCGCAGGCAAATACGGCAACACGCTGGCGGCGATCACCACCAGCACGGTCTCGACGGCGAACTGGGTGAACGCCAGGTCCGGCGCGCCAGTGAACAGGAACAACACGGCGGAGCCATAGCCGACCAGTCCGCTGGCCATCAGCACGGCGATGCGTTGGCGTAGGAACAGCGCGGATACGGCGCCGGTGAGCATGAGCAGGCAGGCCAGCGCCCATGCCCAGCCGATCGGCGGCCAAACCAGCAACGCCGGCCAGTCGAAGTCAAACGCCAACCCGGCGCCGGACAATATCGCCAGACCAACGCCCATCAGCAGCAGGGCGGCCAGGGTCTGACGCAGGTAGTGCGACAGGCGACCGGTTTGCAGATGTCGGGTCTGCCAAGCGGCCAGGCGTGGAATGACATGCAGCAAGTTCTCGTAGGCGGCGGCCGGGCCATAACGATCCAGCCAGTGGACGTGGCTCAACAAGGCATGCAGCCGATCCCAGACCAGGAACAGCAGCAAGCCGATGACCAGGGTGATTTCCAGTGCGGTCAGGGTGCCGTCGAAGCTGTAGGTGGCCGCCGCCTGCATGGCGCCCAGATTGGGCGAGATCGACTGGGCGGAGGCGATCAGGAGCGGATTGGCCAGGTTGGGCAGGAATTCGAACTCCAGGGCGACGAGCACCAGCAGCAACGGTGGTAGGCGCATCGACCAGGGCACCTCATGCACCTGGCCGGGCGGCGCTTCCGGCGGCCCCCAGAACACCCGCACGGCGGCGACGCCGGCCACCGCGACGGCGGTCGCGTTGACCAGCACGGTGGCGTAGCTGATCAAGGCGAACACTTCCGACTCGGCCTTGGCGCTGGCGATCACATCCTTGGCGACGAAGCCGAAGGACATCGGCAAACCAGCCATCGACAGCCCGGCCAGCACCGCCACGGCGGCGGTCCAGGGCATGAAGCGGCGCAGGCCCATCAGGTGATCGATGTTGCGGGTGCCGGTGGCGTGGTCGATGTTGCCGGCGACCATGAACAGCGGCGCCTTGTACATGGCATGCGCGAACATGAAGGCCGCCACCGCCAGGCCGGCGCCGGGGCTGGGCAGGCCCACCAGCAGCACCATGGTGCCCAAAGCCGACAGCGTGGTGAATGCCAGAATGCGCTTCAGATCACGCTCGCGCAGCGCCAGCACGGCAGCCCACACAGCGGTGAGGGTGCCGATGCCGACCAGGCTGAACTCCCACAACAGCAGGTCGTTGAAGGCCGGATCGAGCCGCGCCAGCAGATAGATGCCGAGCTTCACCAGGGTCGCCGAATGCAGGTAGGCGGACACCGGCGTCGGCGCCGACATGGCGTTGGGCAGCCAGAAGTGGAACGGGAATTGCGCCGATTTGGTGAATGCGCCCAGCATGATCAGCACCAGCGCAGCCGGCAGGCGCGGGTCTGCGTGTAGCGCCGGACCGGCGGCGACGATGCCGGACAGCGTCCAGACGCCGGCAATTTGCGCCAGCAGAATCAAGCCGCCCAACAGCGCCAGACCGCCGCCCAGGGTGATCAGCAGCGCCTGGCGCGCGGCGGCGCGGGCTTGGGCGTCTTCGTGTTTCCAGCCGACCAGCAGGAAGGAGGTGAGGCTGGTCAGCTCCCAGAACAGAAACAGCAGGATCAGGTTGTCGGCGGTCACCGCGCCGATCATCGCCAGCATGAACAGCAGCAGCATGCCGAACAGCCGACCGCGCCGGGGTTCATGGGCGAGATAGCCGCTGGCATAGATGAAGACCAGGGTGCCGATGCCGGTGATCAGGGCCAGC
>JBBQQT010000064.1:0-18275 GCA_038215555.1 Burkholderiales bacterium | reverse complement strand
GCGTTCATGCAGCATTTGTCGTTTCAGCGCTTCGGCCTGGCCGGATTGACCGGAAACGCTACCCGCCGATTTTCTGAGTTGTTTTTCGTTATCGCTTTCCGCCTGCAGCTTTGTCTGCTGCGCGTCACTGAGCCTGAACAGGCTGGAATGGTCGCGATCTGATGGGCGATGCCGGGCGGTAGTGCTGTTGTCGGTGAGCAAGCGCTGACTGAGCCCGGCGGCGTTGATTATCGTCATGCATTTCTCCCAAGAAAGCGTGTTCTTGGGGAGACCTTACAACAAAACGCTAGGCCGCTTGCGCCGGAATCTGCGCGCCGATGCGCTTGATGCGATTCTTGTCGTCGACGTAGACCAACTTCGGTTCGAACTGAGCGAGTTCGATTTCACTGAAGTTGGCGTAGGTGGCGATGATCAGAATGTCGCCGACTGCAGCTTTGCGTGCCGCCGCGCCGTTGACCGAAATCATGCCGGAACCCTTCTGGCCGCGAATCGCATAGGTGGCGAAGCGTTCACCGTTGTTGACGTTGTAGATCTCGATTCTCTCGTACTCGCGGATATCCGCCGCTTCGAGCAGGAGTTCATCAATCGCGCACGAACCTTCGTACTCCAGTTCGGAGGCGGTAACGCGAACTCGGTGCAGCTTGGACTTGAGCAGGTTACGTTGCATGGCGGTGGAAGAATTGAAAAATCGGGGTGCAATTATAGCCATGATCTTGCGCTGCACAATAAAGCGGTTGGACTCAGTACAAACGGGCTAGGCGGGGTGTGTTGCGCAAGCCATGAAACGCTTCAGACAATCAGGATCGCGCGGAAATCGTTGACGTTGGTGCGGGTCGGGCCGGTCATTACGAGATCGTTCAGCGCGGCGAAGAATGTGTAGGCGTCGTGTTGATCGAGTTTATTCTGCACCTCGATGCCCAGCGTGGCGGCGCGCGCCAGACTGTCTGGCGCAATGATCGCACCGGCATTGTCCTGCGTGCCATCGATGCCATCGCTATCCGCCGCCAGCGCATGCACGTCGGCCAGACCGTTCAGCGCAATCGCCAGCGCCAGCAGGAATTCACTGTTGCGGCCGCCACGGCCTTGGCCATGCACAGTGACGCTGGTTTCTCCGCCGGATAGCAGGACCAGCGGCGTCGGCCAGGGGTTGCCATGCTGACGGATTTCTCGCGCCAATGCGGCGAAAACCTGCGCCACTTCGCGCGCTTCGCCGCTATAGGTGTCGCCCAATATCACCGGCCGGATGCCGTGCGCCTGGAAATAGTCAGCCGCCGCCAGCAAGGCGGTGCGACCGTTGGCGATGACCTGCTGTGTGACGCGGGCGAAGCAGGCATTACCCGGCTTGGGGGTTTCGTCTGTTTTCCCTGCCGCGCCTGCAATCAAATGACGCTGGATGGCGGCCGGCGCGGCAATGCCCCGGCGCGTCAATATCGCCAGTGCATCGGCGTAAGTTGACGCATCCGGCGCGAACGGGCCGGAGGCGATCACTGCCGGGTCGTCGTCGCTGACATCGGAAATCAATAGCGCAGTGATCGGCGCTTGGCAGGCGGCGGCCAGGCGCCCGCCCAGCGTTTGTGACAGATGTTTGCGTAGCGTGTTGATCTCGGCGATGGGCGCGCCGCTGTTCAACAGTGCATCGCTCAAGATTTGCAAGTCAGCCAGCGAAACGCCGGCAACCGGCAGGCTGAGCAGACTGGAACCGCCGCCGGAAATCAATGCCAGCACGTGGTCTTCCGGCTTTACCGCGCGTACCCGGTCTAGCAGACGTTGCGCGGCAGCCAACCCTGCCGCATCGGGCAGCGGATGGCCGGCTTCGATCACTTCGATGCGTTGTGTCGGCACGCCGTGGCCGTGACGGGTGATGACCAGGCCGGACAACTCGGCATCCGGCAGCCGCGCTTCGACACAGGCCGCCATCGCCGCGGCAGCTTTGCCGGCGCCCACCACGATGAATCGACCCTGTGCTGGCTCAGGCAAATACGCCGGCAACACCGCATCGGCCTGTACGGCGGCGATGGCGGCATGAAAGCCGCCGATCAGCAACTCACGCGGCGTCATGGCTTGCTTGATCTTTCATGAACAGCCGGTACAACAGCGGCACGACGAACAAGGTCAGCACGGTGGAAACCGTCAGACCCCAGACGATGGCGGAGGCGACCGGGCCCCAGATCAGCGATTTCCCGCCCAGGCCGATGGCGAGCGAGAGCAGGCCGCCGATGGTGGTGCTGGTGGTGATCAGGATCGGCACGACGCGGCGGCGCGCGGCATACACCGCCGCATGCAGTACACCCATGCCTTCGCGGCGGCGCTGGTTGGCGGCGTCGATCAACACAATGGCCGAGTTGACGGCGATGCCGGTCAGCGCAATCACGCCATACAGGCTGTACAGCGAGAGCGGGTTGTCGGAGATCACCAGGCCGAAGGCGACGCCGGTGAACGCCATTGGCACCGTGGCCAGAATCATCAGCGGTTGCCAGTAGCTGCGGAATTGCGCCGCCAGGATCAGGTAGATCAGGCCGATGCCGAGCAGGAACAGGCCGAGCATGGCATCCAGGCTTTCCTGGATATCGTCGAGTTCGCCGGAGTAATCCACCGCCACCCCGGGGAAGCGCGCCGCCATCTTGTCCCACGCTGTCTTCACCTGCGCGTTGGCGGCCAGCGTATCGATGCGGGTTTTATCCAGCTCGGCTTCCAGCGTGATGGCGCGGCGCAGGTCGTAACGCTTGATGACGCCCTTGCCGGTACGCGCCTCGGCGCTGACCAGATTCGCCAGCGTGGTCGTGCCGCCAGCGGGAGAAGGCAAGGGCAAGCTGACGGCATCGTCGAGCGCGGCGCGGATGTCGTCGAAGCTGCGTTCCGGGCCGCGCACGCGAACTTCGATCCTTTCGCTTTTGTCGCGTGCCACGGCGACGATCTCGCCTTCCGTGTGCAGCCGCACCAGGCGCGCCACCAGCGCCGGGTCGAGGCCGGCGGCGCGCACTGCGTCGGCATCGACGCGCAGCACATATTCGCGGCGGCCGGGCAGGTCGTCATCCACCACGTCGCGGCTGCCTGGAATGGCGATGATGACTTGTTTCAGTGCGTTGGCGGCGGCGCGCAACTGGTCGTAATCATCGCCGCGCAGACGCACCTTGATCGGTTTCTCGGCCGGCGGCCCGCCTGAAATGACGGTGAAACTGATGCGGCCGCCAAGTTGCAGTTGTTCGATCTCGCTGCGCATCGCGTCAATGATCTGGTCCGATGTACGGCCTTCCGGCTTGCCGAACGCATGTTCACGCGGCAACAGTGAAACCGCGACCTGGCCGTAGGAATCGCCATAGAACGGCTCTGTTTCGGTGAATTTGAGGCCGGCGTAGCTGGCGGCGGCTCGCAGTTCGCCGGCTTGCAGGCGTTGGCTGACGGCGCGCTCCAGCACCTGGGTGCGCGCCAGGGTGACGTCGATCGCTGTGCTGGGCGGCATGTCGAGGTTGACGTAGAAGATGCGGATCGGGTCGGCGGCAAAGAATTGCTGCTTGATCCAGCCGCCCGTCACCGCATACAGCGCCAGCGTGAAAGCCGCGACCAGCAGCAACAACGAGGCCCAGGCATGGCGCAAGGAGAACAGCAGCAAACGGGCATAGTTCAGTCGCAGCTTGCGGGTGAAGCGGGTGCGGCGGCCGTGCAAACGGCTCGGGCGGGCGAAGTCGGGCTTCAGCACGGCAACGTGCGCCGGCAGCATCCAGAACGCTTCGATCAGGCTGATCAACAGCGCCAGCGTCACCACCAGCGGCACCACCATCATGAATTTGCCGACGATGCCGGGCAGCAGGATCAAAGGCAGGAACGCCGCCACCGTGGTCAGTACCGAAGCCAGTACCGGCAGGCCGACGCTGGCGATCGCCGCCGTCGCCGCTTCCACCGCTGCCGCGCCGCGCGTCATGCGGTAGTAGATGTCCTCCAGGATCACCACGGCGTCATCGACCAGCATGCCGAGCGCGATGATGACGCCGAGCAGCACGGTCATGTTGACGGTGTAGCCCATCGCCGACAGCAGCCAGAAGGTGCCGGCCAGCGAAAACGGAATGCCGATGCTGATTAGCCCGGCCATGCGGCTGCCGAGGAACAGCCAGGTGGTCAGGAAAACCAGCGCCAGACCGGTCAGCGCGTTGTTCTGCATGATCGAAATGGATTGCCGGGTCGGCACGGTCTGGTCGTCCAGCAGCGAGATTTTCAGGCCTTCGGCTTGCAGGCCTGGGTTTTGCACAGCCAGATAGGCGTTGACCCGGGCGAGCATTTCCAGCGTGTTGACGCGGCTTTTCTTGGTGATCGCGAGCAGCACGCCGGGACGCTCCTGGCTGGCTACCAGCGTCGCCGGCTTTTCGCGCGCGCGGCTGAATTCGGCGACATCTTCCAGCGGCAGATGCCGACTCGGGTTGCTCTGCGAAAACACGCTGAGGCGGGCCAGGTGATCCGGCGATACGTCCTGCCCGAACACCCGCAACAACCATTCCTCATCACCGACGCGGGCACGGCCAGCCGGCGTGTCCTGAAACCAGCGCGCCACCGAATCGGCGACATCGGCGGCATTCAGACCGCGCGCAGCCACCGCTTGCGGATTGAAGGTGACGCGCAGTTCCGGGTTGGACAGGCCGGTGGCGAAAATCTTGTCGACACCGGGCATGCGCTCCAGATCGACCTTGATCCGGCGCGCCGTGTCGCGCAGCGCTTCGTCGTTGGCCGGGCCTTGCAGCAACAGCATGGCGCTGGGAAAACCGTTGTTGGTGGTGATTTCATCGACCCGTGGATCGTCGACTTCCGGCGGCAGGTCGCGGTCGGCTGCGGCCTGCACTTCGCGGCGCAGATCGGTGACCCGCTTGTCGAACACCGCGGCCGGAATATCGCGGAAGCGGACCAGCACGGTGGACACGCTTTCGCGGCTGACGCTGGAAATGAAGCGGATATCCCCGATCTTGGCGACCGCTTCCTCCATTGGCTGGGTGACCTTTTTTTCCACATCCTCGGCGGCGGCGCCGGGCAGAACCGAGGTGACGATCAACCAGTTGAAGTTGATCTCCGGGTCTTGCTCGCGCGGCATGTTGAGATAGGCCATGACGCCCATCAGCAACACCACGACGAAGGTGATGTTGGCCAGCGGGTGATTGCGGATCAGGGCTTGATAGAAGCGCATGCGGTGGACTTTCGCGGAGCTTGAAAATTACCGGTGTGTTGAAAAACTGGCCGTCACCCCGGCGCAGGCCGGGGTCCAGTAAGACAAGATCAATAAAGTCGACGGCCTCTGGATACCGGCTTGCGCCGGTATGACGGTTCTATTGAGGCTGTTCACGTTTTCAACATCCTGGGTTACAGCGCGCCGAAGCCGCTCACCACGATGCGGCTGTCGGGTTGCAAACCTTCGGCCTTGGCCGAACGGCCTTCCTGCGCGTTGGGCAGGGGATGGAAGCGGGCGGTCTTGTCGCTGGCGACGAAGACGCCGAGCTTGCCTTGCCGGCGCGCCAGCAAGGTCGCCGCGACATGCATTTCCGGGCTGGCCCAGACGATGCGGCCGCTGCTGCCGGGCGCGGCGGCGCTCCTGGTGAAGCGCAGGCGGGCTTCGGCCAGGCGGCTGTTTTTCACCAGCGCGGGCGACAGCCGCACCAGGCGCAAGCCGAAGCGGCCTTCGCCGGCGACCAGGTTGATGTTGCTGGCCAACTTCAAGCCGGCGGCATCGGCAGCCTGCACTTCGGCCTTGACCTCGATGCGCGAAGTGTCGATCAGGCTTGCCAGCGCTGTGCCGGGCGTCGCTATTTCGCCTTCCTGCGCCAGACGTTCCAGCACGATGGCCGGAAAGGGGGCGCGCACGCTGCATTTGGCCTGCGCCGAGCGGGTGGTTTTCACCGCCGCCGCGGTGACCGCCACGTCGGCGCGCGCCGAGTCGAGTTCGGCGGCGCGGCTGTCCAACGCTTCGCGGCTGATGAAGCCTTCTGCGGTCAGTTTCTGCGCCCGCACATATTGCAATTCAGCCAGCTTGGCGCGCGCCTGGCTGGCGACTTTGGCGGCTTCGGCGCGTTCCGTGGCGAGGTCGTAATCACGGCAATCGAGTTGCGCGATCAACGCCCCGCGCGCGATGCGCTGTCCTGGTTCCACCGCCAGTTTGGCGATGCGCGCCGCGAGTTCGGCGGCGATCCGGCTTTCGTTCAGGCTGACCACCTGCGCTTGTGCGCTGCGCTCGGGATAAACCGCAATCTCGCGCAGCGGCTTCGCCTCCCAGGCGAAAGCGGGGAGGGCATGGGCAAGCAAAACCGGCAGCAAATATTTCATGCCGAATTTCGCCATCAACCTGGCTGTCGGTGCGAATTCATTCGCACAAAGGCGTTTCAAACTGTGAATGAAATCGTACCTACACCTCTGGCGAAACGTGTCCGGTGTGCTCAGGTTCATGGCTAGAAATCCAGTGGCCGGTAACAGAAGACAAAGCGGCCTTGCTCGAAGTTGACGATCAACGCGCCGCCGCGATTCTCCGCATAGTCCTGCCAGCCGGGAATGGCGCAATTGAGATGGCATTCAGACACGCCATTCGGCGATTCCAGATCGCGGTCGCGGTCGTAGAACGAGAGCAGCATGCCGCCGCCCTGTTTATGCAGAACATGGTCCGCCGCCGCGTTGGCCAGTTTGAGTGATTGATCGAAGTTCAATCCGAGTTGGTCGGCATTCAGGTGCAGGGTTTTCATGGGGGGATGGTAGGTGGAAATGAGGCTGGCAGGGTTGCGATGAATCCGTTGAGGCGGGTGAGAGTCGACGTAAACCCGTGACGTAAACCCGTGTGGATTGATCCTGCGTACATTAATCGTCGTCGTTGGCCGATTGAACATCCGACTCCCAGTCCGCCAGTGTGTTTGTATCTATCAGCAAGCGGCGAGCGGTTTCATCGCGCCAGCCGGTCTCCCATGCCTGGTCGTCGAGGGCGTTTTGCTGGTCGTACAAATGGATGGCGAAATTGAGTATTGCGGACAGTCTGAGCGCTTTTTCATTCAGGTCAGCGGCAATCGTTTCAAATCCGCCGCTCAGTTCGTGGTGATGCCGAATGGCGAGGACGAGTTCGTCCGACAGACCCCAGTTTTTCGCCACCATTTGCCCCATCACGGTATGGCTGACTTGCAGGCTCGCATCCAGTGCCGGAATGTCCGGCCAGGTTGTCGACTCGGCGAGGGCTTCGGCGTAAGCCGGGAAGCGCTTGCACAGCAGCGCCAGGCCACAATCGTGGAACATGCCGAGCATGAAGGCGACATCGGTGTTGATGTCTCGCAGGCGGGCTTTCTTGATCGCCACGATGCATAGCGCGGCGATTTGGGCGCTTCGATTCCACAAGTGTTCCAGCGCTTTGGCGTGCAGCGGGTCGTTCAGTGCGGCGCGCAGGGTTTCGGTACGCAAAAGCGCACCGGTGTTGCTCATGCCGAGCAGGCTGATGGCGCGCGGCAGGGAATCGACCTTGGTCCGCAAACCGAAAACCGGCGATCCAACAACGCGAAATACCGCACCGCTGAGCGCGCCATCGTCGCGGATCAACGCAGCGAGTTCAGTTGGCCCGGCGTCGGCGTCGCGCAGAAGCGTGTTCAAACGCAGCAAGGTCTCCGGCATCGGTGGAATCTTGATGCCACTGGCCAGAATTGCCTGAATGCGATGGTCGGTATCGTGTTCCTGGGTCATGTCAGTCCTGCTTGAGGTCGCCAGTTTGCCCGAGAATTTTGGCAATCGCGCGCCAGGCTGTCAGTTTTTCCGGGAAATCCAACGTATGCGCCGGGCTGGTCGATGGCAGGCGCTGAAAAGAAAGAGAAGAGGGTGGGCGAGGCGCTTGGCGAAAAGTGAGCAAGGGTTCAACGCGACGCTTGAAATGCTGTTCAGCCGCAGCGCCGTTGAAATAAATCTGGCGGATTGCCGGATGCTGCTGGAAGAAGGTGGCGAAGTCGTTCACCACGATCGAGTCTGGCGCGATGTCGGCGTCCAGGCTGCCGGGGCGATGGCAGGATTGCAGTACATCCCACAGCGCAATGCCGGCGTCGAGCAGCGCCTGGTGTTTTTGCGGATAAGCCAGTGCGACCAGATCGATACCCAGAATCGACGCCATGATCGGCCAGAACTGGTTGCGCGGATGCGCGTAATACTGCACGGCGCGCAACGAGGCGATGCCGGGCATGCTGCCGAGGATCAGCACGCGCGCCTGGTCATTGGCAATCGGCGGAAAACCTTGCGCCGCAAGTAAATGCACAGATTGCGCTTGGGGCGGGTTGGCGGCGGCGATCGGCATGGCAGGTCAGTACGGCGGAGAGTGAATGCGTCATTCTAGTTTCGTGTTGCAGCATCGGGTTGCGCCGTCGGGCTGAGCAATGACAGGCATGACGCGAGCATGAAGGCTGGGGTAAATTAGCAAAATCTAATGGAGTAAAAACGAAAATGCCTGATGAAATGATTCAACCAATGCCCCCCGAAGACACCCAATCTCTGGGCCAGACGGCCTACGACAAGGCGCTGAAGTACGAACTCGATTACGGTTGTTGCCCGCAATGCGTACTGGCGGCGGTGCAGGAAACCGTTGGCGTGATCGAAGACAGCGTGATCAAGGCCAGCCACGGTTTATCCGGTGGCGGCGGTTTGTCCGGCGTTGGTGCTTGCGGTGCCCTCACCGGTGGGCTGATGGCGCTGTCGGCAAAGCGCGGGCGAGATCGCGACAAGCTGGACAAGGGCCGCTACATCAATAATTTCAAGAAAGGTCAGGAACTGGTCGACCGCTTCAAGGCGGAATTCGGCGGCGTCACCTGCCAGGAACTGCAACACCAGTTCACCGGCAAGACCTATGACATGTGGAAGCCCGAGGAATACAAGGCTTTCGATACCGCGCGCGGCCAACAGTGCGCGCGGGCGACAGCAACCGTGACCAAATGGGTCGTGGAGATGATGTAAGACCCACGATGTAACACGGACGATGTAAGACTCATGTGGTAAGACGCATGATGCAAGTCATTCCCGGCGCTGGCCTCCAGGCTGCGCTCGCATGACAATCCGCCGGCCCATTTCATTCAACTGCTAGACGTAACAAGTGACGTAATCCATGACTCAAAAAATCGGCATCCTCACCTCCGGCGGCGATACGCCGGGACTCAATGCGGCAATTCGTGGCGTCGGCAAAGCCTGTTTGTCCCGCTATGGCATGCAAATCATCGGTTTTCGCGACGGTTTTCGCGGCTTGATGGAAAACCGCACGATGGTGCTGGATAGCGACACGCTGGCCGGCATCCTCACCCTCGGTGGCACCCTCCTTGGCACCAGCCGCGACAAGCCGCACAAGATGCCGATCAACGGCAAAGTGGTCGACATGACCGAGACCATCGTCGCCAATTACCACGCCAACAAGCTCGACTGCCTGGTCTGTCTGGGCGGCGGCGGCACCATGAAGAACGCGCTGCGTCTGAAACAGGCCGGCCTGAATATCGTGACGCTGCCGAAAACCATCGACAACGACGTCGCGCTGACCGAAACCACCTTCGGCTTCGATACCGCGCTCGGCATCGCCACCGATGCCATCGATCGCCTGCACAGCACGGCGCACAGCCATCACCGCATCATCGTGGTCGAGATCATGGGACACCGCGCCGGCTGGCTGGCGTTGGGCGCGGGTATCGCCGGCGGCGCAGACGTGATCTTGATTCCGGAAATTCCGTATGACGTGCAAATCGTCGCGGAAGCGATCAAGGCGCGGAAACAGCAGGGCAAACCGTTCTCCATCGTTGCTGTTGCCGAGGGCGCAATCTCGCAGGAAGAGTTTGCCGCACAGCAGCTCGCCGCCGCGAAGAAAAAGGAAAAGAAAGCGAAAGACCCGGAACCTGAGCTGGTCTATGCCGAACGCACGTTGAAACTGGCCCGTCAACTTGAACTGCTCACTGGCCTGGAAGCCCGCCCGACCATCCTCGGCCACCTGCAACGCGGCGGCACGCCGTCCGCTGCCGACCGCCTGCTCGCCACTCGCTTGGGCACAGCGGCGGCCGATCTGATTGAAAGTAAAAACTACGGCTTCATGATTGCCGCGCGCGGCGAATCCAGCCTGCCGGTGCCGCTGGAAGAAGTGGCTGGCCAGGTCAAAACGGTGCCGCCGGACCACCCCTGGGTGGAAAGTGCGCGCAGCGTCAGGACTAATTTTGGTGATTGAAGCGGAAGCTGAAGCGGGAACGATTCAGGCTGCGACAAAATGCCGCAGCCTGGCGGGCAAGGCAGGTATTAGCATCGACTGATGGATGGGTCGTTCGACCCGCAATCTGCGAGGCACTGGATGACACCACAACGCAAGCGACGCGGTTCCACTCTGGCGATGTGGGCGTTGGGGTTGTGCGCGTTGGCGTTGCTGCTGGTTTTGCTGGATAGCGGCCGGCTGGCAGCCTTGCATGCCGAGGCATTGCGGCAAGGCCAGGCGCGGGCGATGAGCGATCAACTGACCGACCCGGCGCTGTTTACCGAGGCACGTTTTGCCCGTCATGCCAGCCAGGCAGATCGGCATGCCGCGTTTCAGGATCATCCGATGGCGTTGGAACATTTCCCGGCCGGTTCATTGATGCCACCGCCTGATGCCACCGCCCTGATGCCGCCGCCATGAGTTTTCCGCATAACGCGTGGTTGGAAAGCCAGCGTGGCCTGATCGATTTCTCGATAGCGAATCTCGGGCGCCGGCGCGGCCGCAATCTCGGCCTGTTTCTGGCCTACACCCTGTTGGTGTTTCTGCTCGCCTCGGTGGTGCTATACGGCGATGCCTTGCGCCGGGAAGCGCGACTGCTGCTGGCCGATGCGCCGGAACTGGTGGTGCAACGGCTGACCGCCGGGCGGCACGATCTGCTGCCGGCCGAGTGGCTGGACAGGGTGCGCGGCCTGCGCGGCGTGCGCGCTGCCGAGGGGCGGCTATGGGGTTATCACTATGACCCGGCGGCGCAGGCCAACTACACTTTGCTGGCGCCGAATGACGCGCCGCCCGCGCCCGGCCAGGTCGAGATCGGCGCCGCGCTAGCGCGGGCGAGCGGGCTGGATGTGGGCGATGTGTTGTCGCTGCGCGGGTTTGATGGAAAACCCTTTGCATTCAATATCAGCCGTGTATTCGAGGCGGAATCGGAACTGGTGAGTGCTGATCTGATGCGGGTCAATGCCGCTGATTTCCGCGCTTTCTTCGGCGTCGAACCGGACCTTTACACCGACCTGGCGCTCAGCGTGGCCAACCCGCGCGAGGTGCGCAAGGTGGCGGAAAAAGTACTCGATCGACTGCCCGGCGCGCGGGTGATCGCGCGTGAGGAAATGCGCCGTACCTACGAGGCGGCGTTCAACTGGCGGCAGGGTGTGCTGCTGACTTTTCTGTCGACGATTCTGCTGGCGTTCGCATTGCTGGCCTGGGACAAGGCCTCCGGCTTGTCGGCCGAGGAACGGCGTGAAATCGGCATCCTGAAAGCGCTGGGCTGGGATACCGGCGACGTGCTGCGGATGAAGTTGTGGGAAGGCGCGCTGGTGTCGTTGTGCGCGTTTTTGGTCGGCTATACGCTGGCCTGGCTGCATGTGTTCTACGCCGACGCGCCGCTTTTCACCGCCGTGTTGAAGGGCTGGTCGGTGCTGTATCCGCAGTTCCGGCTGGCACCGCAGATTGATCTGGCGCAGATCGCCACCTTGTTCTTTCTCACCGTACTGCCTTACGTCGCCGCCACCATCGCGCCGGTCTGGCGTGCGGCGACGCTGGACCCGGACGAGGTGATGCGCGAGTGACGAAGTTGGAAACATCGCCATGATCGAACTCGTTCAGGTCAGCAAGACCTTCAACGCCGGCCAGCCGAACGAATTCCATGCCGTGCGCGAGGTCAGCTTCAGTATCGAGCCGGGCCGGGTCACCGCGCTGCGCGGCCCGAGCGGTTCCGGCAAGACCACGCTGCTTGGTTTGATCGGCGGTCTGACACGGCCAAGCAGCGGCCGTGTGCGTCTCGATGGGCGCGACATTTCAGCGCTGCCGGAACGATTTCTGACCGAACTGCGCCGCGCCACTTTCGGCTTCGTATTCCAGCAGTTCCAGTTGATTCGCGGCCTGTCGGTGCTGGAGAACGTCATGCTGCCGGCCACGCCGACCGGGCAGCCGTATGCCGAAGTACGGACGCGGGCGCTGCAATTGCTGGCTGATTTCGACCTCGACGGGCGCGCCGAGGCCAAGGCGCAATGGCTTTCCGGTGGCGAGGCGCAACGGGTGGCGATTGCGCGCGCGCTGATCAACGACCCGAAAGTGATCCTGGCCGACGAACCGACCGCGCATCTGGACAGTGTGTTGTCGCGCCAGATTCTGGCCATCTTCGCCGACCTGCGCGCGCAGGGCCGCAGCGTCATCCTGTCCAGCCACGATCCGCTGGTGTTCGAGGTCGGGCTGGTGGAGCGGGTGGTGGATATTCGCGACGGGCGGGTGACGCAAGCATGATCTTCCAGCCCGCCGCGTTGGCACTGTTGCTGGCTTCCAGCCTGAATGCGTTGTTGTTGCTGGCGTCTGGTGTGTTCGCGCTGTCTCTGTTGCGACACTGGAATCCGACCAGCGGCAGTGAACGCCAGATCGCGCTGGAGCGGCGGACTTATCTGGTGTCGACGCTGGTTGGCCTGTCTTTGCTGACCAGCCTGCCGGCGCTGGCGCTGTTTGTGCATAACGCCGATGCGATGGCGCCGTTCTTCACCGGTGCGATGTGCGCGGTCGGCAGTCTCAAGGTGAATGCCTGGGGCATGCCGGCGCTGCTGACCATGCTGGCCGGTTTCTTTCTTGCCGCCGCCTGGCTGGTGTTGAACCATCTCGACAATTGTGGCTGGGATACGCCGCTGATGCGCGGAAAATACCGGCTTCTGCTGCTGCTGTTGGCGCCACTGGCGCTGGCGCAGGCGGTGTTGCTCTGGCTGTATTACCTGAACCTGAACCCGGAAGTCATCACATCCTGCTGCGGTAGCCTGTTCGGGCCGGCGGCGGAAGGGGTTGCCGCCGATTTGGCGACCTTGCCGCTTGGCATCATCCAGCCGGTGTTCTTCGCCGGCTGGTTGCTGACGCTGATTGCCGGCACCGTGTTCATCCTGCGCGGTCGCCTCGGACGTGGCTTCGGCCTGCTCGCGGGCCTGCATCTGCCGCTGGCGCTGGCTGCCGTGGTCGCCTTCATCGCGCCCTATATCTACGAACAACCGAACCACCATTGCCCGTTCTGCCTGTTGCAGGCCGAGCATGGCTACGCCGGCTGGGTGCTGTATCTGCCGTTGTTTGTTGGCACCGCCGCTGGCATTGGCGCCGGTCTGGCCAGCGGGCTGGACACCAACCCGCGCACCGCCAGCCTGCGCGAGGCCGCGCCACGGGTGGCGTCGAGTCTGGCGAAACTGTCGGTGGCGGCGCTGGGCCTGTTTGGTCTGACGGTGCTGTTCTATCTGCAGCGATCGAATCTGGTGATGTGAATTGGATGAGTTGACATGCGACTGATTGGTGGCCTTTTCCTGATGCTGATGCTGGCCGCGTGCGGCGGCCCGGACACGCCGGCGCCGGTCAACGGTCAACCGGCGCCGCCATTCCAGTTGCACAGTTTGGCCGGCGGCATGCTGGCGGTGCCGGGCGGCATTGCCGGCAAGGTGGTGGCGATCCGTTTCTGGGCCGACTGGTGTCCGTATTGCCGCAAGGAAATGGCTGAGTTGCAGCCGGTCTACACCCGTCTGCATCGGCGTGGTCTGGAAATTCTGGCGGTCAACGTGGCGCAGGACCGCGCCACCGTGCAGCGCTTTGTCGAACCGCTCGGCATCGCTTATCCAGTGTTGCTCGACACGGATGGCGCAACCGCGCGTGCCTATGGCGTCAAGGCGTTGCCGATCACCTTGCTGGTCGATGCACAGGGTGTGGTACGCGGCAAGATCGTCGGCGAGGCGACGCCGGAGGTGTTTGAGCGCAAGGTATTTGAGCTGCTCGATGGACGCTGAACTGACACTTTCGCTGGCCTTTCTCGCCGGCCTGGCCGGCGCCGGGCATTGCTGGGCGATGTGTGGCAGTTTGGTCGGCGGCTTGTTTGGTGGACCGGTCGGCGGCTGCGGCGGTCAACCACTGATGGCTTCGCATCTGGGCTATCACGCCGGTCGCGTGCTGGCCTATACGTTGCTCGGTTGGCTGGCGGCAGCGATCGGCCAGGCCATCGTGCTGACCGGCGAGGTCGGGCTGGCGCAGGCGGTGCTGTATGTCGTCGCTGGTGTGCTGGTGGTGTTGGCCGGAGCGTGGATGTTGACGCGCAAACCGGAAGCATCGGGTTGCGCGGTGGGTGCCTCAAAGGAAATGGTGCGCAGGGCACATGCTAGGTTGAAGTTTGGCGTTGCCGGTTTTTTTAACGGCTTGATGCCTTGTGCGTTGGTGTTCTCGCTGACGTTGAAGGCGGCCACCGCACCGTCCGTCGCCACCGGTGCGGCCTGGCTGTTTGTGTTTGGCCTGGGCACCGTGCCAGCGATGGCGCTGGCGGGCGGCTTGGCGCACTGGTTGGGCGCGCAATCGCTGCTCTGGCTGCGCCGTGCCGCCGGTTTGCTGGTGATCGGCCTGGGGTTGCAAGCCATCTGGGCGGGTTACACCTTTTTTCAGGTCATGCTGCACCTCTGAGCAGCATTGTTTTTTTCTAGGGAGAAGTTCATGAAACGTCGCGATATCTTCAAACTGCCTTTGGCCGCTTTAGCACTGGCTGCCGTTCCCGCCCAAGCCGCTGCCAAGTGCGAAGGCGAGGGCACGCCCAACCAGTTCATTCCGAAGACACCGAAAGATGCCAACCCGCTGGAAAACGAGTTGCAGAAATATCCCAAGTGCCCGTATTGCGGCATGAATCGTACCCAGTACCACCACGCCCGGCATTTGGTGCATTACGCCGACGATCTGGTCGATGGCACCTGTTCCATCCATTGCCTGTCGATCTCGTTGGCGATTAATCTGGACCGCGAGCCGAAGGCCATCTACACGCCGGATAACGCCAGCGCCGAGGCGGTAAAGCCCTTGATCAACGTCGATCAAGCGACTTATCTGATAGGCGGCAACTTGCCGGGGGTGATGACGCATCGCGGCAAGACTTCGTATGGCAGCAAGGAGGCCGCGCTTGCCGCGAAGGAAATCCATAACGGAGAAATCGGCGACTTTGCGGCAGCACTTACCGCCAGTTATGCCGATCTGGCGAAAGACACGCTGATGATTCGTCGCAAGCGCGAAGAGCGGCGTCAACACATGATGAAGAAACCGGGTTGATGCACGGCCTGTTAATTCTGCTGCTCGCCCTGGCCTTGCCGGCCGGGGCGGGCGGCTTTCCCGACACCAAGCCGCGCGACCTGTGTCCGGTGTGCGGCATGGTGGTCTCGAAATATCCGCCCTGGATCGCCACGGTGGTGTATCGCGACGGCCATGCCCACCACTTCGACGGCGCCAAGGATCTGTTCAAGTACCTGTTCGATGTGCCGCGCTACGCCAAAGGCCATCGCGTCCAGGACATCACGCAGATCGGTGTCACCGATTATTACGAAGTCAAACGGATAGATGCGCGCAAAGCTTGGTTTGTTATTGGTTCCGACGTGCTGGGACCGATGGGGCACGAGTTGATCCCGCTCGCCAGCCGCGCCGACGCAGAGGAGTTTTTGCGCGATCACCAAGGCAAGCGGATTCTGCGTTTTGATGAGGTTAAACGCGATCTGCCGACAAAGCTGGATGCGGGACGCTTCGATTGACCTGCGTTTTGCTAAAGCAGCCGGCGTAATGCGTACAACGCTTCCAGCGCCTGTTTCGGGGTGAGTTCGTCCGGATCGATAGCCAGCAAACCCTCAAGAGCGGCACTGGGAGGGGGCTCGACCGGCAGCGCGGTTGCTGCTTGCGTGAACAGGTCGCCTTGACTGGAGGGCGCGATCTGCTGGTTTTCCAGCATGACCAGTTTGCGTCTGGCCGCATTGATGATTGCGCCGGGTACGCCGGCCAGCTTGGCCACCTGCAGGCCGTAACTTTGTGACGCCGGGCCGTCTTCCACGGCGTGCAGAAAGGTCAGGCCGGCGGCGGTTTCAACTGCATCCAAATGCACATTAGCCAAAGTCTTGTATTCCTGGTTGAGCTGAGTCAACTCGAAATAGTGCGTGGCGAACAGCGTATAGGCGCGCGTCTTTTCCGCCATGTGGCGGGCTACCGCCCAGGCGATGCTGATGCCGTCGAAAGTGGAGGTGCCGCGCCCGATTTCGTCCATCAGGATCAGGCTGTGTTCGGTTGCCCCATGCAGGATGCCGGCGGTTTCGGTCATTTCCACCATGAAGGTGGAACGTCCGCCGGCGAGGTCGTCGGAGGAGCCGACGCGGGTGAATATCTGGTCCACCGGGCCGATCACCGCCGCTTTCGCAGGCACATACAGGCCGCAGCAGGCGAGCAGAACGATGTGCGCGATCTGCCGCATATAAGTCGATTTGCCGCCCATGTTGGGGCCGGTGACCAGCAGCATGCGGCGGGTCGGATCGAGCTGCAGATTGTTCGGGATGAAGGCATCGACCCGGGTTTCCACCACCGGATGGCGGCCGGCCTGAATCTGGATGCCCCATTGCGCGCTGAACTCCGGCGCGCAGTAACGGCGTTCGCCGGCAAGCTGGGCATGGCCGCTCAGTACATCGGCTTCGGCGACCGCGTCGGCGACTTGTTGCAACGGCGCCAGGCAGCCGAGCAGGTGGTCGAGCAGCGCCTCGTAAAGCCGTTTTTCGCGCGCCAGAGCGCGCTCGGCGGCGGACAGGAATTTGTCCTCGAAGGCTTTCAGTTCCGGCGTCAAATAGCGCTCGACGTTCTTCAGCGTCTGCCGGCGGTGATAGTCGGCGGGAATCTTGTCGACTTGGGCGCGGCCGACTTCGATGAAAAAGCCCGACACACGGTTGTATTCGACGCGTAACGTGGCAATGCCGGTGCGCGCCCGCTCGCGGGTTTCCATGTCGAGCAGAAAGCTGCCGCAATCGGATTGCAGCGCGCGCAGTTCGTCGAGTTCGGCGTCGAAGCCATCGGCGATGACACCACCCTCGCGCAACACCACGCCGGGTTCCGGTTTCAACGCCCGCGCCAGTGTGTCGAGCGCTTCGGCCGGAAAAATTAGACGTTCGATCAAATCGGCCAGATCGGGACTGGCGACCAGCAGCGCATCCTGCAATGCCGGCAGGCGCAGCAGGCTGTCGCGCAGGCCGGAAAGATCGCGCGGGCGCGCGCTTTTCAACGCGATGCGGGCGGCGATGCGTTCCAGATCGGCCATCCCCTTCAGCGCCTCGCGCGCGCCGCGCACCGCTTCCGGCGCCGCCAGCAGGGCGGCGATGGTGGTGTGGCGGCGGCGCAGCACGGCGCGGTTGCGCAGGGGATGGTGCAGCCAGTGTTTCAAGCGGCGGCTGCCGAGCGACGTCAGGCAGCGATCGAGTTCGGAAAACAGCGTCGGCGCGGATTCGCCGCGCAGGGTTTCGCTGATTTCCAACGTGCGCCGCGCGGCGGCGTCGAGCAGCACGTATTCGCTGTCCTGTTCCAGCACCAGGCCGGTGATGTGCGGCAACGCCGCGCGCTGGGTATGTCGCGCGTAGTCGAGCAGCACACCGGCAGCGGCCTGCAGCGCGGGCTGGTCCTCGATGCCGAAAGCGGTCAGATCGTTGACGCCGAATTGTTCCAGCATCAGCCGGTGGCCGCGTTCCGCGTCGAACTGCCAGTCGGCGCGGCGGGTGAGGGCGCATTTCAGGTTGTTCAAGTCGGCGTGAAGGTAGCCTTCCGGCAGCAGAATCTCGCTCGGATTCAGTCGCACCAGTTCCGCGCCGAGTCGGTCGGCGGCGATGGTCTTGGCGGCGAAACGGCCGCTGGACAAGGTCAGCCAGGCCAGCGCCAGGGTCTTGCGATCCGGCTTCAGCGCCAGCATCACCGCATCGCGCTTGTCGTCCAGCAACGCTTCGTCAGTCACCGTGCCGGGCGTGACGATGCGCATGACCTTGCGTTCCACTGGACCCTTGCTGGTCTTCGGGTCGCCGATCTGCTCGCAGATCGCCACCGATTCGCCCAGTCGCGACAGCTTGGCCAGATAAGCCTCGGCGGCGTGATAAGGCACGCCCGCCATGCGAATCGGCTGCCCGGCGGAGGCGCCGCGCGTGGTCAACGTAATGTCCAGCAACCGCGCCGCCTTTTCCGCGTCGTCATGGAACAACTCGTAAAAGTCGCCCATGCGATAGAACAACAGCATGCCGGGATGTTCGGCCTTGATGCGTAAATACTGCTGCATCAT
>JBBQQT010000063.1:0-18326 GCA_038215555.1 Burkholderiales bacterium | reverse complement strand
GATGTTCTTCGCCCAACCCAGCATCATGGCGAATTCATTCTCGCCTTCCCGTTCCGAGACACCGCTGCCGGGCTGCACTTCCATGCTGTTGTCGGCCGGTTGAAAGCGGAATACGGTGGCGACGTGAAAAGCGGTGTGATCGCTGCTGGCGGAATAGCAGGTGCTGGTGACCACCGGCGCCGGATCGGGTTGGCGACCGTTGAAAATTTCCGCCAGTGCTGACGCGCACAGCTTGCCGCTGTTGTTGGCCAGCGCGCCGGCTTTCGACAGATTCGACAGAATCGAATCACCCAGGATATGCACGTTGGGCACCTCGGTCGACTCCATCGTGCGGTAATCCACCGGACACCAGGTGCCGCCGTTTTTGCCAACATCGCCGGTGCGCGCGCCAATCAAACCGGTGATCGCGGCAGCGCGCATGGGCGGAATCAGATTGATCACATCGCCTTTCACATCATCGAAATCGGTACTGAGGGTCATCGTCGAAGCATCCAGCGAACTGGCTTGGTTGTTCGATCGGTACTCGATCAGGCTGTTCTCCGTGCCAAAACCGTAGTGCTTTTTCCAGGCCGTGGTGAACAGCGCTTTCTTCGAGATGATGTCGTCGTTGGCATCAAGCAGGATGATCTTGCTGCGCGGCTTGGCCTTTTTGAAGTAATTGGCGATCAGGCTGGCCCGCTCATACGGCGCCGGCGGACAACGGAATGGCGCCATCGGCATCGACAAGACAAACACACCGCCATCCGGCATCGCCTCCAGTTGCCGACGCAATGCCGCGGTTTGCGATCCGGCTTTCCACGCATGCAGCACACTTTTTTGCGCTTCCGCGTCATAACCCCGCACCTGATCGAACATCAGTTCAACACCGGGCGCGAGGACCAATCGGTCGTAGCTGAAGCTGTGACCGCCGCGCGTGCTGACCTTGCGCTTGACCGGGTCGATCGCGGTCACGCTGTCCGGCACGAATTGATCGACAACAGCTTTCAAGTATTGATACGGGAAGGTGATGTCTTCCAGCGGGTTCAACCCAGCGATCACCGTGTTCGACATCGGGCAGGAGACGAACTGCGGGTTCGGCTCGATCAACGTCACCTCGACCCGGGGTTCCCACAATTTCAGATATCGGGCGCAAGCCGCGCCACCAAAACCAGCGCCGACAATCACCACCTTCGGCCGCGACCTGGCGATATTTGGCCCCGCGTTCAGGCCGAGACTCAGCGCGCTTGCGCCAGCGCCGGCGGCGATCAGGAAATGACGGCGATTCATCGGCATGGCGACTCCTCAAAAGGAAAGGGACTGACTCGGCGCGCTTATCACGCACCGATGCCAGCCCCAAGGATAAAGCTAAACGCTCAACCGAACAGCAGGCCGTTTATCCTCTTGACGAAGCCGGCCGGGTCGGCCAGTTGGCCGCCGTCGAGCAGCACCGCCTGATCCATCAGCAAGCCGGCGAGTTCGTCGAAGCGGGCGCCTGCATCGGTTGCCAAACTCTCGGACTCCAGGCGTTTGATCAACGCATGCGACAGATTCACTTCCAGGATCGGTGTCGATTCCGGCACCGCCTGGCCCATCGATTTCAGCATGCGCGCCAGATTGCCATTCAGATCGCCATCATCGGCGACCAGACAAGCTGGCGATTCGACCAATCGATTGCTGGCGCGGACATCCTTGGCACGCTCGCCCAACGCGGCCTTGATCCGTTCCAGCAGCGGCGCAGCTTCCTCCGCCTTGGGCGCATCGGCAGCCGGCTCTTCACCCTCGGCGGATTTGATCGAAGCCAGATCCACCTGACCCTTGGCGACCGAAGCGAGGGACTTGCCGTCGAACTCGAACAGGTTGCCAACCAGCCATTCATCGACGCGGTCGGCCAGCAGAATGACTTCGACACCCTTCTTGCGCAGCGCTTCCAGATGCGGGCTGGCCTTGGCGGCGGCCAGCGTCTCGGCAGTCAGGTAATAAATCTTGTCCTGGCCTTCCTTCATGCGACCGATGTAATCGGCCAGCGTCACCGATTCTTCATCGACCGTGGAGGTGCGGAAGCGCAGCAGCTTGGCGATGCGTTCCTTGTTGCCTTGATCCTCGCCGACACCTTCCTTCAGCACGCGGCCGAAGTGTTCCCAGACCTTGGCGTAATCTTCCTTGCGGTTCTCGGCCAGGTCGTCGAGCAGGTCGAGCACCTTGCGCACACAGCCGCCGCGAATCATTTCCATGTCGCGTGTCTCTTGCAGGATTTCACGCGAGACGTTGAGCGGCAGGTCGGCGGCATCGATCACGCCACGCATGAAGCGCAGGTAGGACGGCATCAGCTTGCGCGCGTCTTCCATGATGAACACGCGTTTGACGTACAACTTGACGCCGGCCTTGGCGTCGCGGTCCCACAAATCGAACGGGGCGTGCGCCGGCACATACAGCAGCGCGGTGTAATCCTGGCGGCCTTCGACCTTGACGTGGGTCCAGGCCAGCGGGTCATCGTAGTCGTGGCCGACGTGCTTGTAGAACGCCTTGTATTCCTCCTCAGTAATGTCGTTTTTCGAGCGCGTCCAAAGTGCGTTGGCGCGATTGACGGTTTCCACCGCGTCATTGCCTTCGGCGTCCTTCTCGCCGATGAATTCGACCGGAATCGCGATGTGGTCGGAGTACTCGCGAATCACCGATTTCAGACGCCAGGCGTCGAGGAATTCGGCTTCGTCGGCCTTCATGTGCAACGTGATCTCGGTGCCGCGATCGGCTTTTTCGACCGTTTCCAGCGTGTACTCGCCGGCACCTTCCGACTCCCAGCGCACGCCGTGTTCCTGCGTCAAACCGGCGCGGCGGGTGGTCAGCGTGACGCGGTCGGCGACGATGAAGCTGGAATAGAAACCGACGCCGAACTGGCCGATCAGTTGCGCGTCTTTCTTCTGGTCACCGCTGAGCTTGCTGAAAAACTCGCGCGTGCCGGATTTGGCGATGGTGCCAATATGTTCAATCACCTCCTGCCGGTTCATGCCGATGCCGTTGTCGCGGATGGTGATGGTTTTGGCGTCCTTGTCGACGCTGACCTTGATTTTCAATTCGGAGTCGGATTCAAACAGCGCAGGATCGGTCAACGCTTCAAAGCGGAGTTTGTCGGCGGCATCGGAAGCGTTCGAGATCAATTCGCGCAGGAAGATTTCCTTGTGGCTGTACAAGGAATGGATCATCAGTTGCAGGAGTTGCTTCACCTCGGCCTGGAAGCCCAGGGTTTCCTTGACGCTTTCGCTGACTTTTTCGTTAACAATTTCGCTCATGGTCCACTTTCCCTTGTTGAAAACAGGGGATGGTTATGAGGCCAAGCAGGCCAGCTTCAAGGGGTAAAACTTACTTCAACCAGGTTGTCTGCTCGCGTAGGGTGCGCCGTGCGCACCGATCCACGCACAATGGTGCGCACGGCGCACCCTACGCATTTTTCAGATGCGCCTGCAACAACACCGGGCTGGGCCGTCCGATCAGATAACCCTGGGCGTAATCGACGCCGATTTCACGCAGGATATTCAGCGTCGCCTCGTCCTCGACAAACTCGGCGATGGTCTCCTTGCCGAAACCCTTCACCGCATCATTCAGCGCCTTGACGAACACCACGTCGTCCGGTCTTTGGGTCAGGCCTTTGACGAAGGAACCATCAATCTTGACGAAGTCGAACGGCAATTCCTTCAGGTACTGGAACGAACTGTAGCCAACACCGAAATCGTCCAGGCCGAAGGCGCAACCGAGTCCGCGCAGTTTGCCCATGATGCGGATGGCGCTGGACAAATTCGCCAGCGCTGCGGTTTCGGTGATTTCCAGCAATAAACGATCTCCCGTCACGTTATGCCGCGCCAGCGCCGCCTGCATGGTTTCAAAGGCGACATCGTCATCGAAACTGCGGCTGGAAAGGTTGAGTGCAATCTTGATCTCCGGCGCTTGTCGGGCGACGAAAGCGACCACGGTTTCGATCACCCAGCGGTCGATGCGTCGAATCAGGCCGGTACTTTCGGCGACCTCGATGAACATGACGGGCGGAATCAGTTTGCCATCCTGTCCGTTGAGCCGAATCAAGGCTTCGTAATGTCCAATGTGGCCGCTGTCGATGTGTTGAATCGGCTGAAAATGCATGACGAAAGCCGCCTCGTCGAGGCCGCGCTCGACTTGTTCGCGCCAGTAGGCACGACGTCCCGCCGCCTCCCGGTAAGGATCGTCCAGCGTGTAGAGATGCCACGATCCATGCCCCTTGACGCGAGCCTGGGCGAGTGCGATCTCGGCGTTTGCCAACAAAACATCAGCGCTGCCGCCATGTTCTGGAAACATCACCAATCCGACACTGGCTGTAATGCGCATCCGGGTCATGACGGCGGTGGCGGTCTCCAGATTGGTGGTGGGCAAACCATGGTTCAAGCCGCGCGCCATGACAATCGCTTCAGCCGGGCTGATGCCGCTCAGCACCACAGCAAAGTCATCGGCGCCCAGACGTGCTGCGAGCACCGGTTGTGGATGCAGATTCTGAATATAACGAGCGCACTCGGCGAGCACGTAATCACCCCCTTCATGGCCGCCGCTCTCATTCACCGATCTGAATTCATCAATATCGAACACCATCAACATGCCTTGACCACCCGCGACCAGCATGGCATCGAATTCACGCTTGAAAACGCGTCGGTTGAGCAGACCGGTGACGCTGTCATGTTCGGAAAGCAGACGCAGATTGCGTTCAACCTTGCGGTACTCGGTGACCTCAAGTCCGACCGACAGGAAAAGCCGTTCACCGGCGTCATCTTCAAGGCAGGAATGGAACCAGATGACATCATGCAAAACGCCATCTTCGTGTTCGAAGCTGCCCTCGCTGTGCGGCACCTCGCCTGGCTTCAGGTTGTTCAGCAGAATGGCATGCGATTCAGCCTGTATGCCATTCATGAAAACATCCATGAAAGAGCGGCTCAGCAATTTGTCACCGCGGAGGCCGAAACTACGGACCGCATACGCATTGGACAGGCGTATCCGGCCATTCAGGGAATAAGTCAGGATCAAAACCGGGGCGGTATCGAGCAGGCCGGCGACGAAATCGCGCTCTTTTTCAAGTTGCGACGCTTGGGCGCTCAACGACGCGGCGTGGTTTCGCGACTCGGCATGCAATTGTTCCAGCGAGTTGGCCAGCGCGTAAGTCAACTCGGCCAGATCATCGACTTCGTCGCGAAAATGCAATGACTGTGGCGGCAAATGAAAGGCATCGCGCGCCTCGTCATATCGCCCTTCACCCAATAACGGCAAAGCGGTAACCGCCTGCCGCAAACGGTTCATCGTCGGGCGCAGCAAGAAGTAGAGCAGGCCCAAAGCGAGAACCAGAATGACGCCTCCCAACGCAAGACTGGAGCGCACCGAATCGTTCATTTCCCGCCAATCGGCGGTGACATCGTTAATCGCCAGAAAGCGGGTGCCGCCATCGCCCGGGGCCGGCGCCGCGAAGTGATAAAGCCGGAAATGTCGGTAATCGCGCGTCAACTCGATTACCTGACCTTTAACAAGCTGGCGGGGCAATGAACGCACCAGCCCCTCATACACGCGGCCGCCACTGACCGACAAAACTTTACTGACTCTGTCGCCAGTCACTGTTTCCGACCCCGCGCTGGTCCCGATGACTGCCAACTCGACCCCTGATAGCCGGCGGAAATCCAGGACCATGTCCTGCAAACCGGTGGCAATCACAATGGCGCCAAGGTAATGGCCGCCCTCGACCAACGGAACCGCAGTCGTATAAAGGCACTTGACGTCGCATTCCAGCCAGTATTGCGGCGTTTCAGCAACACCCGCTTCAACCGCCAATTTCTTCGCACGCGCACCGACATCGGCCATGCCCCACTCGGCAAGCTCGATATTATCCGGGCCGAAGAAGGCCACCCGGTCAAGGCCATGCGTCAGATTCAAATCGGACCAGAATGGATCGAACACACGCGCAAGAGCAACCGGATCGCGACTACGCATGGCCGCACGCACACCAGGCAAATCGGCGACCAGGGTTCCCAGTGACTGCAAGCGCGCAGATTGTTGCTGAAACAAACGGCTCGCCAGGTCGGCTGAACGCGCCTGATCCTCGACCAACACCAAGCTTTGCCGCTCGTCCAACTGACGCAAAGCCAGCCAGGTAAAGGCGGCTGTAGCAAATACCAGGGCCAACCCGGCGAACAGCAGAATACGCAGCCGGATGCTGAAAAACCGGGATCGGCCAAGTTTGCTCGCCATCAGAAACGCCAGGCAGCTTGCAGCAGCAGCATGTCCCACTTGCGAACCAGGCCTGCTACCGGGTTGTCAACGCGCGCCAGCCAGGCGGTGCCGTCGACATGATGTATCTCGGCGGAGAGCGCCAGACGGTCGAGATCCCGTCGCACACCGACCACCCAATCTTTCGCGAACCTGCTGTGCGCTGGCGGCGCGCCGGGGAGAGGACTCGCGAACTGCATGCCATTCCGATCGTCACGATCGAGATAAAGCACGTCGTAACGCAGATACCCCTGCCAGCTATCGGCAAAGCGACGTGTCGCCTGCAGGTAGCCTGATTCGATCGTGTTGTCTTCGAATGCCGAACCGTAGTCTCGCGCGATCACCTGGGTTTGCGCGTATTCCGCGGTATAGGTCCAATCCTCGCTGTTATGCTGCACCGACAATACCCAGGTCGGCAGACGATGCGTGCCGCCCAGCAGATCTAACGGTGGACTCCTGCCTGGTTGATAGCGCATGTTCATCTCGCCCAGGGATACCCCCATGCGCCAACGCCCGCCATCGCGATCCAGCATGACCTGGCCGAGCCAGGAGTTCCTGCCAGCGAACTTGCCGGGCAGATCGCGCAGGAACGTCATGTACTCGAGATCGACATCGTCGACTTCCGGCCGCATCGCGCTGACCTGCCAGGACAACGCCCCTTGGTCGCTGTCGGCGTTGCCGTAAAGGGAGATACCAGGTGCTGCGAGGAAAAAATTGCGCACCTGATCCAGATAGATCGACTGCGGCATGATGACACCTGGCCGGGTCTGGGCCACGTCGCGCGTGGTATTGAAAAAACCGTAGGGATTCTTGATCTTGCCCAGACGCACGCCGATCTGAGCCTCGCCGCTGTTGTACAAGGTGCGATCGACGAAACCGTAGTCCAAGCGCAAACTGCCCTCGTCCGTTTCTCCCGCCCAGCGCGCCAGAGCCTGGCCGGAAATCAGCCAATCCGGGTTAGGTCGCCAGGATAGATTCACGCCCAATTCACGCAAATCTGAGGCCAGTTCGTCGTCGCTGTTGCCACCGACATTGTTATCCGAGGTACGCACAACGCTCTGGCTCAGGAATCCATGCGCCTGGACCCCTTCGGCGAGTTCCTGAGCGCTGGCTGACAAGCTCCAGAAAGCTGCCCCCCAGAATAAGCACAGGCGCCACTTATTCAACATTGAGAATCTTGACCGGATCATTGGCCTTGACCTTCCTGACATAGCCGATGGCGCCTGGGGTGGCGGCCACCTTGTTTAAGAGCTCTTCTTCACTCATTGCCTCGCTGGGCGCCTGAGCCATGCCTGAATAGACCAGGCGATCCCAGGATTGGCGCAACTGGTAAGGAAAAATATTGAGGCGCTCCTTGCAGACCGCACCATGCAGGACGTGGTCGTCGGGCAGAACGAATACCCGGATGGGTGTGCCATCGGGCCATTTCACCTGTCGCATTCCAAAGATGGCGCGCGCTGAGGCCAGGGACAGCGAATCCACTGCAACGCTCTTGTTGGCAATCACGTCCACTGCGCCAGCCACACCGGGCGGCAGGATCAACGACAAGAGCAGCGTGATGCCACAGAGGGCACTGCCATTGGAACAAAACCGCAGGTTTCGCACAGTCACCTCAAGCCCAGCACATCCTGCATATCAAACAGCCCATTCCGTTTGCTGGCAAGAAACCGCGCCGCCCGCAATGCCCCGAGCGCAAAGGTCATCCGGCTGCTCGCCTTGTGGGTGATTTCCAGACGTTCACCGATGCCAGCAAACATCACCGTATGGTCACCGACGATATCGCCGCCGCGCAGGGTGGCGAAACCGATCGTGCGCGCATCCCGCTCGCCGGTGACACCCTCGCGGCCATAAACGGCACAGGTATTCAGGTCACGCCCCAATGCGTTGGCGACGACTTCGCCCATCCGCAAAGCGGTGCCGGAAGGCGCATCGACCTTGTGGCGGTGATGCGCTTCGACTATTTCAATATCAAATCCGTCATCCAGCACGCGCGCCGCCATGTCCAGCAACTTCAGCGCCAGATTGACCCCGACGCTCATGTTGGGCGCGAACACGATCGGAATCTGTTTTGCCGCCTGTTCGATCGCGGCCTTGCCAGCGGCATCGAAACCGGTGGTGCCGATGATCAAGCCCACCTTGCGTTCGACGCAGACATCAAGGTGATGCAATGTGGCATCTGGCCGGGTGAAATCGATCAGCACATCGGCGTCGATCAACGCGGTGGCCACATCGGCGCTGACCTTGACCCCCAGCGACGCGCCGACCAGCGCACCGGCATCCGTGTCGAGGCTGGCACTGCCGTCGCGATCGAGAGCGGCATGCAGTTTCAGATCCGGCGCAGCGAGCACCGCTTCCAGCAGGGTGCGGCCCATGCGGCCGGAAATACCAGCTATCGCAACATTGATCATTTCTTGCTCCCATCCAGTTGTTCTGGCTTGGGCAGCACATCAGGTTTGGGCAACACATCGCCTTGCAACAGCTTCAGGCGATCATCTTCGAAAATCACCGTAATCCGCCGGTTTTCCACCAGCTTGCCTTCCTTCTCCAGGCGGTAAACATAGTCCCAGCGGTTGTTATGGAAGGGATCGACGATCAGCGGCGTGCCCAGAATGAAGCGCACTTGCGAAGGCGTCATGCCAGGCTTGAGTTTGTCGAGCATGGCTTGGGTCAGGACGTTGCCCTGCGGAATGTCGATCTTGTGGGGTTTGATGCGATCAATGGGGTTGGACAATGAGCCGCAACCGGCCAACAGAGCGAGAAGTATCCAGGGAAAAAAGCGCATGAGCGGGGTCAATAGTTGGTCAGGTCGAAAGCCGCGCTATGATAGCGCGCATCACTCCGCCACTCATAGCCGACAGCCAACATGACCAGCACCGATCAACTCAAGACCCTGGGCCTGAAAGTCACCGGTCCACGTCTGAAAATCCTCGCCCTGTTCGAACAAACCGATCAGCGTCATCTGACCGCCGACGATGTGTATCGTCTGTTGATGACCGATAGCGTCGATGTCGGTCTGGCCACGGTGTACCGCGTGCTGACCCAGTTCGAACATGCCGGCATTCTGATTCGGCATCACTTCGACAATGACAAAGCGGTTTACGAACTCAATCGGGGCGGCCATCACGACCACCTGCTTTGCCTGCAATGCGGCCATGTGGAAGAGTTTTACGACGAAGAAATCGAGCGTCGCCAGCATGCCATTGCGAAGAAACATGGCTTCAAGCTGGCCGAACATGCATTGCATCTGTACGTTGAATGCGAACGCAAGAATTGCCCGCACCGCGAGAAGAAATAAACAGAAACGATCAAAAAATAACTGCGGCAACCCTATCCGACGACCAGCATTTCCTCGGCATGCGCGCGTGTCGCGTCGGTCAGCTTGACGCCGCCCAACATGCGCGCGATTTCCTCGATACGCTGTTGATGGCTCAACACACCGACTTGTGACACGGCGCGCCCGTCACGATTCAGCTTGCTGACCTGGTAATGCCGCGCCGCGCGCGCCGCCACCTGCGGCAAATGCGTTACACAAAGCACTTGCCGCGACCCGCCCAACTCAGCGAGCAAGCGACCGACAATTTCCGCGACGCCGCCGCCGATGCCGCTATCCACCTCGTCAAACAACAGGGTCGGTGCGCCTGATGTACCCGAAAGCACCGTCTGCAAAGCCAGGCCAATGCGCGACAACTCGCCGCCGGAAGCCGTTTTGGCGAGCGGTTTGACACCCTGCCCGGCATGCGGCGAAACGCGGAATTCGACTTCTTCCAGGCCAAACGCAGCGGCGTCTCGATTGACCAGGCCGGTTTCGAAGCGGCCGCCCTGCATCGATAATTGCTGCATCGCGACGCTGACCGCCTGATCCAGCTTGCCCGCCGCAACCAGGCGTTTTTGCGATAGTAATTGCGCCAGTCGACGATAGTTTTTCTCCGCCGCCAGTTCCGCCGCCGCCAGGGCGGCCAGATCGGTAGCCGCGCCAAGTTGTTGCAACTGGCTGCGAGTGGTGGCGAGATGTTCGGGAATCTCTTCCGGCCGCAGGCGAAACTTGCGCGCGGCAGTTTGCACCGCGGTGATGCGCTGTTCAGCCAGATTCAACGCTTCCGGATCGAGATCGACACGATCGGCATAGCGGCTCAGTTCGCGTGCGGCTTCATGCAGGGTTTCGGTGGCGCTTTCGAGCAGGCCGAGCGGCTCGGACAACGCCGGATCGATCGCGGCCAGATCGGCCAGGTTGCCGCGCAAGGCGCGCAGACGATTCAGTACGCCCGCCTCTTCCGCCTCCAGCGTATCGCTGGCAGTTTGCGCGCCGGTGGCCAGATCGGCGGCATGCGCCAGACGCCGATGCGATTCCTGCAAGTCTTGCCAGGCATCCAGGCTGAACTCGAGGCTGGCGAGTTCCTGCTCGATCCAGCTCAAGCGTTCCCGCTCGGCGTCCTGTTCGCCAGCATGGTTCTGCGCCGCATCCCGCTGCACCGAAGTTTCCCGCCAGACGCGATAAGCGCGTGCGGTCTCGCCGGCAAGCTCGGCAGCGCCCCCGAAAGCATCCAGCAGACGCCGTTGTTCGGTTGCTTTGAGCAAGGAGTAATGCGCATGCTGGCCATGAATATCGACCAGATATTCGCCCACCGCCTTCAATTGCTGCGCGGTGGCTGGGCGTCCATTGATGAATGCGCGCGAGCGGCCGGAAACCTCGATCACACGCCGCATCAGCAGAACATCTTCCTCGCCGGCGAGATCATTTTCAGTCAGCCAATCAATCACGGGGCTGTCAGCCGGGATGCCGAATTCAGCCGATATTTCGGCTCGCTCGGCGCCTTCACGCACTACGTTTGCATCGGCGCGTTCACCGAGAACCAGTGAAATGGCATCCAGCAGAATGGATTTGCCGGCGCCGGTCTCGCCGGTCAACACCGAAAAACCGGCGCTGAAATCGAGCGACAGTTGTTCGACCAGCACAAAATTGGAAATCGATAGGGACAGCAGCATGGTTAGTCGGCGATTCTCACAGCTTCTCGCCCCAATGCAGCTTTTGGCGCAACGTGTCGTAGTAGTTGTGGCCTTCCGGATGCAGCAGGCGCACGGTGTTGTGGGCGCGCCGAATCACGACGCGATCGCCGATCTGCAAATCGGCGTGACGCTGACCATCGAAGTGGACGCGAACGTCATCCGCATGAATCAGGTTGATCTCGATCTCGGACCGGCTATTGACTGCAATCGGCCGCGCCGAAAGCGTGTGCGGACAGATCGGCACCATCACCACGGCTTCCAGCGTTGGATGCAGGATCGGTCCACCGGAGGACAGCGCATAGGCTGTCGAACCGGTCGGCGAAGCTACCACCAGGCCGTCGGCGCGCTGGCTATAGACGAACTGGTTGTCGATATAGACCTCGAATTCAATCAGGCGGCCGGTTGAACTCTTGCTCACCACCACGTCGTTGAAGGCATAGGAAGCGATCAGCACATCCTCGTGACGCTCGACGCTGGCCTCCAGCATGATGCGTTCTTCCGCCACATACTGGCCGGAAAGCATGTCTTCCAGAGTGGTAAACATGGTGTCGATGGAAACATCGGCGAGAAAGCCCAAGCGTCCCTGGTTGACGCCGATCAGCGGCACGCGGTGATCGACCAGCGTGCGCGCGATGTTGAGCAAGGTGCCGTCGCCGCCCATGATGATCGCGAGATCGACCATCGGGCCGATTTCGTTCAATGTCACCACCTGGAAATCGCGGATCTGACAGCAATCAGCGGTATGTGGCGTAATAATCACCTCATGCCCGCGCTGCCGCAAATAGTCAGCCAAGCGCAACAGCGAGCTGGAGTTACCCGGGCTGTTGAATTTTCCTACTAGAGCAATCGTCTTGAAATCAGCTTTCATGGCGCGAAATTATAGCCATCCCGTTATCATCTCCTGCCATGCTTAATGATCGCGCCCGCATCCTGCTCAAATTTTTGGTTGAGCGCTACATCGAAGACGGTCAGCCGATCGGCTCACGTACGCTGTCGAAGCATTCTGGCCTGAACCTGTCGTCGGCGTCGATTCGCAACATCATGTCCGACCTCGAAGAAGGCGGCTACATCACCAGCCCGCATACTTCGGCGGGACGCATCCCGACATCGCGCGGCTATCGTCTGTTCGTCGACACCTTGCTGACCGTCAAGCCCCTCGAGCAAGGCCAGGTTCGCCAAATCGAAACCACCTTGTCCCCAGACGACCCGCAGCGCCTGGTCAGCGCCGCTTCGCACCTGCTCGCCGAACTCACCGCCTATGCCGGCGTCGTGCTGATTCCGAAGCGACGCAACCTCGGCCTGCGCCAGATCGAGTTTCTCAGCCTGTCCGATAAACGTATTTTGCTGATCATGGTCACCGCCGACGGTGAAGTGCAAAACCGGGTCATCATCACCGACCGTCATTACGATCCCAATCAACTGGTCCGCGCCGCCAATTATTTCAATCAACATTTTGCCGGTCATTCGTTCGAGCAAGTACAACCCCGCCTAGCCAGCGAACTGGCGGAACTGAAGTCGGATATCAGCCGGCTGATGGAAATGGTGGTCGCCGCCGGCACCGACGCATTCAGCGGTGTCGGCAAGGAATATGTGTTGTCAGGCGAACACAATCTGATCAACACGCCGGAACTCACCTCCAACATGGTGCGTCTGCGCGAACTGTTCGGCCTGTTCGAACAGAAAACCGAATTGATGCAACTGCTTGATGTCGGCCATGCCGCCAACGGCGTGCAACTGTTCATCGGTGCCGAATCCGGCGTCGCCAGCCTGGACGAATGCAGCGTCATCGCTGCGCCCTACGAAGCCAATGGCGAAGTCGTCGGCACCCTCGGCGTCATCGGCCCGACCCGCATGGCTTATGAACGCGTCATTCCCATTGTCGACATCACCGCGCGCCTACTTTCCAATGCGCTGACCTATCACTGATAAAGAACAGCATGCCCTTCTACCAGCCCGAACCGCCCTACAGCCATGGCCAAGCCGCCCGCACCGGCATTCTGTTGATCAATCTGGGCACCCCGGAAGCCCCCACTGCAAAAGCCTTGCGGCCCTACCTGAAGGAATTTCTCTCCGACCGCCGCGTTGTGGAAATTCCGCGTCTGATCTGGTGGCTGATTCTGAACGGCATCATCCTGAATACCCGACCAAAGAAATCAGCCGCAAAGTACGCCTCGATCTGGCGTCCGGAAGGATCGCCGCTGAAGCATTTCACCGCCCGCCAAGCCGACTTGCTTGCTGCTGAAATGGCTCGCCGCAGCGCGCAACCGATGGTCGTCCACTATGCGATGCGCTACGGCCAACCTTCGGTTGACGCGCAGATCCAGGCGATGAAAGCGCAAGGCGTCGACCGCATTCTGCTGTTGCCGCTGTATCCGCAATATGCCGCCAGCAGCACCGGTTCGGCACTTGACGCGGCATGGCTGAGCCTGCTGCACCAGCGCAATCCTCCCGAGATTCGCGCGCTGAAGCATTTCCACGCCGATGCCGGTTATATCAACGCGCTTAAGCAAAACGTGCAAACCTTCTGGGCTGAACATGGCCAACCTGATGTGCTGGTGATGAGTTTTCACGGCATTCCACGCCGCTCGCTTGATCTTGGCGACCCTTACCACTGCGAATGCCACCGCACTGGCCGCCTGCTGGCTGAAGCGTTGAACCTCAAGCCGGAGCAATACCGGGTCAGCTTTCAATCTCGTTTCGGCCGCGCCGAGTGGCTGAAACCCTACACCACCGCGACATTGGAAGAACTGGGGCATCAAAAAACGCGGCGTGTCGATGTAATCTGTCCCGGCTTCATCGCCGATTGTCTGGAAACCCTGGAAGAAATTGCGCTGGAAGGCAAAGCCGACTTCCTCAAGGCCGGCGGCGGTGAATACCATTACATTGCAGCATTGAATGATCGTCCAGTCTGGATCAACGCACTGGCCGATCTGGCGCTGTCGCAAATGGGGGGCTGGACCCAGCCGACATACGATGCCGATATGGAAAGAATGGCGCTTGAACTGCAACGCCAACGGGCGCAGACGATGGGCGCGAAAAATCTTCTGAAATAACTGAAAAAAGCCCGCCAAGCCGCGCCAATATTAGAGTTTGCTTGTTGACTGGTATAAAAGCGTCATGCAAACATGGCTGTAGGTGTTGATCCTGGTCAAGATTTTCAAGCCAACTTAGTACACTTTCTTGGTCGCACCAGGGTTTCAGCTCAGCATGGAAGACGGCATGCCGTCGTTTTTTGTCCCAACCTGGAGGAAGACATGAAGAAAACCCTCGCAATCAGCTTGATGTTCGCTGGCGCCCTCGGCGCTTTAAGCGCTACATCAGCGCAAGCCATTGATACAAAAGCCCGATTTATGGCCGCCAACTGCGCCTACTGCCATGGTCCGGATGGCAAGAGCCGTGGCGCTATCCCAAGCCTGGCCGGCCTTGAGAAAGGTTATTTTGTTGATCAGATGAAAGCCTTCCGCGATGGCTCTCGCCCAGCCACCGTCATGCAGAAACATGCCATGGGTTACACCGACGCTGAGTTCGAACAGCTTGGCGCCTGGTTCGCTGCACTCAAGTAATCATCAACAGGAGATACACCATGGCATTTGATCGCCGCGAATTTCTTAAAATTTCTGCCGGTGTTACTGGCGCCGCCTCACTTGGCGCGCTGACCGGTTGTGCAACCACATCGACCAACAAGGCTTACAAGGTTGTCATCGTCGGCGCCGGTTTTGGCGGCGCCACCTGTGCCCGCTACCTGAAAATGTGGGAACCCAAAATCGAAGTCACCATCATTGAGCCGAATGCGAATTTCGTTTCCTGCCCGACCTCCAACGGCGTGCTGGCTGGCTTGACCAAGATGGAAGACATCACCTTCACCTATGACTACCTGAAGAAGGCCGTCAATCACTGGGTGACCGATACCGTCACCGGCATCGACACCGCTGGCCGCACGGTCAAGACCGCGGGTGGCGCCACCATCAGCTATGACCGCCTGATTCTTGCCGGTGGCATTGAACTGATGTTCGACAAGGTCGAGGGTTACAACGCTGAAGCCCAGAAAACCATCATGCACGCCTGGAAGGCCGGTCCTCAGACCGCCACCCTGCGCAAGCAACTGGAAGCCATGCAAGACGGTGGCACTTTCGTCATGTCGGTGCCGATGGCCCCGTACCGCTGCCCGCCCGGCCCCTATGAGCGCGCCTGCCAGGTTGCCACCTACCTGAAGAAAGCCAAGCCGAAGTCCAAGATCATCATTCTTGATGGCAACCCGGACATCGCCTCCAAGAAAGGTCTCTTCCTGGCCGCATGGACCAAGCACTACGGTTACGGTACCGCCAACAGCATGATCGAATACCGCCCCAACAACATGCCGCGCTCGGTCGACCCGGTCAAGATGATGGTCGGCACCGAGTTCGACGATGTGAAGGGTGACGTGATCAACGTGGTGCCGCCGATGCGTGCTGCCGCTATCTGCCAGATGGCGGGCGTGCGTAACGACTCCTCCAACACCTGGTGTCCGATCGACTATCGCAGCTTCGAATCGCTGACCGTGAAGAACGTCCATGTGCTGGGCGACTCCACCCTGACCAACTTCCCGAAATCCGGCTCGGTGGCGAACAACACCGGCAAGATGGCCGCCGCCGCCATTGTGGAAATGTTCAATGGCCGCGAACCCGACTCGGCGCCTGTGGTGACCAACACCTGCTACTCGGCATCCACCGAAGGCACTGCGTTCCACGTCGCTACAGTTTTCCGTTATTCACCCGCGAAGACTGCTGCCGATGGCAAGGTTACCCCGGCTGCAATGATCGCTCAGAAGGGCGGTGGCGTTTCCAAGGAGGAAAGCGAACTCGAGTTTGCTTACATGGAATCGTGGGCCAAGAACGTATGGGCCGACACGCTGGGTTTGCCAGGCTGAATCCTGGTCAGCGCTGAAGCTTGCAAAGGAGGGGTTTTCCCCTCCTTTTTTTCGTCTTTAGATTGATGCACCTCAGGTTGATGCGAGAGCGTGAAACCGAGGCAATCAGATATGAAAAACCTGACCCGAGTTCAAGCGTTCAATGGCAAGCCGCGTATCCGCCGGCAAGTTGCCGTGCAACTCAGCCATGATCTCAGCCTCTGCACCCGGTTTGAGATGCGTTATCCATACTTTCGCAGCCAGCTCCAACTGCACCAGTTCAGACGCCAATTCAAGCGTATGGAAGTGGCGTGAAGCCTCGGCGATGTCTCGCTGCGCGCTGACATAAGAGCATTCCACCACCAGATGCAGCAGATCCGGAATCTGCTCTACCAATCGCCAGAGTGCTGGATGGCTATTGGTGTCAGCGGAAAACAGCAAACTGCCGTTCGACCCATGCAGATGAAAACCTGAAGTCGGAACCGTGTGATGGGCCGGTATCGGGGTAATCTGACGCGCAGCCCCTGCCGCATCCGGCAGGCTCCAGACTTGACCGAGCGGGACGGGTGAAAAAACCAGAAATGGCGCCTTGCTCGAGGGGATGCGGGAAAAATCCGGCCAGATGCGCCAGTTGAACAGATGGTCTTGGAGAATTTCCAGTACTTCCGGGATGGCATGCAACTGCAAAGGCTTGTCGCGCTCGTTGGCGACACTGTCGAGCAGCAGCGGCAGGCTCAGGATATGGTCGAGATGACTATGCGTAATGAAGACATGATCGATTCTTGCCATCGCCGCACGTGACAGACTCAGCACGCCACTGCCCGCATCGAGCAGGATGTCGTCGTCGATCAGAAACGACGTGGTTTGACGGCCATCGCCAATGCCACCGGAACAGCCCAGCACTTCAACGCGCATAGTTGGATGAATTACTTGGTGGTATAGGTAAAAACGCCATCCCAATCGGTTGGCGGCGGGTTTTCACGGAAGTGCGCAATGCGCTCGAGATACACCTCGTACAACTTGCTCGGATTACGCTTGTTGGCCTTGCGCAGAATATCTGCCGCCACGTCAAAGTCTTGCTGCACGAATGCAGTGCCTGCCTGTTCGAAATCCTGCTTGCGTTTGATCGCGGCAATATCGACTTCGCCCTTTATGCCGAGCGGCTCGTAAATTGCCACCGGATTGACCTTGCCTTTGACGCGGACCACATCAACTTTCATGAACTCAATATCCGGGCAATGCGCAACCGCCTCTTCGCCGACCAGAATGCCCAGCTCATATTGCTTGGTCAGCCCTTCCAGACGCGAGGCGAGGTTCACCGCATCGGCCATGACGGTATAAGCCATGCGGAATTCGGAGCCCATGTTACCGACGTTCATCTTGCCGGAATTGACGCCGATACCAATCTTGATTTCTGGCCAGCCCTTCTGCTTGATCAACGGGTTCAGTTCATCCAGATCGCGCTGCATCTGCATCGCGGTTTGAATGGCATCGCGCGCATGGTTGGGGTCAGCCACCGGTGCACCCCAGAACGCCATGATCGCGTCACCGATGTATTTGTCGATGGTGCCGCGACGTTGCTGCACGATGCGGGTCATGGATGAGAGATAGAAATTCAGCAACTCGGCCAGGGAGGAGGCCGACAAGCCTTCTGAAATACTGGTGAAGTCGCGAATATCCGAAAACAGCACGCTCATCTCACGCGATTCGCCCTTCAGGTTGTAGCGATCCGGGTCGCGGCTCATTTCCTCGACCAGTTCCTTCGGCACATATTGGCCGAACAGCTTGGTGATCTGGCCCTTGGCGCGGGTCTCGACGAAGAAGCCGTAGGACATGTTGGCCACAAACAGGCCCAGCAAGGTAACCAGCGGCGCACCGAGCGGGAAATCGAGATTGAGCGCAGTCCATGCCCAGAGATCGAGCCCAAAGACCAGAATCAGAAAGCCGAGGGTGGCGGTCGCCGCGATCAAGGGCGTGGTCATGGGCAGCAGAATGCCAATCAGCAACCCCAGTAGCACGACGCAGGCCACCGTCAGCATCGTGACTTGGCGCGGCTTCCATTTCAGGTTCTGGTCAAGGATGCCAGACAACAAGGCGGCATGAATTTCGACGCCTGGAAATATCTCGCTGACCGGCGTCGCGCGGACATCGGCAAGACCCGGCGCGGTCGTGCCGACCAGCACGATGCGAC
>JBBQQT010000062.1:0-18472 GCA_038215555.1 Burkholderiales bacterium | reverse complement strand
GAAAAGATTGCTCATGACGCCGCAAATCACGCGCTCCGCATGATCCAGCATCAGCCCTTCGTGAATATCCGCTGCCGACCACTCGCTGCGAGCCAATACGTTTTCCAATCGATTCAAATGCTTGATGCCAGCCAGGCGAGGTTGCCAGCCGAGCCGCAAGGTACAAATCCGTACGCGAAGATCGGCTGTTCGTTGGCCAGAATTCGGGGTTGCATCAAACACCATCAAACGCCGCACGGGTTGCGCTGCGGACGGCAGGTATCCGCGCGGACCACTACCCCGCGTCAAAATCAACTTCAGGACACCGTCAGTCAGCTGAGCAGAAAAACGTTCCAGATCGGCGCACCAGACCGCTGGATCTGGCGCAGTCAGACCGATTCGGCTGGCGTCCTCAGACAGTTTGGCGATCTGCTCAGGCCACCAGCGCGGCTTGCCAGCGACGATGCGTAGCGTGCGAAACACGCCATCGCCATAGAGAAAACCCCGATCATCCGCAGGGATGCAGGCCGACGGCTCGCCATCGACCAGAATGACCGGTTGCGCTGTCGTCACCGTCGTCTCGCCGTTGTCATATTGCTGCTGTCATATCGCCGCTGTCATATCGCCGCTGTCATCGTGTTTGACGCGGCATCACGCCCCGAACCAGGCTGATGTCAGATTTTGGCGAAGATGACCGTGCCGTTGGTACCGCCAAAGCCAAAGGAATTGGAGAGCGCCACATTGACCTTGGTATCACGCGCAATGTTGGCGACATAATCCAGATCGCAACCTTCGTCCGGCTCAATCAAATTGATCGTCGGCGGCACCGCCTGATGAGCGATGGTCAAAGCCGAGAACACGGCTTCAATACCGCCCGCCGCACCAAGCAGATGGCCGGTCATCGATTTGGTTGAGCTGACCATGACCTTGCTGGCATGGTCACCAAGCGAACGCTTCACCGCTTTGGTTTCTGCCAGATCACCCAACGGGGTCGAGGTACCGTGCGCGTTGATGTAATCGACCTGATCCGGATTGATGCCGGCGTTGCGCAAAGCCACATCCATGCAGCGCGCAGCGCCCGAGCCATCTTCAACCGGCGCGGTCATGTGATGCGCATCCGCGCTCTTGCCATAGCCGATCAGTTCGCAATAAATGCGAGCGCCACGCGCTTTGGCATGTTCGTATTCTTCCAGCACCAGAACACCAGCGCCTTCCCCCATGACGAAGCCGTCCCGCCCCTTGTCCCAGGGACGACTGGCGGCTTCAGGATCATCGTTGCGGGTCGAAAGCGCGCGCGCAGCCGCAAAGCCGCCAATGGCCAGCGGGCAGATGGTGGATTCAGCACCGCCCGCGATCATCACATCGGCCTCGCCATACTCGATCATGCGGCCGGCTTCTCCTACCGCATGCGTGCCGGTGGTACACGCCGTCACCATGGCCACGTTCGGTCCTTGCAAGCCGAACATGATCGAAAGATGCCCGGAGATCATGTTGATGATGGTGGCCGGGATGAAGAAAGGAGAAATCTTGCGCGGACCATCGGCCAAGTAAACCTTGTGGGTTTCTTCGATCATTTGCAGACCGCCAATACCCGAACCGATGTTGACGCCGATGCGTTCACGATTGGCCTCGGTGACTTCGATGCCGGAATCCTTGAAGGCATCAATCGCAGCCGCCAGACCATAATGGATGAAGGTATCCATCCGGCGAGCATCCTTCGGGGTCAGGTATTTGGCCAGATCGAAGTTCTTCACATCGCCCGCGATCTGGCTGGCAAAAGCAGAGGCATCGAAACGGTTGATTCGGGTAATACCGGAACGCCCTGCCATCAGACTGGCCCACGCGTCATTTACGCTATTGCCGACGGGAGAAATGATACCGAGCCCGGTAACCACGACTCTGCGCTTGGTCATGGGAAACTCCTGGAAAACACCAGATACGGGAATATGCAAGAAACCGGGCCGAGCCGATATTCAAGAGGGGCAAGCTCAGAGCGAGGGCGACGCCCTGCGCTCTGACAAAAAGGAACTACCCAGGAATTACTTGCTCAAGTGGCCGTTGACGTAATCGACAGCCTGCTGAACCGTAGTGATTTTTTCAGCTTCTTCGTCGGGGATTTCGCACTCGAAAGCTTCTTCCAGCGCCATCACCAGTTCCACCGTGTCGAGAGAGTCAGCACCCAGGTCGTCCACGAAGGAAGACTCAAGCTTCACATCGGCTTCGTTGGCGCCCAGTTGTTCGGCGACGATCTTTTTGACACGTTGTTCAATATCACTCATCAGATAACTCCCACTAGGGTAGAAAAATTACGGGTAGCAAAAAAGCCGGGGCATTCTAGCAGTCTGTCGATAACGATGAAACCGGCTAAAAGAGGCCTCGTCTCGAAAAAATCAATCCAGCAATAATTGCATATCGACCGGCTTGCGCCTCAGTCCATGTACATGCCGCCGTTGACGTGCAACGTGGCACCTGTGACATAAGCCGCGCCATCCGACGCCAGATACACCACGGCATGAGCAATATCTTCCGGCGTTCCCAACTTGCCCAACGGGATCCGCTCCATCAATTTGCCACGCGCGGCCTCGGGCAGTCCCTTGGTCATGTCGGTATCGATGAAGCCGGGCGCCACGCAATTCACCGTAATGCCGCGACTGCCGACTTCCTGTGCCAACGATTTGGAGAAACCGATCATGCCGGCCTTGGCCGCAGCGTAGTTGGTCTGACCCGCATTACCCGACACGCCAACCACCGAAGCGATACTGATGATGCGGCCAAACCGTGCCTTCATCATCGGCCGCAACACCGCCCGCGACAAACGAAATACCGAAGTCAGATTGGTCTCCAGAATGGCGTTCCATTCATCATCCTTCATCCGCATCAGCAGGTTGTCGCGCGTAATGCCAGCGTTGTTCACCAAAACATCAATCCGGCCATGACGCGCCATGACGCCTGCAATGGCGGCATCGACCTGAGCGGCGTCGTTGACGTCGAGCATCAAACCCTCGCCCTGCAATCCTGCTTCGGCCAGCGCGGCGGAAATGGATTCCGCACCAGACACGCTGGTTGCAGTTCCGACCACGCTGCAGCCAGCTTTCGCCAAGGCATGCAGAATGGCCTTGCCGATACCCCGCGTAGCGCCGGTCACCATGGCAACACGTTGTTCCATTTGCATCTCCTCATTTTTCAGGCATCAAGCCTGAGTTTTTGACCTTCTGAATTACGAACGTATCTTTGCCAAGACGTCTGTCAGCGCGGCGGCATCCGCCAGCGCCACCCCCGGCAAACCATCGACGATGCGCTTGTTGAGGCCGGCCAGCACTTTGCCAGGGCCACATTCCGCCACTAACTGAACACCTTGTGCGGCAAAACTTTGCACTGTTTCGACCCAGCGCACCGGGCTGAACAATTGCCGTGCCAAGGCATCGCGGATCGCCGCCGGATCGGCATGGCTGGCCACATCGGCGTTGTGCAACACCGTCACGCTGGGTGTTTTGATCTCGATTTCCGCCAGCGCCAAACGCAGTTTTTCGGCTGCCGGCTGCATCAAGGCGCAATGCGACGGTACGGAAACCGGCAATGGCAGCGCGCGCTTGGCGCCCTTTGCCTTGGCCAGCGCACAACCACGATCCACCGCCGCCTTATGACCCGCAATCACCACCTGGCCGGGGGAGTTGAAATTGACCGCAGCAAGCACTTCCCCCTCCGCTGCCTCCGCGCATACCGCGCGCACTGCATCGTCATCCAGTCCGAGGACAGCGGCCATGGCGCCAACGCCTTCCGGCACGGCCGATTGCATGGCCTCTGCGCGCAATCGCACCAACTTGATCGCATCGGCGAAACCGAGTGCGCCGGCGCAGACCAGCGCGGTGTATTCACCCAGACTATGTCCTGCCATCATGGCCGGCGCTGGCCCGCCCAGGCTTTGCCAAAGACGATAAACCGCCACCCCCGCTGTCAGCATGGCCGGCTGGGTATTGACAGTCTGATTGAGCAGTTCTGCCGGGCCATCAGCGATCATCGCAGCCAGATCCTGCCCCAAGGCATCCGAGCCCTCTGCCAGCGTTTCACTGATTGGCGCTGCCGTGCCATACGCGGTCAACATGCCAACCGATTGCGAACCCTGGCCAGGAAAAACAAACGCGAATTTCATTCAAATTCTCCGCAAGAAAGCTGTTTCAGAACCTGATGGACGGGTTTCCAGGCAGGCTCAAAACCGAACCAGCACCGAGCCCCAGGTGAAACCGCCGCCAAAGGCTTCCATCAACACGCGTTCACCCGGTTTGATTTTTCCTTCACGCACGGCCGTATCCAGCGCCAGCGGAATCGAGGCCGCCGAGGTATTGCCATGCCGATCAACCGTGACCACGACCTGGTCCATGCTCATGCCGAGTTTCTTCGCCGTCGCCTGGATGATGCGGATATTGGCCTGGTGCGGCACCAGCCAATCGATGTCGGATTTTTGCAGACCATTCGCCGCCAGCGTTTCATCGACAATCGCATCCAGCGTATTGACCGCCATTTTGAACACGGCGTTGCCGGACATGCGCATGTAGCAGGCGCCTTCCTTTTTCAGTGACACACCGCCATCGACAAACAATAAATCCTGATAACGGCCATCGGCGTGCAAATGGGTAGCAATGATCCCGGGTTGCTCTGATGCGCGCAGCACCACTGCGCCAGCGCCGTCGCCCCAAAGCATGCAGTTGCTGCGGTCGTCCCAATCGGTAATCCGCGACAAGGTCTCGGCGCCGACGACCAGTGCGGTCTTGACCTGGCCTGACCGGATGAATTGATCTGCCACCGATACCGCATACACGAATCCGCTACAGACCGCTTGCACGTCAAATGCCGGACAACCATTGGTAATGCCCAACTTGGCCTGAAGCACGCACGCCGTACTGGGAAACACCCGGTCCGAGGTGGTCGTGGCGACCACAATCAACTCAACTTCGCTGGCATCGATCCCCGCCGCATCGAGCGCGCTTTCGGCTGCTTTCTGTGCCAGATCGCTGGTCAACTCGCCTTCCGCGGCGATATGACGCTCACGAATGCCGGTACGTTCAACAATCCACTCACTGGTGGTTTCGATCCGTTTTTCGAGTTCCGCATTGGTCAAAATTCTCGCCGGCAGATAGCTGCCGGTGCCCATGATGCGGGAATAGATTCGTGTCATGGGAGATGCAATCTGCGTCAAGCCAACTCTCCTTCATCTGCCAAACCGCTGGGAATGTCATTGTGGACGCCGACCTGGTCGGCGATTCGACGCAACAAACCGCCACGCACTTCCTCCGCGGCTTTGAGAATGGCCTGCTCGAAAGAAAACACATCGGCGGAGCCATGACTTTTGATAATCACGCCATTCAACCCAAGCAAGCTCGCACCATTGTATCGACGCGGATCAAGATTGCGCTTGAAGGCGCGCAACACTGGCCAGGAGATCAGGCCGGCCAGGCGTGTTAGCGGGGTTCGCTTGAATTCGCTGCGCAAGCGATCGCCAATCAACTTGGCCAAACCCTCTGAAGCCTTGAGCGCGACATTGCCAACGAAGCCATCGCACACCACGACATCGACGGTACCCATGTAAATATCGTTGCCTTCCACATTGCCGTAGAAATTGAGCCCACTGGCTCTGAGCATTTCACCGGCTTGCTTGACCACGTCGTTACCCTTGATTTCTTCTTCGCCAATGTTAAGAAGGCCAATGCTGGGTCTTTCTTTATGTTCAATCGCGGAAACCAGCGCCGAGCCCATGATGGCGAATTGGCGAAGGTGCTCCGCCGAACAATCGACATTCGCCCCCAGGTCAAGCATGTAAGTCCGGCCGGTACGGGAGGGCAACGTTGAGGCGATGGCGGGACGATCGATGCCGGGAAGCGTTTTCAATACAAAGCGCGATACCGCCATCAATGCACCGGTATTGCCAGCCGAGACACCGGCATCGGCCTCGCCACGCTTGACGATGTCAGCCGTGACACGCATTGAAGAATCTTTTTTGGTGCGCAAAGCGACCGGCAAAGAATCGTCCATCGTCACCACTTCGCTGGCGTGATAGACCCTCAGGCGCGTGCCCGCAGATGCTTTATTGACTTTGAGTTCAGCGTGAATGGCATCCGAAAGCCCAACAAGAACAATGTTGACATCGGAATTTTTGGACAGGAAGTCGAGCGCCGCCTTGACCGTCACATGGGGACCGTGGTCGCCCCCCATGGCATCAATCGCGATAGTGATTTCTCGCATGAACGTTCAGCTTAAGGAAAACCAGTGCGACATGCCTGGCTCATCTCAAGCTGAGCCAACGCAGAAATTAGCTGTTATCAGCCTTGGTATTAAGCACTTTACGGCCACGATAAAAGCCGTTCGGGCTGATATGGTGACGCAGATGCATCTCACCGGTAGTCGGCTCAACTGCGGTCGGAGGTGTAGTCAGGAAGTCGTGGGCACGATGCATGCCACGTTTGGAGGGGGATTTTTTATTCTGCTGAACAGCCATGACGATCTCCTAATAAACACAAAAACACAAAAACACTAAATACATGAATTCAAAAACTGCCGAGCCATTACAAAAAACACTACAGCCCCGACAGGCAAGACCAAATCCGCTCAAATTTTGCCGACGAGCGCCAAGCCAGCAGGATCGCACTCATCTTCGGGGTGCATTGGCACCAGCGGAATGGCGAGCAATATCTCGTCTTCAACCAGAACCGCCACATCCAACCCCGGGTCAGCAACCAACGCATCCAGCAGGGGATCAAGCGCTTCCCAGCGCGCCAACTCTGCTTCATTTCTAGCCACCGGCAGAACAGTATCCAGACTCAACATTTCGGGATACAACGACATGCAAAGCTGGCAGGTCAGCCAGACTTTGGCTTCAACTTTCAGCCGAAGCGCCGGACGTCCGGAAGCCAAAACACCATCAAGCCGGTATTGCACTGCAACATCATCTGGCCTCAAACTATCGCTTAAACGCGGCAACTCTTCGACGCGCAAACTGCCCTTCAGGCTCTCGCCGGACTTGGCAAATTGCAGGCTATCAAAGGGTCTCCGTGCAGACATAAGCCAGAAATGTTAAGCTGCGCGGCTGTTTTTGTCAAAGCCAACGCCACCTACAACGCCACTTTCTAAGGTCAAAGCGTGATCAGGAAAATACTCATCGCAAACCGAGGTGAAATCGCGGTTCGGATTGTTCGGGCATGCAAGGAAATGGGCATCAAAGCGGTGGCCATTTATACCGACGCTGACCGGCATGGCCTTCATGTCAAGAAAGCCGATACCGCCTTCAATATTGGCTCCGATCCGGTTCTTGGCTATCTGAATGCTCACAACATTGTGAATCTGGCCGTGGCATCAGGTTGCGATGCCCTGCACCCAGGCTATGGCTTCCTGTCGGAAAACCCGGTTCTGGCTGAAGTTTGCGCCCGCCGTGGCATCAAATTCATCGGCCCTTCCGCCAAAGTCATTACCCAGATGGGCGACAAGATCCAGGCTCGTCTGGCGATGATCAAGGCTGGCATTCCAGTCATTCCCGGTTCCGACCACAACCTGGAAAACGCCGAAGAAGCGCTCAAACTGGCAAAAAAGATCGGCTACCCGATCATGCTGAAGGCGACCAACGGCGGTGGCGGACGCGGCATCCGACGCTGCGATTCGGACGAAGAACTGGTCAACAACTACGTTCGCGTCGTCTCCGAGGCGAGCAAGGCATTCGGCAAGCCGGAAGTCTTCATGGAGAAATGCGTCGTCAATCCGAAGCACATCGAAGTGCAGATCATTGGTGACAGTCACGGCAACTGCGTCCACCTGTTTGAACGCGACTGCTCGATCCAGCGGCGGAATCAGAAACTGATCGAAATCGCCCCATCGCCGCAATTGACTGAAGCGCAGCGCGAATACATCGGCAAGTTGGCGGTGCGCGCGGCAAAGGCGGTGGGCTATGAAAACGCCGGCACCGTCGAATTCCTGCTCGATTCGGACAATCAGTTCTACTTCATGGAGATGAACACCCGTTTGCAGGTCGAGCATACGGTGACCGAAACCATCACCGGCATCGATATTGTGCAGGAGCAGATCCGGATTACCGACGGTCTGCCGCTGCAATACAAGCAAGACGAGATTCGCCACCGTGGTTTTGCGATGGAATTCCGAATCAATGCGGAAGACCCGAAAAACAGCTTTCTCCCCAGTTTCGGCCGCATCACGCGTTATTACGCACCAGGCGGTCCCGGCGTGCGGACGGATGCGGCGATGTACTCCGGCTACACCATTCCGCCCTATTACGACTCCATGTGCGCCAAGCTGACGGTCTGGGCGCTGACCTGGGAAGGCGTCATCGAACGGGGTCGGCGTTCGCTGGATGACATGGGCGTGTATGGCGTCAAAACCACCATTCCCTACTACCAGGAAATTCTGCTCAATGAACAATTCCGGACCGGTCGCTTCAACACCAGCTTTGTCGAATCGCACCCGGAACTGCTCAATTACGCCGTGCGCCAACCGCCGGAAATGAAAGCAGCGGCAATCTCGGCCGCAATCGCCGCTCACTTGGGCATTTGAAACAGGCTGAATCCAGCCCTTCGCATCGTCAGATTTACAAGGAAGCCACGATGACACAAGTCAAGATCACCGAACTGGTGCTGCGCGATGGACATCAGTCCCTGATCGCTACCCGCATGCGCACGGAAGACATGCTGCCGATCTGCAACAAGCTCGATAACGTTGGTTTCTGGTCGCTGGAAGCCTGGGGCGGCGCCACCTTCGACGCCTGCGTGCGCTTTCTCAAGGAAGACCCGTGGGAACGGCTGCGCAAACTCCGTCGCGCGCTGCCCAACTCGCGCATCCAGATGCTGTTGCGGGGACAGAACCTGCTCGGTTACCGGCATTACCCGGATGATCTGGTGCGCGCTTTCGTGCAGAAGTCGGCGGATAACGGCGTCGACGTGTTCCGCGTCTTCGACGCGATGAACGACCTGCGCAACATGAAGGTTTCCATCGAAGCGGTGAAAGCCGCCGGCAAACACGCGGAAGGCACGCTGTGCTACACCACCAGCCCGGTCCATAACATCGACTATTTCGTATCGATGGCGCGTCAACTGGAAAGCATGGGCAGCGACACCATCGCGGTCAAGGACATGGCCGGCCTGCTGACGCCCTACACCACGTCAGAACTGGTCAAAACGCTGAAGGCCGCCGTCTCGATTCCCATCCACCTGCACAGCCACGCCACCTCCGGCCTCGCCAGCATGGCGCACATGAAGGGCGTCGAAGCCGGAGCGGTGATGATCGACACCTGTCTTTCCGCCTTTTCTGAAGGCGCCAGCCACCCCACCACTGAAAGCCTGGTCGCCGCCTTCGCCGGTACCGAGTACGACACTGGCATCAACTTGATCAAGCTGCAGGAAATCGCCGCCTACTTCAAGGAAGTGCGCAAGAAATACTGGCAATTCGAGATGAAGGGCCAGCAAGTCGACACCCGCATCCTGGTTTCGCAAGTGCCCGGCGGCATGATCTCGAATCTGGTCAATCAACTGAAGGAACAAGGCGCACTCGAACGCATGGACGAAGTGCTTGCCGAGATCCCGCGCGTCCGCGAAGACCTCGGTTTCCCGCCGCTGGTCACACCCACCTCGCAGATCGTCGGCACCCAGGCCGTTCTGAACGTGTTGACCGGTGGCCGCTACAAATCGGTCACCAACGAAGTCAAAAACTATCTCCTCGGCCGCTACGGCGCAGCGCCAGGCCAGGTCAATAGCGAAGTCAAAAAAATGGCGGTGGGCGATCAGGAAGTCATTACTTGCCGGCCGGCTGACCTGCTGACCGACGAACTCGACAAATTGCGCGGCGAAGCCGAAGGCCTGGCGAAATCGGACGAGGACGTGCTGACTTACGCCATGTTCCCTGAACTCGGCCGCACCTTCCTGCTCGAACGAGCCAGCGGCGCGCTGTCGCCAGAGCCCTTGTTGCCGCCAGAAGCCCAATTGGCCACTGCTTGCCCATCGGTGTTCGCACCGAGCGAATTCAACGTCACGCTGCATGGCGAGACCTATCACATCCGCATCAAGGGCACCGGCCAGGCTGGCGATGGTCAGCGTCCCTTCTATGTGCATGTCGATGGTGTCGCCGAAGAAGTGTTGCTGGAAGCCCTGGATGAAATCGAAGTCACGCCCGGCTCCAGCGCACCGCGCAAAGCTTCGGGCGGCAAGGCGGACTCAGCCGGCGGCAGCAAACAACGCCCGCGCCCGACCCATGCCGGTTGCGTCACCACCGCCATGCCGGGAGCCATCGTCGAGGTCAAAGTCAAGGTGGGCGACAAGATCAAAGCCGGTGATGGCGTCCTGGTCATCGAAGCGATGAAGATGGAAAACGAAGTCCAATCGCCAGTCACCGGCACCGTCATCGGCGTGCATGTCGCCAAGGGCGATCAAGTCACGCCGGATCAGGTGCTGGTCGAGATACAGCCCGAGTGAGCTTGCCGGTGCAGTTGATACTTGCTTCCACGTCGCCTTACCGACGTGATCTGCTCGCCCGTCTCGGCGTGCCGTTCGAGGTTGCCGCGCCCGATGTCGACGAGACGCCGCTGACCGGTGAATCACCGGATCAAACCGCACAGCGCCTGTCACTTGTGAAGGCGCAGGCGGTCGCGATCACATTTCCCGATGCACTGATCATTGGTTCCGACCAGGTCGCATTGCTGGAAGGCGAGCAACTCGGCAAACCGGGCAACTTCGACGCGGCTTTCGCCCAACTCAAACGCATGCGCGGCAAAGCGCTGGAATTCCACACTGCGCTGACCCTGCTCAATGCAAAAACCGGCCGCACGCAAACCGCCAACGTGCCGGTGCGTCTGGTGATGCGTGACTACAGCGACGCCCAGATCATCGCCTACCTTCACAAAGACCAACCCTACAACTGCTGCGGCAGCGCCAAGAGCGAATCGCTCGGCATCGCGCTGATCGCACGCTTCGAGACCGAAGATCCGAACGCGCTGGTCGGCCTGCCATTGATCAAACTGACCGAAATGCTCGCCAACGAAGGACTGGATGTGCTGACGTGGCCGGCATCCTCTACCTGATCCCGACCCCGCTGGGCGATACCCCGTTCAACCACGTGCTGCCGGAAGAAACCCGGCGCATCGCCGCCGGTTTGACCACCTTCATCGTCGAACAAGCCAAGACCGCGCGCGCCTTCCTGAAGCAACTACCCACCGCCACGCCGATCCAGCAACTCACCCTGCTGGAACTCAACGAACACACCCCGGCCAGCGCGCTGGACACCTTGATCGCGCCTTTACTGGCAGGCACCGATGTTGGCCTGATCTCGGAAGCCGGCTGCCCGGCCGTCGCCGACCCGGGCGCGAATCTGGTTCGCCTGGCGCATCAACACGGCATCCGTGTGCGCCCATTGACCGGCCCCTCCTCGATACTGCTGGCGCTGATGGGTTCAGGTCTGGTCGGCCAGCGTTTCGCCTTCCATGGTTATCTGCCGGCGAAAGCGGACGAACGTGCAACCGCACTGCGGGAACTGGAACGGCGCGCGCAGAAAGAAGATGCCGCGCAGGTATTCATCGAAACGCCCTATCGCAATCAGGCCATGCTGGGCAGCATTCTGGCCAGTTGCCAAGACGACACGCTGCTCACGCTCGCCTGCGATCTGACGCTGGATAGCGAATACCTGGCCACCTTCCCGGTTTCAGGCTGGCGAAAAAGGCAACCCGACATCCAGAAACGGCCCACCGTTTTTCTGCTTTACGCTCCGAACCAGTCAGCACTCCGTCAGAACGCCTCACGCACTCGCAAGTAACTGGCAAATCGCGGCAAGCCGTTTGGATTCAGTTCACGATAACGATAGCTCACCAGCACGCCAATAGCAGGTGGGTTCCGCCGAACTTTGTCGCTGAAGCCGGTGCCCAGATTGAAACGCTTGCCATCCGGGGTTTCCAGGCGTAACGCGCCGAGCATGCCGAGGTATTTTCCTTTTCCCGGCAAATGCGCGATTACTTTCGCTTCCGCATCCAGCCAGGGTTTCAGCTTGAGCAGGACATCACTGCGGCCGGTGGTGTAAGGCGCATCGGCCAGATGCAGCATCAATCCTTCGCCGCGATGCTTCAGCACTTCCGCCAGCCGTTGCTGAAGTTCAGCCCGATCTGACACGCGAAATTGATTGATCACCTGCAACCAGGGAACCTGAGCGGCGGTGACGATTTCCTGCATACTTTCGATGCGTTGGCTGAACGTTCCCGGCGCATCGGGCAATTCAAACAGCATGTAGCGCACTTGCCGCCACTCCGCGTCATCTGGTTGCTGTTTGCGCACGATGCCGGAAAGCCGGTCGAACTCGCCGCGTGCCAGCCAAAGTTCGCCATCCAGTGGTTGCGCCGGGAAATTCGCCGTGAACCAGGCGGGCGCAGCAACCAGACGGCCGCTGCGAAAATGTAATTCCTTGCCATTCCAGATTGCGCGCACGCCATCCAGCTTCTCGCTGACCCAATACAGTGAGACATCGGTTTTTGCCGGCAGCACACTGGCCAACAACAGGGGTGGCGCAACCGGCTCGGCTTCGTCGCTGGCGTAAGCCAAGGGCAACACCGACAGCCAACCAAACAGGCATGTCACCAGCCAGCGCGGCAGGCTCAAGCTGAATTGCTTCACGCCGGAAATACGCCGGTGGAGAGATAGCGGTCGCCGCGGTCGCAGACGATGGAGACGATGACCGCGTTTTCGACTTCCTTCGACAATTGCAACGCGGCATACAGCGCGCCGCCGGAGGAGATGCCGGCGAAGATGCCCTCCTCTGCCGCCAGTCGGCGCGTGGTTTCTTCCGCCTCGGGCTGGCCGACGTAGATCATTCGATCCACGCGCTGGTAGTCGCAGATCGACGGCACATATTCGTCCGGCCATTTGCGGATGCCGGGTATCTGAGCGCCCTCTTCAGGCTGCACGCCGACGATCTGGATATCCGGATTTTGTTCCTTCAAGTAGCGCGAGCAGCCCATGAGGGTGCCGGTGGTGCCCATGCTGGAAACGAAGTGGGTGATCTTGCCGCCGGTATCACGCCAGATTTCCGGCCCGGTGGATTCGTAATGCGCGGCCGGATTATCCGGGTTGGAGAACTGGTCGAGGATCTTGCCGCGCCCTTCCCGTTGCATGGTTTCCGCCAGATCTCGCGCCCCCTCCATGCCGTCGGCCTTGCTCACCAACACCAGTTCGGCACCATAGGCGCGCATGGTCTGGCGGCGTTCGATGGAGAGATGCTCCGGCATGATCAGCACCATGCGGTAACCCTTGATCGCCGCCGCCATCGCCAGCGCGATGCCGGTATTGCCGCTGGTCGCCTCGATCAAGGTGTCGCCCGGCTTGATCTCGCCACGCGCCTCGGCCTTGGCGATCATCGCCAGCGCCGGTCTGTCCTTCACGGAACCGGCCGGGTTGTTGCCTTCCAGTTTGACCAGCACCACGTTGGAGGTGTTGTCCGGCATTTTCATCAGACGCACCAGCGGCGTGTTGCCGACAAAATCCGCGAGGGTTTTGAACATGCTCAATCCTTGCCGAACAAGTCGCGACTGAAGACCTTGTCCACTACATCCAGCAAATCATCGGTCACCCGGTTGGCGATGATCACATCGGACAAGCGTTTGAACTCGGCCAGATCGTTGACCACCTTCGAGTGATAGAACTCCGGCTCGGTCAGCACCGGTTCGTAGACGATGACCGGGATGCCCTTGGCCTTGATCCGTTTCATGATGCCCTGGATGCTGGAGGCGCGGAAATTGTCCGAGCCGGCCTTCATGATCAGGCGGTGCACGCCAACTACGTTGGGCTTGCGCTTCAGGATGCTGTCGGCGACGAAGTCCTTGCGCGTAGTGTTCGAATCGACGATGGCGCGCATCAGGTTTTGCGGCACATCCGAGTAATTGGCCAGCAATTGCTTGGTGTCTTTCGGCAGACAGTAGCCGCCGTAGCCGAATGACGGGTTGTTGTAATGGTCGCCAATGCGCGGGTCGAGGCTGACCCCCTGGATGATCTGCTTCGTGTCCAGGCCATGCGACGCGGCGTAGGTGTCGAGTTCGTTGAAATACGCGACCCGCATCGCGAGGTAAGTATTCGAGAACAGCTTGACCGCCTCGGCTTCGGTGGAGTTGGTAAACAACGTCGGAATATCCTGCTTGATCGCGCCTTGCTTGAGCAGGTTGGCGAAGGTTTCGGCGCGCGCCGAACGTTCGCCGATGATGATGCGTGACGGGTGGAGGTTGTCGTACAGCGCTTTGCCTTCGCGCAGGAATTCCGGCGAGAAGATCAGGTTGTCGCAGTTGAATTGCGCTTTCAGCTTCGCCGTATAGCCGACCGGAACGGTGGACTTGAGGATCATCACCGCGTTCGGGTTGATCGCCATGACATCACTGATCACCGCTTCCACCGTCCTGGTATTGAAGTAGTTGGTTTCGGTATCGTAGTCGGTCGGCGTTGCGATGATGACGAAGTCGGCGCCGGCATAGGCGTCCCGCTTGTCCAAGGTCGCGCGAAAGTTGAGCGACTTGTGGCTGAGGTAATCCTCGATCTCGACATCGACGATAGGCGAAACCTTGCGGTTCAGCATTTCGATCTTTTCCGGAACGATGTCGAGTGCTACCACTTCATTGTGTTGCGCCAGCAGGATGGCGTTGGAAAGGCCGACGTAGCCGGTACCGGCGATCGCAATTTTCATGCTTTGACTCTCTCTATTAATGGTTTGAAATTTCCCGGGAAATCGATTCCAGCACAATCAACGGGTCCGCGGACTGCGTGATCGGCCGGCCTATGACCAAATAATCGGCGCCGGCCTGCAAAGCCTGAAGCGGCGTCAAGATGCGGGTCTGATCGCCCGAGTCACTGCCGGCGGGGCGAATGCCGGGGGTCACCAGACAAAAATCAGGTCCTAGATTCTGCCGCAAGGTCGCCGCTTCCCGCGCGGAACAGACCACGCCATCCAGCCCCGCGTCACGTGTCAAACCGGCGAGACGCAGGACTTGCCGCTCCGCGCCCGCATCAACGCCGATGGCTTTCAACTCCTCGCCGCCCATGCTGGTCAACACCGTCACCGCGATCAGCAACGGCCGCTCGGGCATGGACTCCAAAGCTTCGCGCGCCGCCGACAACATGCGCGGACCACCGCTGGCATGCACATTCATCATCCACACGCCCAGCCGCGCCGCCGCTTTGCAGGCTTGCGCCACGGTATTGGGAATATCGTGAAATTTCAGATCGAGGAAAACGTCGTAGCCCTGCCCGACCAATTCGCGCACGAAGTCCGGCCCGGCCGCGACAAACAACTCCTTGCCGACCTTGAGGCGGCACATTTCCGGCCGCACTTTGGTCACAAACTGGCGTGCAGCGGCGGCATCGGGGTAATCCAGCGCAACAATAATTCGACGTTCAGTCATGTTCTTCCCGTTCCGGCGAAATGCTTTCCCAGCGCGCGCAGGCCGGGCATTGCCAGAAATATTGGCGCGCCTTGAAGCCGCAGCTGCTGCATTGGTAATAGGCGCTGCGACTGACCTGCCGGTGCACCAGATCCTGCGCAACACGATCTTCGACGCTGGCGTCGGTTTGCTCCACCGCATTGCTGGCTTGCAGGTAGTCATCCAGCGCACGCAAGCTCGGATGGCGCTTCAGTTCTTCCGCCGCGAGTTGTCTCGCCGCCGCCCAGCCACGCACTTGCGCCATGGTCTGAAACAGGTAATGCAGCAGGTCCGGACTCGGGCGGCGCTCCAGGTAGGCCTTGAGCAGGTTGATCGCCTCATCCTGCCGTCCGCAGCGAACCAAAGCCTGCGTCAACCGCTCCGCCACGATCGGCAGATAGGCCGGACTCACCTCTTCCAGTTGACGCCAGGCGGCGATAGCGGCCTCGTCATTGCCGGCCTTGGCTTCCAGATCGCCGAGCAGAATCAGGCCGCGGGCGGAACGCTTGTTTTCCTGCATGGCACGCGACAGATCAGCGCGCGCCGCAGCATCGTCACCTTTCAGCATCGCCGCCAGCGCGAGTTCGCAGTAGTAATGCGCGGTATCTGCGTTCTGCGCCGGGGCACCCAGCTTCTCCAGCCGCGCCGCGGTGATGATCGCTTCACGCCATTCCTTGGTCAGCACCTGAATTTCAAGAATATTGCGCAATGAATCACGCGCATGCGCACTGGATTCCAGGCGACGAAACACCGTTTCGGCACGATCCAGCAACCCGGCCTTGAGAAAATCCTCGCCCAGTTCGTACAACGCTTTCATCCGATGGTCCTGTGACAAATCGGCCCGATCCGCCACGTTTTGATGGATCCGGATGGCGCGATCCAATTCGCCACGCCGGCGGAACAACGCGCCGAGCGCGAAGTGCAGTTCCAGCGTGTCCGGGTCCATCTTGGCGACTTCCAGAAACGCCTCGATTGCCTTGTCCGGTTGCTCGTTGAGCAGATAGTTCAAGCCCTTGAAATACGAACGCGGCACTGCCCGCGACTCCTGCATGATATGGCGAATATCGACCCGTGCAGCGATCCAGCCGAGGCCGAAGAAGAGCGGGATGACCAGCAGATACCAGGCTTCGAATTCCATGTTCAGTGCTTGTCGCAGTGTTTGTCGAGTTGACGCTGCAGGCCGCGAATATCGCGTTGATTTCGCAGCAATCGCAGCGAACAGCCCAGGAAACCGGCCAACAGACCGATCGCGAATGCCGCCAGAATCACCAGCGACAGCGGCGCTTGCCAGGACAGACCGAGAAAATAGCGCAACGTCACGCTGTCACTGTTGAGGGCGGCAAAGCCAAGCAACAGGAAAAACAGCAAGACCTTGGCAATCAACATGATCGGTTGCACAGGATTCAGTCGAATTTGCATGGCTTCGATTGTAGCGGCAGGCACCCAAATGCAACTACGGCAGACGCGGCGAATTTGGTAACCGCTCCTTGGCAAGCGCTCCATTTAGGTGCATCGCCGCCCCAAATCGGTTTGACCGCAAAGACAGCGCGCCGAGCCGGGGTTCGACCTGCCGCCACCAACCGCTAGTCTCGCCTTTTACCCAATTCGGCATTCTCGGCATTCTTATTGCTTATCAGGCCAGAGGCGTTTCCTCTTCCCCTCTCGCAGGGGCCTATGTGTTTTTCAAGGATCATCCTGCATGAGCAAACTTCATTTCATCGGCGGCGAAAAAGGCGGCGTCGGCAAATCACTGGTGGCGCGCATTCTGGCGCAATACCTGATCGACCATGACACGCCCTTTATCGGCTTCGATACCGACCAATCGCACGGCGCACTGCTGCGCTTTTATGCTGACTATTCCGCGCCTGCCGCCATCGACCGCTACGATAACCTTGACCGCATCGTCGAAGCGGCTGTGGCAGACCCGGAGCGACGCATCCTGGTTGATCTCGCGGCGCAGACGCAGCCTTTTCTGATGCGCTGGATGGAAGATTCGGACTTGATCGAGATGAGCGCGGAGATGGGGATCGAACTGACTTACTGGCATGTCATGGATGCCGGTCAGGATGCGGTCGATCTGCTCGGCCAACTGCTTGATCGATTTGGCGGACGCATGCCGCTGATCCTGGTGCTGAATGAAGTGCGGGGCGATCGCTTTGAACTGCTGGAGCAATCCGGCCTGCGTCAACGCGCAGAGAGACTGGGCGCACGCGTGATGTCATTGCGACATTTGCAGGATACCGCGATGCAGAAAATCGACGGCCACAGCAGCAGCTTCTGGGCGGCGATCAACAACAACGACAAAACCACCCACAGCCTGGGCATGCTGGAACGCCAGCGAGTGAAGAACTGGTTGAAACGGGCGTATCAGGAAATCGACGCACTCGGGGTATAAAAACCACCCCGAGCCGTCCCGTTAAACACCCTTGAAATGGAAAAAAGGCGCCCGACCTGCGGCGCCTTTTTCTTTTTGGCAACTCCGAACCAGCCGGAATTACGCATCGATGCCCTTACGCTTCGATGCCTCTTACGCTTCGATTACCCTTCGTAATCCACCCGGTCACGCAATTCCTTGCCGGCCTTGAAGTGAGGCACATATTTCCCCGCGACATGGACTTTATCGCCCGTCTTGGGATTGCGCCCGACGCGTGGCGGCCGGAAATTCAGGCTGAAACTGCCGAATCCGCGAATCTCGATGCGTTCACCTTCAACCAGACAGGTGGTCATGGCATCGAGGATCGTTTTCACCGCCATTTCGGCGTCCGCCGCGACCAGCTGGGGATGCCGTTCGGCCAGTCGGGCAATCAGCTCCGACTTGGTCATGGCCCCCATGAGATCAGTTTCCTGGTCTGTCACTTGGTGTATCAATCAGCGCTCTTGTTATCAAGCTTGGCCTTGAGCAACGCGCCAAGGTTGGTGGTGCCGGTGGATTGCTCGGAATGCAACTTCTTCATTGCGGCATCCTGCTCAGCGGCATCCTTGGACTTGATGGACAAGTTGATCTGACGGTTTTTGCGATCGATATTGATGATCACGGTCTCGACTTCGTCGCCATCCTTCAGATGG
>JBBQQT010000061.1:0-18657 GCA_038215555.1 Burkholderiales bacterium | reverse complement strand
GCTTTCCGGCGCGTTGATCCTGGGGGCATTCTTCATCGCCACCGATCCGGTATCCAGCCCCAACTCGGCCAGCGGCCAACTGGTGTTCGGCCTGGGCTGCGGTCTGTTGACCTGGATCATCCGCACCTGGGGCGGCTATCCGGAAGGCGTGGCGTTTGCGGTGATGCTGATGAATGCCGGTACACCGGTGATCGATCGCTACTTCAAGCCGCGCATCTACGGGCGCGACCGCAAGGGTGTGGCACTGAATCCTGGGGTAGGTGCGAATTTATTCGCACGGGTCGCTGTGCGAATAAGTTCGCGCCTACCGGGAGGAAAAGAAAAATGAACCTCGACAGCCTGCGCGACAAACTCGGCTACCAGGGCGCGCTGCTCGCCAGCGTCGTGTTGATCAGCACCGCCGCGCTGGCGCTCGCCTCGAAGGCGACCGGGCCGGCGATTGCGGCGGCGGAAGCGCGCGATCTGCAACAGTCGCTGAGCCAGGTGCTGCCCGGCCAGTACGACAACGATCTGCTGCAAGACACGCTGGTCATGCCCGGGCCGGATGGCGAAGTCACGGTCTACCGCGCCCGCCGCGCCGGCAAGGTCGAGGCGGTGGTGTTCCAGGTGGTCGGCAAGGGTTACGCGGGCCGCATCGTCTGCATGATGGGCGTCGACAAAGCCGGCCATCTGCTCGGTGTGCGGGTCATCAAACATGCGGAAACCCCCGGCCTGGGCGACAAGATCGAACCGGCCAAGGCGGACTGGATTCATGCCTTCGTCGGCAAATTCCTCGGTGACCCGGCGCCGGAAAAATTCACTGTGAAAAAGGATGGCGGTGTGTTCGACCAGTTTGCCGGCGCCACCATCACGCCTCGCGGCGTGGTCAAGGCTGTTAAAGGCGGACTGGAATTCTTCGGCCACGAAAAATCCCGGCTGCTGGATGAAACTGGAGGTAAGTCATGACCACCTATACCCGCATCACCCGAGATGGTCTTTGGGACAACAACGTCGTCTTCGCCCAGATGCTGGCCTTGTGTCCGACGCTGGCGGTGACCGGCAGTGCCACCAACGGCCTCGGCATGGGGCTGGCCAGCACCGCCGTGCTGGTCACTTCGAATGTGTTGATTTCGGCGCTGCGCCAGTTCATCAGCGCCGAGGTGCGGATTCCGGTCTACGTGGTCTTCATCGCCACGCTGGTGACGCTGGTGGACATGATCTTGAACGCCTTCGCACACGATCTGTACAAAGTGCTAGGCCTGTTCATCGCGCTGATCGTGGTCAACTGCGCCATTCTTGGCCGGGCCGAATCGTTCGCCGCGAAGAACGCCGTGCTGCCCTCTGCCGTCGATGGCCTGATGATGGGCCTGGGCTTCACCTTCGCGCTGGTGCTGATCGGCGGCGTTCGGGAAGCGATGGGCAGCGGCACCTTGTTCGCGCAAGCGCATCTGCTGCTGGGCGAGTCCTTTGCCTTTCTGGAAACCACGCTGATCCCGAATTACAAAGGCTATCTGCTGATGATCCTGCCACCCGGCGGCTTCCTCGTCGTCGGATTTCTGCTGGCCGGCAAGCGCGTGCTCGACCGCCGTCTGGCGGAACGCGCCGTAGGTGCGAATTTATTCGCACAGCATCCGTCGCAAACCGGATGAGGGGCGTGCGAAAAAATTTGCGCCTACCGTTAAACAAGGAGATTCCATGCAAGTCGCCGTCGCCTACGCCGATATTGCCCAGCAAGTCTGGCTGCGCATCGAAGTGCCGGAAGATGCCACGCTGGAACAGGCCATCATCCAGTCCGGCCTGTTGCGCCAGTTTCCGGAAATTGATCTGACTGAACGCCAGGTCGGCATTTTCGGCAAGCTGGCCAAGCTGGACGCATCACTGAAACCCGGTGACCGTGTCGAAATCTACCGCGCCATCACTGCCGATCCGGCCACCGTGCCGAGACGCGTGATGGAGGATGACGACGATGACGATTGAGTCGAGGCCGCACTAATTGATGATCAATTGGTGTTTTGCAACTGTTTCAGCCAGGCCTGTTGGCAAATGCGTTTGCGGCGTTTTTCCAGTATTTCGCGGATCGGCGTGCGGGCCTGATTCAGGCTGAGGATGCGCTCTGGTGTGACGCTTTCGCACAGCAGCAGGTGATAGCCCAGCGGTGACTCCAGCACGCCACTGAGTTGGCCGGCCTGCATGCTGAACAGGGCGGCGTCGAGTTCAAGGTAAAGCTGACCCTGCGGCACGTCGCCGAGCACGCCGGCCTGCATGGCGGTGGGACATTCGGAATGCTTCAGCGCTTGTTCGTCGAACCGCTTCAGGTTCTTGTTCAGGCGCGCGGCGACGGCTTCGATGCGGGCGCGAGCGGCTTCGGCGGTGTTGTCCGGCATGGCCGGATTGATGGTGACCAATATGTGGCGCGCGCGGCGGGTTTCCGGGCGGCGGAACTGGTCCGGGTGGTAGTGGTAATACAGGTCGACATCGATTTCGGCGACCTGCGTGGCGCGCGTGCCGACCTTCTCCAGAATCGCCTCGACGCGCAGTTCGCGTTCCAGCGCGGCGATGAAACTGGCATGGTCGAGACCGTTGCGGGCGAGGTCGGCGCTGAACTCGTCGGCATCGGCATAGCGTTGGTGAATTTCCTCGAAAGCAGCTTGCAGGCTGACCGGTGGCACCATGGCGTCGCGCGCTTCCGGCGCATGCAGCACGCGTGCTTCGAGGCTGTATTGGCGATCGGCCTGCTCCCGCACCTGGGCGCGTTCTTCCGCAGCCAATTCGGCCGGTGATTTGCTGAACAGGCTTTGCGCAGTTTTCAACTCCAGGTAGGCGAGGGCGGCGGTTTCAGACATGAACTTCCTCCGGGCTGTCGAGCAGGTTTTCCGGCACCTGCAACAGGTGGCCGCCGGGGAAATGGACGTGGTATTGCACGCCCGTCTCGCCATCGCGCAGCACCTTGAAGATTTCTCCGCTGCTGCCGGCGGGCGCCACCACTTCGCCGCGAATCGACAAGGCCAACCGTGAGATGACTTTCTCACGGGTTTCGAATCGACTTTCCACCCAGGCTTCGTCGGCATCGATCAGCTCTTCGTCGCGGCAACCGACGACACGACCCTGATCAAGAAAGTTGACGGTGTAGATGATCTGATCCTGCAGGAAGGTGCCGACGTTCATGACGTAGCCGACGCTGCCGCGCTTGATCAGCAGATTGCCGACATCGAGACCGGGGAAAGTGCCGTCATTGCGGACGTTGCGCGTCAACCGCACGGCGACGCCGAAGTCGAAACGTTGTTGCATGGCTCAGCCCCGCAGCGCGTTCTCGGAACTGCGGCAGGAACCGGTGTTGCCGCAGCCACAGTCACCCTTGGCAGGCGTGATCACCGGCGTTGCGAGGGTGATCGACGACAGCGGCACGAAGCTGGTTTGCGGCTCGTGCATGTGGAACACCTTGAATACCTTTTCGGTCAGCGCGTCGGAAGTGACGAAGTCCTGATAGGCGCGTGTCAGCAACTCGGTGTAAACCGCGCGCCGGCTGTCTTCGGCGTCCGGCAATGCGCCGGCTTGGGCCAGGTAGTTGTGGTAGCGCTGCAGGATGTGCAGCCGGTTGACATGCACCACGGCGGCGTCGAAAACGACGCCGAAATAGTTGAGAAAGTCCTCGGCGGATTCGAGTTCTTCCAGCGCTTCATCCAGGGTCAGTTCGTCCATGATGTTTCCTTTAAGTAGGGTGCGCCATACGCACCATTGGGGAGGTGCGCATGGCGCACCCTACGGTTTGCTTTCATGCGGCTTCCTTGATGCGGGCGGCGACCTCGGCTACCAGTACATCCAGCAGCACCTTGCCACCGAGGCGGTCGTGGCTGTCGAGTTCGACCAGTTTTTCCAGCATGGCTTGCCCTGTTGTTGCGTTGCCCATGCGCAGGTGGATGTAACCGGTGGCTTTCAGCACCATCAGATAGAAGCGCAGCAGGCCCATCGAGCGCTGCACGGCATGGTCGATGTGGTCTGGATGCAGGTGTTGCCATTTCGCCGGCAGATCAAGCCGCTGGGAGGCGAGGGCCAAGGTGCGGTCGGCAACGATCAGAGCGTCTTCCAGCCGGTGCTGATAGAAGTAATAGCGGTACAGCGCGACCAGCACGACGAGTTGTTCCGGCGCCAGAAAATAGGCGCGCAGCAGCAGCGCTTCCGCGACATCCTCGCCGTAGCTGGCGGCGGCGTCGTTCAACAGCGGCTCGATGCCGTCCGGCAAGGGGTCGTCGAAGTAGAGCGAGGTCTGGTCGAATAGCAGCAAATCCATGTCGGTCTCCCGTTTTCTTATGCGTTTTCTTATGCTTGGCGTTTCATTACATGCGCCACTTGCGCGCCGCACAGGTCGTCGGCTTCGCAGGTGCTGCATTGGCTGTTCACCGCTTCGCCGCACGATCGCAAAGCCTTTTCCAGCACTTCGATACGTTCCATCAGACAGGCGATGGCGCGGCCAACCGGGTCGGGAATCAGGTGATGATCGAGGTTTATCCCCAGCGCGCCGGGACCGTCCTCGTCCGAGCGCAGCACCACCTTGCCGGGAATGCCGACCACGGTGCGATGCGCAGGCACGTTCTTCACCACCACGGAATTGGCGCCGACACGGACCTGATCGCCCAGCGTGATGGCGCCGAGTATCTTGGCGCCGGCGCCGATGACGACGCCGTTGCCCAGCGTTGGATGCCGCTTGCCCTTGTTCCAGGTAGTGCCGCCCAGCGTGACGCCGTGATACAGCGTGACGTCGTCGCCGACTTCAGAGGTCTCGCCGATCACCACGCCGGCGCCGTGGTCGATGAAGAAACGGCGGCCCAGCGTCGCGCCGGGATGGATGTCGATATTGGTCAACAAACGTGCGAACCAGGACAGCAGGCGCGCCGGATAGCGCAGTCCCGCGTTCCACAATCGATGCGCCAGGCGTTGCAGCAGGATGGCATGCACGCCGGGATAAGTGGTCAGCACCTCGAAGCGGGAACGCGCGGCGGGATCGCGCTGGAACACGCAGGCGACGTCTTCTTTGAGCAAGGTAAGCAGGCCAACATGTAGCCCGGATGCAGCTTTAGCGGAATCCGGGGCAGCGGCATCCCGGATTACGCTGTGCTGCATACGGGCCACGGGATGGCTCTTGTTCATCACCATCGCCTCAATGCACCGCAGCCGCCAGCAGCGGGCCGATGCGACGTTGATACAGGTTGACCAGTTCGTGTTCGGCCGGCGAGCGTTTGGCGCGTTCGGCGAAGGCACGGATGTCCGGCAGCAGTTCGCACGCTTGCGCCGGGCTGACCTGCAAGCCGATGCCGGCATAGGCGGCGATGATGCCGTGCGCGCCGGAATGCTTGCCGACCACCAGGCTGTGCTGGCGGCCGACTTCGACCGGGTCGAACGATTGATAGGTGTCCGGATCCTTCAGCAGGCCATCGACATGGATGCCGGCTTCGTGCGTGAAAACGCCGCCGCCGACCACGCTTTTCTGCCAGTGCACCGGCCGCCCGGAGGCTTCCGCGACGGCGCTGGAGACGGCGGGGAAGAGGCTGAGATCAATGCCGGTGTGCATCTGGTAGAGCTTGGCCAGGCCGAGCGCGACTTCTTCCAGCGGCGCATTGCCGGCGCGCTCGCCGAGACCGTTGACCGTAGTGTTGACGTGCGTCGCACCGGCGCGGCAGGCGGCCAGCGTGTTGGCGGTGGCGAGGCCGAGATCGTCATGCGCGTGCATCTCGATTTCCAGGTCGCTGATCGCGCGCAGGCTGGCGATCGCGGTATGCACGCCGAACGGTTCCATCACGCCCAGCGTATCGGCGAAGCGCAAGCGGCGCGCGCCGGCCAGTTCGGCGGCTTCCGCGACGTGCATCAGAAAATCGAGATCGGCGCGTGAGGCATCCTCGCAGCCGACGATGACCTCAAGCCCGAGATCGAGTGCGCGCGGCGTCAACTCGCGGATGCCGTTGAGCACCCAGGCGCGGTCCTTGCGCAGTTTTTTGTCGATATGGATGTCCGACACCGAAATCGAGATGTCGATCAGGTGCGCATTCAGGTTGCGGCAGGCCTCGATGTCGGCCGCGTGCATGCGGCTCCAGACCACCAGTTTGGTATCCAGCTTGCGCGCCTGGATCAGGCTGGCCACCGCGCGGATGCTGTCGCATTCGCGCGCCCCCATCGCCGGGATGCCGACTTCCAGTTCCGGCACGCCCATTTCGCCCAGGCGGCGAGCGATGTCGAGCTTCTCTTTCAATGTGAAAGCGACGCCGGCGGATTGTTCGCCATCACGCAATGTGGTGTCGTCGATGATGATTCGGCGGGCGGTCGAGAGGGCGGTTGAGCGCTCCGTATTGCGGCAATAGGCAGACTGCATGGTCGTGGCCTCGGGCTGGCGGTACAGGAGTCATCGCAAGCTGCATGCCAGGCAGCGGTGTTTTTCTATCTTGCTGAATTAAAAAGATAAAACGGTCATGTCTTGAATTGGCCCGCGTCGACAACGGGACTTGTGCCCCGGCTTGGTCGGGTTTGCGACAAAACGTGGTTTACGCCTGCTGGCTGTAACTGATTTCTTCCGCCAGGCAGCCAATCGGCTCAGCCAGCGTGCTGTCAGGCCCGGTTTCGAAGCGGACCAGATAGATGTCCTGCGTCGGGTCGGCTTCGGCATGGCCGACATTGACCACCACGCCGCGCGTGCCGGTGGCGGCCAGTAATTCGTTGGCGGCGATGTCGGGCACGCCGCCTTCGCCGGTTTCTTCCAGCGGATCGTTGTGCAGATCCATGCTGGCAAAAACCAGGTCGCCGAGGTTGTATTGGTTCATTGCGTTCTCCGGAAGGAAGTGAAGTTCAGCCCATCAACACCGTGTAGGCCTGGCGCAGCAGCTCCATTTCGGCCGGCGATGTTTTGTTCAAATCGCTGCGCGCTTCGGTGATCGCGATGAATCTGCCACCCAGGCGTTCGGCGATTTCGAATGGCGGATCGATGCTGGTGAAGGTCGCCAGCCGCACCTGGATCGGGCCATCCGGGGTATCGACGCTGGCGCTGAATTCGGCTTCCAGCGCGAGGCCGCCGTTTTCCAGGCCAAGCAGGGCTTCGGTGCCGCGCAGGTAAACGCCGGGATGCAGTTCGACCCGATTCGAGGGCGGTCCTTCGATTACTGAAGACCACACCGGCAACGCTTCAAAAGCGCTCAGTCCGTGCGGGAAGCGCAGGAAACGCACGCGCGCGCTGATTTTCTGCTTGTGCGCCAGCAACCAGCGCATGTCGGCGGGGAAAACGCTGCTCATACCGCCGCCAGCAATCTCGGTTCCGCCTTCATCACGCCATCGCGGCCCCAGACCGTGACGGCTTCAATGAACCAACCGGATTTGCGCGGATGCAATACAAGCAAGTCGTATTCGCCGTGAAAACTGCCGTCGCTGTTGATGATCAGGCTGCCGCGCTTCTGGCCCCGCGCGTCGCGCCAGACGCCTTCATAGCCGGGCAAACCGTTGGTGCGGTCGATGACGCGGATAAAGGCAGCCTCCTCCAGGCGGATGGGTGGCGCGTTGTCCATGGCATATAGCCGCGCTTCTTCACTCAGCACAGCGCAGAGCTTGATACCGAGTTCAACCAGTTCGTCGGGGAGGGCGGAATCGACCATTACCAGAGATCGGCCGCGACCTTCAGGCGTTCGACTGGCTGATCGCCGAGCAGGTGTTCGTCGAAGATGGCGCTGACGTCGTCCTTGGTGACCGGGCCATACAGGATGCCTTCCGGGTAGACCAGCACGTTGGTGCCGGTACTGCATGGGCCGAGACAGCCGGTGGTCGTGATGGCGACCTTGTCGAAACACTGGCGTTGCTGAAACTGGAAAAGGAATTCGTCGAGCACTTCGCGGCAGCCTTTCTCGGCGCAGGAACCGCGCGGATGGCCGGGGGGACGGGTCTGGCCGCAGATGAAGACGTGTTTGGAGGGACGGGGCATGGTGTTGTAGGCGCGAATTCCTTCGCACATTTGAATGCCTGCATGTGCGAAGGAATTCGCACCTACGGCGGGGTTGACGGGGTTGATATTCGACGATGTCATGCGCTTATGCCCACCGGCAACGCCTGATGCGTGTGACAGCCTTTCGGGCAGACGCGCGCGCAGGAGCCGCAGCCGATGCAGTCGAGCATGTTCTTCAGCGACATCACGCTCATCTGATCGTCGTCCATGTCGTCGTCGATCTCGTCCTCGTCGCGTTCAACCAGTTCGAACACATCGCGCGGGCAAACCTTGTAGCAGCGGCCGCAGCCGATGCAGGTTTTCTGATTGAGATCGGTGACGAAAGTCGGCGTGTAGGGCGCGCCGCCCCGGGTGAGTGCGGTATAGGCGTCCATTACGCGACCTCCTTTTGCGCGGCTTGCAGACGCGAGTTGGCGTCGGCCCATGTTTTGCAGGCGTCGAAGGTCGATTGCGCAATGCCGGGAATTTCCAGATAGCCGGCGGGCAGTTTGTCTTCCACCAGATCATGCAATTGGGACGCCCATTCGCTGGCAATCCGCTTCAGCTTCTTGACCTCGCGGTCGAGGCTCTTCAGTTCGTCGTCGGTCATTTGCCAACTCCTGCAGCGTAGGGTGCGCCAATCGCACCGATTCACTCGTGCTGGTGCGCATGGCGCACCCTACTTGGCACAGCTTCCTTACAGTCCCGCCACTTCCGGGTATTTGCCGATGATTTCCAGCGCCACCGACAGGTATTTGTCGGCCTCGTCCTTCATCTTCGAAAAATTTTCGTAACCGTAGCGGTGGACGTCGCGCACGGTGCGGTCCATCACCACCAGCTTGCCGACGGTAATCAAGGCGCGGCCAAAGCCTTCATGGGTGATGTTGACCATCGGCGTGGCCATCAGGCGGCATTCCTTTTCGATCAGCGTCGAGATGCCGTTGTAGAAGGCTTTCACGCGCGACAAGGTCTGTTCGTCCGGGTCGCCGATCACCGGAATCTGGCGGCGCATTTCCTTGGTCACGATGTAGGGCGCCAGGATGCGTTCGACGGTCCAGCCGTCGTAGGTGCCGTAGCTGTCCAGCGCGCGCATCTGCTTGACCATTTCCTTGATGAAATCGGTCTCCATGATGGGATCGTGCAGGGTGTCAAGGACGGGTGTTTCGCTCATGAGGGTTCTCCAGAAATGACGGTGATAGGGGCAGTGTGGATGCGCGGGGTGGGCGCGAGAAAACGGGCGGCGATCAGGCCGCTGATGAAGCCGAGCAGGGCGGCGAAAACAGCTGCCAGATCGCCGGCGCCGAGCGCATCGGCCAGTGCGGCGGCGATGACTGCGAGCACGGCGGGTAGCAGGTAAGCAAAGGCGCCGGCGCGCAGCAGTTCGGATTCGTCGACACAGACTTTCAGCTCATCGCCCACGCACGCGCCTGGGTGCTGAATCGGTAACGCCGCACGCCGGCGCGACAGATATTTTCCGAGGCCAGAAATGCCACAACTGCTTTGCGACTGGCAGGCGGAACAACCGGACGACTCGCTGGAGGTGACCCAGACCATGCCGTCGGCGGCGGAAACAACGCGGACGCGGGCTTCAACGCTCATCGGAACCTCCGTAGGTTCGAATTTATTCGCACATTGGCGCGAGACGATGCGAATAAATTCGCACCTACATGGCTGCGGCTCATTCCGACCAGCCTTCCGCTTCCATCGCGCTGAAGCGGTCGGCGTCCTTGTTTTGCAAACGCTTCGCCAGCCAGGCCGGCGGTTCGTTTTTCAGCCTTTGATTCAGACTGCACAGCAGTTCGTCGACCGGCGTGCCTTCCTCGACCTTCATCGGCTGGATGCCGGCGGCCAGCAACTGCTTGATCGCCGACGCGCCGACGGCGTTGCAGTACACCGCCGCGCAGCCTTCGAGCAGCGCGATCTTGCCGGCCAGCTTGCCTTCGTGGCTATCCATGGCGACATCGCTGTCATGGAATTCGGCGACTTCGATCAAACGCGCGTCGTCCTCCGCCAGGCTGTAGATGCAGAACGCCTCGGCAGCGCCGAAGTGCTGATCGACGACGCGCCGGTCGGAACTGGCAAAGGCGATTTTGACGCTGCTTTTGTCTCGCATGGCGGCGGCCTGTTCAGTGCAGTGGACGAGTTTCAGGTGTCGCATGCGCGGCATCCCCCGGGCGGCTGGCATAGACGGAGCGGTAGGCCGGCACTTCGTGATGGCCGTGTTCCACCAGCAGGTTGGCAAGGTCGAACAGCGTCTGGCGCGTGCCGCGATAGCCGACCCACAATTTCTGATAGCCGCCGATCAGGTCGTATTGAGGAAATCCGGCGCGCAACAGCGGCACGCCCAGACGTCTGGCGGTCTCGCCGGCATGCGAATTGCAGATCACCAGATCGACGCCGTTGGCGCGCGCGGTCTGCTCCAGGTCTTCCAGATCGCCCAGCTTGACCTGCGCGGCGGGCACTTTTTCCAGAATGGCCGCTTTCGCGGGTGCCACGGCGGCGGTGACTTCGCAACCCATGCTGGCGACCAGGTCGGCTAGCGCAAACAGCAGATCGGGATCGCCGGCAATCGCCACGCGGGCGAAACCGAGCTTGAAATGGGTGTCCACCATCGCGTCCTGCAACTGCGCGCGCTGGCGTTCGATTTTTTCCGGCACCGGCTGTCCGCTGATCTCGGCCAGTGCGGCGATGAAGCCATCGACGGCTTCAATGCCCATCAGCGTGTCGAAGCGATAGTCGGACACGCCGGTGCGCGTTTTCAGCAGGTCGGCGGCGGGGTTGAGCGAAGCGCCGATGATCAGCGTCGCAGCGGCTTCGCCCAGCGTCCGAATTTCAGAAACCGAGGTGCCGCCGACGGTGAGCGGGCTGGATTCCTGGTCGGTCACGCGGTAAGCCAAATGGCCGTCGAGCGAATCCGACAGATCCGGCAACAGCACTGGACGCAGGCCGAATGCTTCAACGAGTTCCTTGATGTGCTCCAGATCGCCCGGTGTCAGCAGCGAACCGGCCAGCACGTTGACCTGTTTTGTGGGAGCGGCTTTAGCTGAGATTGCGCTGTCGATAGCGCCCACATTCGCGGCTGAAGCCGCTCCTACAACAGGCACCAGTACGTCGATCATCGCCTTCACCGCCAGCGCATAACCGGATTCCATGCAGCCGGTGAAATCCGGCGTGTTCACCGCGATGACCGGAATAGCGTCGAATTCGGGATGGCTGACGCGGAACTGGCGCACCAAGCCATGAATATCGGTGCCCTGGATTTCCGACAGGCCGGTGGTCGGCAGCCCGATCAGCGCCGGCTGGTTCTTCTCGGCGATGGTCGCGAGGCCCTGGATGACGTTGTCGTCGGCGTTCATCACCGTGGAAACCTGATCCATCGCCGTGGTCTGCAAAGGTATCGGCTCGCGGAAGTGGCGCACAAAGAACACCTTGCCGAACGCCGTGCAACCCTGCGAGCCATGCAACATCGGCACCGCCCGGTTGATACCCAGGAAGGCCAGCGACGCGCCCACCGGTTGACTGACTTTCAGTGGATTGACGGCGAGCGCCTTGTTGCGTTTGATGATCTCGGCCATGAGCGTGAGGACGACGTTTGTGGAGGATGTGTTCTCCTTCGCAAGCCGCATGCCAAGGGTAAAGCGCTGTTATTTCAGTGGCTTGGCGGTGTGCAGTGTTGTCGCAAAGCCGACAAGCCCGAGTCGGGATGAGGATGACTGACAATCCGGCAGTTCGGCTTCCGAACTTCGCCCGACGACATGAATGCGGTTCTGCCGCGCGTCATCGCCGCCCCGCTGACCAGCAAAGGCCAGGCCCTGGGTTGTCGGCCGGAAGTGAAATTCGCCGGCAAGAAGTCTCGCATCCTGCGCGATCAGATTCGTTGCGTGGACAAAGCCCGGCTGGCAGGAAAGATGGGGGAAATCGATGCCGTGTTATGGCATCCGGTGTTGCTGGAGATGCTGGGGTAACGCCGGCGGGAAGATTCGTCAGGCTGAAACTGCCAAGCGCAGTCAGTCTGGAAGTCGTTGACACGTTCCGTGCTACATATGCCTGCCGACTTTGGAATCGTCGGCGGCAAAGCGTCCGCGATGGCCAGCATTCATGAAATATCCGGGTTAAATTACGAAGCAAAAAACCAAGCAAAAAAGCAAGGCTGTGTTCGCAAATGCTGTTGATTGGAATGATGAAGTCTCAATTTCCGTTCGGGCTGAGCCTGTCGAAGCTCTTCGACAAGCTCAGGGTGAACGGTTCACACACTCCCCACTGGATAGCCACCGGCAAGCCTCAACAACACAGTTTGCGAACACAGCCACAACCAAACAAGGACTTGCCATGATTGCAGTCTTAACAAGCGCTGACAGAGAGCCAGTCCCCTTCCACGCTTTGGTGCCTTTTTTGCTGGCTGCTTTTGGCTTGGCGTGGGGAATTCTGGCGCTATTCATTTTTCTTCCGGCGCAGATGACGCCACTGTTTGGCGAATTGACCGGTCAACATCCGTTGTTTTTCCTGGCAGTGTATGCGCCGGCGATCGCTGCTTTCAGTGTGGTCGCCTACTTCGGCGGCGCGGGTGATTTGCGGCGTTTTCTTTCCCGGTTGCTGCTCTGGCGCTGCTCACCAGCCTGGTTTGCCTTTTTGCTTTTCGGTATCCCGCTGGTTTTTATCGGTGGATCGGCATGGAAGGGAAACCTTTTCGCCGAACCGTTTCCGTTTTCATCGGTTCAGTCGCTGGCCGCTGCATTGTTTTTCATGGCCATCAAAGGCCCGATCGAGGAGCTTGGCTGGCGCGGGCTGGCCCTGCCTCTGCTGCAACGGAAATTCGCGCCGATCTGGGCCGGGCTGATACTTGGCGTCATTTGGGGCTTATGGCACTTTCCAGCATTCCTGTTGAGCGGGACGCCGCAAAGTGCCTGGTCATTCACGCCGTTTTTCGTTGGTTCGGTGGCAATCAGCGTGATCGTGACACCGCTGTTCAACGCCTCGCGCGGCAGCATCCTGCTGCCAGCCTTGTTCCATTTCCAGCTTATCAACCCGATCTGGCCCGACGCGCAACCTTATGACACCTACTTGCTTATCGGTATTGCGGTTCTGGTGGTCTGGTTCAATCGAAAAATGATGTTCAGCAGGGAAGCAGGCGTCACCGAGGTGATTCCCCAACGGCAGGGCCGAACCCGGCCTGGCGATGACGGCAGCGTGAAAGGGGCGGGTTCTTGATGCTTCAGATCGGGAATTACAAACCCATCTCCACCCCAGACGCCTCACTCTTCCTCCACGGCGCCGGCTTTCGCACCGACTCCCACACCGGGCTTTGGATGGTCAGCGCCAGTTGCCGCGCCAGTTCCAGCATGCCGGTGTAGCCCTCGTAGCCGAATTCGCGTTCCTGATTGATGTCCAGGAACGGGATGCGCGCCTTCAAGGCGGTGTACATGTTGCGGCCGCCGGCGATCAGGATATCGGCCTGGTATTCCGCGACCACGCCGAGTAAAGCCTTCGGGCTGCCGTCGGTGATCATCTTGGTCTTCTCGCCCATGATCTCGCGGATGCGCGCCTTGTCCTCTTCCGTCGATTTATTGGTGCCGGTGGCCACTACGTCCATGCCCATATCCTGCAAGGCGGAGACGATGGACCAGGATTTGACGCCGCCGGTGTAGAGCAGCACGCGTTTGCCGCGCAGGCGTTGGCGCCAGGGTTCAAGGGCTGCGTTTATCTTGGCTTCTTCGCGGGCGATCAGGGCTTCGGTACGCTCGCTCAATGCGGAATCGTTGATGACGCGGGCGAAGTCGCGAAACGCCTGGGAGGTGTCGGTAACGCCGTAGAAACTGCCTTCGAAGAACGGCACCTTGTACTGGGTTTCCAGCTTGCGTGCCACATTCAGCAAGGCCTTGGCGCAGACCACCATGCTGACTTCGGCGCGGTGCATGGTCTGCACTTCATGGAAACGCGCATCGCCGGACAGAGAGCCGAGGATGCGCAGGCCGAGTTCGTCGAACAGCGGCAGTACATGCCAGAACTCGCCGGCGATGTTGTATTCGCCGATCAGGTTGACGTCATGCACGGTGATGCCGGGACGCTGGGATTCGGGCGGCACCGGGTCCGGTTCGCGGGTTCCGATGACGTACTTGAACATCGACTCGCCGGCGATGCGGTTGCCCAGGTTCTTGGTGCCGTAGAAACCGGCGCAATCGACCGGCACCACCGGCGTACCCCAGCGTTCGGCTGCGGATTTGCATACCGATTCCACGTCGTCTCCGGTCAACGCCGGCACGCAGGTGTTGTAGACGAACACGGCGGCGGGGGAATAGCTGTCGATGGCCTGCTTGATGGCGTGGAACAGGCGTTTTTCGCTGCGTCCCATGATCACGTCCTGCTCGGTCAGATCGGTGGTCATGCCGATCTTGTACAGCGTCGGGCCACTGGAACGAGTGCCGCGGTTGTCCCACGACGAACCGGCACAGGCGATCGGGCCGTGCACGATATGCGCGACATCGGCGATCGGCAGCAGCGCAATCTGTGCGCCGTCGAAGGAGCAGCCGCCCGCCGTGGCGCCGGGTTTGGGCCGGGCGCAACCGGATTTGGCCTTGGCGTTGTGCGTACAGGCGGGTTCGTTGAGCAGTTCGGCGATTTGCTTGGCTTGCATGGCGTGGGTTCCTGATAGCGGTAATAAACGCGATGCAAGCGCTGTGCCAGCCATAACGCCTTGTTTTTATGGGCTGGTTAGCCTGTCTTGTAGCAAAGCCGACAGGCGGGATGTCGCATCTGTCTTGACCGTGGTGAATGGGTACCCATTCATCGAGCCGTTCATAGCGTGTATGGCTTGCGCAGCCAGCCATACAGCAGTGCAGTATCCAAATCACCCAGATAGCCGAATCCGGATTCGATATCGTGCAAGGCGGTGAAGGCGATGTTGCGTGGGGTCAGGCCACTGGTGATGAGGTGAAAATACCAGGCTCCGCCATAACCGGCGACGCGGTCGAAGGCTTGCAACTGGCGCCCGGCTTCGAGGCCGGTCAGCGCTTCGTTCCAGTGGAACGATTTGAGTTGGCGCGTATGTCGGGAAACCGGCGAGGCGTTCATCAAGAGGTTGTTGTAGCGGTCGTGATGCTCACGCAGGGCAATGATCCAGTGTTCGCTGAAATGTTGGCCGCTGCTGCCGCGAGTTCCATCCCCAACTTCAATTCCCACGCGGCTGTGGCACCATTCCTGCATGAAACGGACGAGCGGATGGATATCGCCGATAGGTGCGGGCAGGCGGGAAATCACCTGCCTGATATCGGTCAGGCGGCGAAAGAGGTAATACGGATTGCCGACCACTTGCGCCGGCGCCAGCAGCGGCTTGATCGGCTCGCTCAACTCCTCCGCGTCGCTCGGCGGCGAGTCTGGATCCCAGAGCTTGCGATCAAGCACTTCCTGCAACTCTTCAACCTCCAGTTGCAGAAACTCGGCCGGTTCCGGGCCATAGGGCACCACAAAATAATGCGTGCGCCCGGTATGCCGGGTGACCAGAAGTTCCTCGTCGGCATGGCGGTCGTAAAACTCGCCCAGGTCATCGCCGCAGGCATCCAGTTCATGCGTCAACCAGTCGTCCAGATTGTCCGCCACACGTTCGCCGTCGGCGCGGATCAGACCACCGGCGCGATACCAGCCGCCGCGCGTCAACGCAAAACGACAGGGGCAATCCGGAATCAGGCGCTCTCCCACCGCCAGCAGTCCAGTTTGATGCGGGCGCGGCGTGCTGGCCTCGATTTCGGCGATCAGCCGTTGCACGGTGGATTCGTCGGGGGCGCAGCTGTTCATGGCAATTCCTTGGTAGGTGCGAATTCATTCGCACAGGCACAGGCACGGCGTTGTGCGAGTAAATTCGCACCTACGCGGGTTCATGGCGATTCTTCCTGTTTCAAATACGCTTCCAGGCGACTCCGCACCAGTGCCTGCACATCCGGTTCGGGGTCATCGATCAGTTCGGCGATGGCTTCTTCTGGCGCCCGGCGCGCCGCTTCCAGCCGCACCAGCCAGTCGGCATCGTGCAGCAGGCTGGCGACTTCTTCCGGCAACAAGCGGGTGGCAACAATGCGGCGCACTTCCGCCTCCGGGTCGGCGGCCATGCGATTCAGTGCAAACGGCGGCAGGCGACGCGCCACCGCCTTGCGCACTTCACGGTCCGGATCGTGCGCCAGGCGCGGCAAACGACCATGCGGCAAGCGTTCGGCGACATGCTGGCGGACCAGATAATCGGCGTCATCCAGCATGCGTTCGAGCTGATCCATTGGCAGACGGGCAGCGACGGTGATGCGCACCTCGCGATCCGGGTCGTGGCACAGCATGCTCAGTTGTGTCGGCGGCAGCCGGATCGCCACCGCGCGGCGGACGACCTCATCCGCGTCTTGCGCCAGCTCGGCGACGCGTTCCAGCGCGACATAGCGCACCGCGATGGCGCGTCGTTCCCAGAATGGGTCTTTCAGGCAGCTCACGGCATATTCGGGATTGCGGCTCAGAAAACGGTCGATCTGCCGCCCGCTATGCGCGATCAGGCAGATATCGCCCGGCACGCAACGCCCCGCAGCCAGCAGGGTTTCCCGCTGCGGGCAGGTGGCGCAATCAGGCGGCGCGGTGGCAGTGGCAACCAGATGCAGACTGGGTCGATGTCCCTGCTCAGGCATGGCTGCAAGCCGTGGGATGGGTAACGGTAAACATGGCTCCTGTGGCACGGACTCGATATCCGCTGCGGTTCGCCAATTTGAATGCAATCGCCATGCCAACACTAACAGGGTGTCGAAGAACGCGAAAATCTTGACATAACCGTCACCCCGGCGAAGGCCGGGGTCCAGAAGCTGTTGATTTTATTAAGCCTATTTCACTGGACCCCGGCCTTCGCCGGGGTGACGGAGTGTTTTCGACATCCTGGCTAAGCGCCTGGTCTTTCGTGCCAGCGGATCAATTTCCATAAAAACCCGACAAATTCGAGCGGAAATTGTTGGGTTTGCGACAAATCACTCAATCTGGCGAGGGCAAAAATCTCCGGTAAAACTCGCCGGCAGCGGTATTCAAGCCGTGGATGATTTCCCCTCTGGATTGGTATCTGAAGCGGCCGGGAACAGAACGTCGGTGTAGCCGAGCCGGCTCAAGTCGCGCATGCGCATCGGGTACAACATGCCGATCAGATGGTCGCATTCGTGCTGGACGACCCGTGCGTGAAAGCCCTCGACCGTCCGGTCGACGGGGTGGCCCAGAGGATCGAAACCCAGGTAGCGGATGCGCCGCAAGCGCGGCACCTCGCCGCGCAGGCCGGGCACAGAAAGACAGCCTTCAAAGCCCAGTTCCTCTGCGTCGGACAAAGGCGTGATGACCGGATTGAGCAGGATCGTCATGGGCACCGGTTCAGCATCCGGGTAACGCTCGCTCTGTTCGAAACCGAAGATCACCACCTGCAGCCCAACCCCGATCTGCGGCGCCGCCAGGCCCACCCCCCCGGCATCGGCCATGGTGTCGAACATGTCCCGGATCAGCTCATCCAGTTCGGTCGTGCCGAATTCGACCACCGGCCGGGCGGCTTCAAGCAGGCGTGGATCGCCCATGCGGAGGAGGGTTCTGATGGTCATGGTGATTTGATTTCGGCTGGATGGGGGCTGATAGGGATGGTACTTTGTCGGCCTCCCCGCCCGCTATGCAACAGCCATTCGGATTCCGAACATGAACAACCTGAACGGTGTCAGTCCCCAGGACCTGCTCCTGCTGCTAAGCCGGGAAATGCCGTTCGGCAAATACCAGGGCCGACTCATCGCCGACCTGCCTGGCTACTATCTCAACTGGTTCGCCCGCAAAGGCTTCCCGCCCGGCGAGATCGGCCGCTTGCTGGCGTTGATGCATGAAATCGATCACAACGGGTTGAAAGAGATTCTTGAGCCGTTGCGGCGGCGGGGTGGGTGAGCGACTTGATTTCTCTGGGGGATAAGACTGCTAACGGCCATCAGCGGCCGGACACATATTCGTCAGACCAGATTCCTGATTGGCTGCTTCACTCAGAAACCTGCCGGAAGGTCTACGCGTGCTCCTCGGCCTTTCCGGCCGTTCGCGCCGGCCTGATACCTGCCATTCACCAACGACCGCTTCCTTCGGTTAAGGATGGTGCAATGCTGACCATGAATTGCCGATGGTGGCTTTCATCACAGCAACAAAGTTCAGTGCTCAAATATTTTCAATCCACTTCGGTTGATCTGCACGATAGAACCTGAACTGACAATTAATTCCCCGCCTTAAATTCTATGGAATTCGAATGCCAAAATGGTAGGGGGCGGCATGGCGGCATGGCGGTATCAGGCTTCAGACACATTCCCTGCGGGGCGTCAGTCAATGAGAGGGAAACGCTCGCCATCGAAAAACTCAAGAGCAAGCTGCAAGGCATACCCGGTCCCTGGGTACTGCTCTCCAATCTCAGCCATTCCAGCCACGCAGCGCGGCTTTCGGATGAAATCGACCAAGTCATCATCGGCCCTCAAGGCGTGTTCGTGGTCGAGGTCAAGCATTGGGACTCGGCTTGGCTTAACCGGTCTTTAACAACACCCATAAAAACCCTTTAATAATCATAAGATTAGCGCGTGTCGCGCGCACCCTCACCGTCGCTGCCAGCCTGAAGAGCGTGCGGATACTCGATGGCCAAAGCGTCATTGCGACGCACCCGCGCTGTTTCGACCGCCGCCAGCAGGTCGAACGTGCCGAGCACATCTCGGCGCTGGTCG
>JBBQQT010000060.1:0-18668 GCA_038215555.1 Burkholderiales bacterium | reverse complement strand
AGTGGTTGCGGAGGCGAGGACACGGCGGCTGAGTGGGTGTGAATCTGCAGAGGCTGCAAGAATACCTCCGGAAACCGCGACGGTAATACGCGGGATATCTACAAGTGCAATTGTCCAAGCTGCGCAGACAGTGGAAGATATCGAACGTCTCGGTATTCCAACAACACAAGTGAACCTCGACAGCCCCCTCAAATTTCTTGTCACCCCGCCGGATTCAAGTCTGTTGTACAGCGGCTTTTATGATCCGAAACTGGTGCTGCTGTCGATCCTGATCGCGATATTTGCGTCCCACGCGGCGCTTTCGGTGATCGATATGGTGCGTCAGGCGCGCAATCGCTGGCAGCGGCTGTTGTGGCTGCTGGTCGGTGCGCTGGTCATGGGCGGCGGCACCTGGGCGATGCATTTCATCGGCATGCTGGCCCTGCAGCTGCCGTGCCGGGTCAGCTACGACACCGGTATCACACTGATTTCGATCCTGCCCGGCATCTTCGCCAGCGGGGCCGCCTTGCATCTGATCAGCCGCGCCAGCTTTACCTTCGCCCGCATGTTTGTCAGCAGCCTGTTGCTTGGCCTGGGCATCGGCGTCATGCATTACTCCGGCATGGCGGCGTTGGGTCTGGAAGGCCTGGTGCGTTATGACCCGGTGCTTTTCGGCCTTTCGCTCCTGGTCGCGGTGGGGCTGGCCTGGCTGGCTTTGACGCTCAACTTCCGGCTGCGCGCTCGCGCGGGTTTGTCGCGCCAGTTGTTGCGTTTGCTCAGCGCCGGGGTGCTCGGCGGCGCGGTTTCCGGCATGCATTACACGGCAATGGCGGCCGCCTATTTTCTCAGCGACAGCAATCTCGGCCAGGCGGATTCGTCGCTCAATCCGGGTTTGCTGGCGTTGATGGTCAGCGCCATGACGATTTTGTTGATTGCACTGGTTCTGGTTGCCACCGTGACCCAACGGCATCTGGCGTTGGTGCGGCAACTGCGCCAGAGCGAGCAAAAACTGCGGCGCATGCTGGAAACCACGCAGGAAGGTTTCTGGATGGCGGACCGCACGTTCCGCACGCTGGAGGTGAATTCTGCCCTGTGCGCGATGCTGGCGCGTCCGCGCGGCGCAATCATCGACCACCGCCTGCTCGACTATCTGGTGGAATCTGATCGACCAGCCTTTCTCGCTGCAGTCGCAAAGCGTGCCGATTCGGCAACTCGCCGCTTTGAAATCGGGTTGCTGCTTCCGGATGGAAATGCGCTGGCGTGCGAGTTCAGTGTCTCGGCGATGCTTGATGAAGATGGCAATGTCACCGGTCTGGTTGCCTTGATTACCGACATCACGCAACGCAAGCTGGCGGAAGCGCAGATCCGCAATTTGGCGTTCTACGACGTGCTGACACAACTGCCGAATCGGCGCTTGCTGCTTGATCGCCTTGGCCATGCCTTGGCCAGTAGTCAGCGCAGCGGCCTGTATGGCGCGATCCTGTTTCTCGATCTGGATAACTTCAAAAATATCAACGATACCCAGGGGCATGATGTCGGCGACCAACTGCTGAGCGAGGTTGCCAAGCGACTGCAAGCCTGCGTGCGCGAAGACGATAGCGTGGCGCGTCTCGGTGGCGATGAGTTCGTTGTGCTGCTGAAAGGCCTGCACCGCGAGCCGGCGATTGCCGCCGCAACAGCGGAAATGGTGGCCGAGAAGGTGCGCGATGCGATCAATCAACCGATCCTCATTCAGGAACGAGAATTTCACAGCACACCAAGTATCGGCATCAGCCTGTTCTTTGGTCATCAAATCAGTATCGACGAACTCCTGAAACGAGCCGACCTCGCGATGTATCAGGCCAAGGATGCCGGGCGCAACACGATTCGATTTTTCGATCCGGCGATGCAAGCCGGCCTGGATGCGCGTACCGCCTTGCTGGCCGATCTGCGCCACGCGCTGCCGCAACAGCAGTTTCACCTCGACTACCAGGCGCAGGTCGATTTGCAGGGCCAGGTGTTCGGCGCCGAAGTGCTGCTGCGCTGGCGGCATCCGCAGCGCGGACTGATCTCGCCGGCCGAGTTCATTCCGCTGGCGGAGGAAAGTAACCTCATCCTCAGCATCGGCTACTGGGTTTTGCAAACCGCCTGCATGCAGATCAAGGCCTGGCAGGACAACCCGGCCGTGCGTCACTTGCGGCTGGCCGTCAATGTCAGCGCGCGTCAGTTCAGACAGCCGGATTTCGTGCCGCTGGCGATAACGCTGCTGCAGGAAAGCGGCATCAATCCGGCCCAATTGAAGCTGGAACGGACTGAAAGCCTGGTGCTTGATAACGTCGCCGACAGCATCGCCAAGATGCAGGCATTGCAACAGCTCGGGGTCGGTTTCTCGATGGACGATTTCGGTACCGGCCATTCCTCGTTGTCCTATCTCAAGCAACTGCCGCTGGACCAGCTCAAGATCGACCAATCCTTCGTGCGCGATATCGCCACCGACCCGAACGACGCCGCCATCGTGCAAACCATCATCGTGATGGCCAACAGCTTGGGCCTGGATGTCATCGCCGAAGGCGTGGAAACCCGGGCACAACTCGAATTCCTGCGCGACCGCGGCTGCCCCGCCTTCCAGGGCTATCTGTTCAGCCGGCCGGTGGCGCTGGCGGAGTTCGAGGCGTTGCTGTTACGTTCACCTGAAATTGCATCAGCCTGAACTCACGTCTGCTTGTATCCACAACCCTAAACTCGAATCCTGACTCTGACCATGACCGATACCACTCACACCACGTTCGCCATTCAACAACTGATGGACAGCAGCGGCGTCCGCTTCGGCACCAGCGGCGCGCGCGGCCTGGTTGCGGATATGAGCGCCGAAATCTGCTACGCCTATGCGGCGGCGTTCCTGCAGGTCATCGCCGCACCGCCCGGTAGCCGCGTCGCGCTTGGCATCGATTTGCGGCCGAGTAGTCCGGACATCGCCCGCGCCTGTACGGCGGCGATTCGACAGGCCGGCCTGGTGGCGGACTACTGCGGCGTGCTGCCGACGCCGGCACTGGCGTTCTACGCGCAGGAACACGGCATTGCCGCGATCATGGTCACCGGCAGCCACATCCCGTTCGATCGCAATGGCATCAAGTTTTATCGTGCCGAAGGTGAAATCACCAAGGCGGATGAAGTCGGCATCTCGGCGGCCAGCGTGACATTGCCAGCGCAAATGCAGCTTGATTCTTTGCCGACGGCAAACCCGCAAGCCCGTCAGCTCTACCTGGATCGTTATCTGGATTTCTTCCCGCGCAAAGCGCTGGCCGGCATGCGGCTGGGCTTTTATGAACATTCCAGCGTCGCACGCGACATGTTTCATGAACTCCTGCAAGGACTTGGCGCCGAGGTCATCTCGCTCGGCCGCACCGACCAGTTCGTGCCGATCGACACCGAAGCGGTCGCCGAAGCCGATGTTCAGCAAGCCCGCCGCTGGGCGGCGGAACACGGCTTCGACGCCATCCTCTCTACCGATGGCGATGCCGATCGACCTTTGCTCGGCGACGAGCACGGCGATTATCTGCGCGGCGATGTGGTCGGCATCCTGTGCGCCCAGACCCTCGGCGCGGAAGCCGTCGCGACGCCGGTCAGCAGCAATACCGCGCTGGAAAAATGCGGCACATTCGCACATCTGGCACGCACCCGTATCGGCTCGCCCTACGTCATCGAAGGCATGGAACAGCTGATTCAAAGCGGCGCGCAGCATGTCGTCGGTTTTGAAGCCAACGGCGGTTTCCTGGTCGGCTCGACGCTGGAGAAGAACGGTCATCAGCTACACCCCTTGCCGACTCGCGATGCCGTGCTGCCGATCATCGCGTTGCTGGTTTTGGCGCGCGAACGCGGCGTGCCGGTCTCCCAACTACCCGCCAGCCTACCGCCGCGCTACACCGCCAGCGACCGCATCCAGAACTTCGCCACCGAAAAAAGCCGGCAACTGATCCAGCAACTCACCGAATCAGACGCAGCGCTGCGTGACTTCCTCGCGCCGCTGGTTGTGGCGCCGGCCAGCATCGACCAGACCGATGGCCTGCGCATCACGCTGACCAACGACGAAATCATCCACCTGCGCCCCTCCGGCAACGCGCCCGAACTGCGCTGCTATGCCGAAGCCGCCAGCCAGACGCGGGCGGGGGAGCTGGCCAACGCCTGTCTGCGGCGGGTGGAAGTGTGGGGTTGAGGAGAGTCGAGGCGGCTTTTTGAGCCGTTTCGAAGTTGGCATTCTGGGTCTCATACCCTCGTTCTTATTTCCGCAACAAAAAAATAGCCTGATCGTTGCTATTGAAATACCGCTGTTGCATCCCTACCATTAGCACTCGTTGGAGTTGAGTGCTAATCGCTCACTCCCAATCGACCCCCCTTGTTCAAACACGAAATACTGTAGGAGTTAAGTAATGAAGATTCGTCCGTTGCACGATCGCGTCATCGTCAAGCGCATGGAAGAAGAGCGTAAAACCGCTTCCGGCATCGTTATCCCCGACACCGCGACTGAAAAACCCGATCAGGGTGAAGTTGTCGCTGTTGGCCCCGGCAAGCGCGACGATTCCGGCAAGCTGATCGAGATGGCGCTGAAAGTCGGCGACCGCGTGCTGTTCGGCAAGTACGCCGGCCAGACCGTGAAGATGGATGGGCAGGAACTGCTCGTCATGCGTGAAGAAGACATCATGGGCGTGGTCGAGGCCTGAGGTTTTTTAACCCAGCCTCCCTCCCTTAAACAGCAATCTGGAGAAATTAAGAATGGCAGCTAAAGACGTACGTTTTGGTGATTCCGCCCGTGCCCGCATGGTCGCTGGCGTCAATGTCCTGGCCAACGCGGTCAAAGTGACACTCGGCCCCAAGGGTCGTAATGTGGTGCTGGATCGCTCCTTCGGCGCCCCCACCGTGACCAAGGACGGTGTGTCCGTAGCCAAGGAAATCGAGCTGAAGGACAAGCTGGAGAACATGGGCGCGCAGATGGTGAAAGAGGTCGCTTCGAAGACCTCCGACATCGCCGGTGACGGCACCACCACCGCCACCGTGCTGGCTCAATCCATCGTCAACGAAGGCATGAAGTTCGTTGCCGCCGGCATGAACCCGATGGACCTGAAGCGCGGAATCGACAAGGCCGTGATCGCCATCACCGCCGAGCTGAAGAACATCTCCAAGCCCTGCACCACCAACAAGGAAATCGCCCAGGTCGGCTCCATTTCCGCCAACTCTGATTCCACCATCGGCGACATCATCGCCGGCGCCATGGACAAGGTCGGCAAGGAAGGCGTCATCACCGTGGAAGACGGCACCAGCCTGGAGTCCGAACTGGAAGTGGTCGAAGGTATGCAGTTTGATCGCGGCTATCTGTCGCCCTACTTCATCAACAACGCCGAGAAGCAAATGGCGGTGCTGGATGAGCCCTACGTCCTGCTGTTCGACAAGAAAATCTCCAACATCCGCGACCTGCTGCCGGTGCTGGAGCAAGTCGCCAAGGCTGGCAAACCACTACTGATCATCGCCGAAGATGTCGATGGCGAAGCGCTGGCCACCCTGGTTGTCAACAACATCCGCGGCATCCTGAAGACCTGCGCCGTCAAGGCTCCCGGCTTCGGCGACCGTCGCAAGGCGATGCTGGAAGACATGGCCATCCTGACCGGTGGCACCGTGATCGCGGAAGAAGTTGGCCTGTCCCTGGAAAAAGCCGCGCTGACCGACCTGGGTCGTGCCAAGCGGATCGAAGTCGGCAAGGAAAACACCACCGTCATCGACGGCGCGGGTTCTCCCGATGCGATCAAGAACCGTGTCACCCAGATCAACAAGCAGGCTGAAGAAGCCACCTCCGACTACGACAAGGAAAAGCTGCAAGAGCGCAAGGCCAAGCTGGCCGGCGGTGTTGCGGTGATCAAGGTCGGCGCGGCCACCGAAATCGAAATGAAGGAAAAGAAAGCCCGTGTTGAAGACGCCCTGCACGCGACCCGTGCTGCGGTGGAAGAAGGCATCGTGGCTGGCGGTGGCGTGGCCTTGCTGCGTGCGCGTTCGGTCATCACCAACCTGAAGGGCGACAACCACGATCAGGATGCCGGCATCAAGATCGTGCTGCGTGCGATCGAAGAGCCCCTGCGCCAGATCGTCTACAACTGCGGCGAAGAAGCTTCCGTGGTGGTCAACAAGGTGCTCGAAGGCAAGGGCAACTACGGCTACAACGCCTCGACTGGCGAGTACGGCGACATGATGGAAATGGGCGTGCTGGACCCCACCAAGGTGACCCGCATTGCACTGCAGAACGCAGCTTCTGTCGCTTCCCTGATGCTGACCACCGATTGCATGGTGTCGGATCTGCCGGAAGACAAGAAGGGCGGCGGCGCCCCCGACATGGGCATGGGCGGCGGTATGGGCGGTATGGGCGGCATGGACTTCTAAGTCCGGCTTTACCGGCTACAAACTGGGCTTCGGCCCGGTTTTCAACACAAAAGCAAAACCCCGCTACGGCGGGGTTTTGCTTTTGTTACGCGGGCATCCGTGCCGGCTTGTTTCAGGAGTTGTGATGACAAGCTCGGGAACAGAAGGGTTATGGGCACCGCCATAGTGGCGGTAACATCGCTTCATCAATTTTGGGGAGCGTTACATGCAAGCCGATACCCTGACTATTCGTCCTGACATCCGCGCCGGTCTGCACGCTCTGGCGGAAGAATCCCACCGGGCTGAAACCGACATGCTCAATGAAGCGTTGGCCGCCTACCTGTCGCATGAACGCTGGGCCATGGCTCGCTTGCGTGAAGGGCTGGCCCAGGCGGACCGGGGTGAATTTGTGCCGAATACGTAAATGGAAGCCTTTTTCGCCCGCTACGCCGACTGATCCATGCGGGGCGCTATACCGCCGCTGTCCTGGCGGCGCGCTAAATGGCACCCGCCTCAGATTTGCCATGCTCCAGTCTGATGCCAAGGCGCACTGACATGGTGCGAGTTTCTGCCGCTCCAGCCAATCCAGTTCATATGCCACTCCGCGCGCAGCCCTGTTTACGCGTGCTCTGAGCCCGTTGCGTGTTTTTCATTGCTCTGGCATCAAGTTTGCTAAGTCTCTGCCAGTGCTTGTTAATCTGCTCCACAACAAGAACTGGCTGGTCTCCTCCCTCCCATCGCCACGCATCCCCTCGCGTGGCGTTTTTTTTCGGCCAGATGCATTTCACCCAGCCGGCGTGATTCTTGCTGAACAAGTTTGTCACCTAGAGGAACCCCTTGCCATGAGCATCCGCGTCGCCATCCGCCACAAGACCCACTACCAATACGACCGGCCCGTGAATATGGCGCCGCACATCCTGCGCCTGCGCCCCGCCGCGCACAGCCGCACGCCGATCCTGGGTTATTCGCTGCGCATCCTGCCGGAGAAGCACTTCATCAACTGGCAGCAAGACCCGTTCGGCAACTATCTGGCGCGTCTGGTGTTCCCGGAGAAGACCACGCATTTCGCTATCGAAGTGGAGGTGATCGCGGACATGACCGTGATCAATCCATTCGACTTCTTTCTGGAGGAATACGCCACCGAGTATCCGTTCGAGTACGACGAACAACTGGCCAAGGAACTGGTGCCATATTGCGAATTGAGCGAATCCGGCCCGCTGCTGATGGCCTGGCTGAAAGACGTCGACCTGACCAAGCGCCGTACACAGGATTTTCTGGTCGAACTCAACCAGATGGTCTGGAAGGCGCTGAAGTACAACATTCGCATGGAACCGGGCATTCAAACTTGCGAGGAAACACTGAAGCTGGCTTGCGGTTCTTGCCGCGACAGCGCCTGGCTGCTGGTGCAGATTCTGCGTCACCTGGGCTTTGCCGCGCGCTTCGTGTCCGGCTATCTGGTGCAACTCACCGCCGATCTGAAGTCGCTCGATGGTCCGTCCGGTCCGGAAGCGGATTTCACTGACCTGCATGCCTGGGCCGAGGTGTATGTGCCGGGCGCCGGCTGGATTGGCCTCGACCCGACTTCCGGCCTGTTCGCTGGCGAGAACCATATTCCGCTGGCCTGCACGCCGGACCCGGTCAGTGCCGCGCCGGTGACTGGCGCGATGGACGAGTGCGAAGTCAGTTTCAGCTTCGACAACAGCGTCGTACGCATCCACGAAGACCCGCGCGTGACCAAGCCGTATCGCGACGATCAATGGGCTGCGATCGATGCGCTCGGCCGCGCGGTGGATGCCAAGCTGGACGAATACGACGTGCGCCTGACCATGGGCGGCGAGCCGACTTTCGTCTCCATCGACGACATGGAATCAGCGCAATGGAACACCGCAGCATTGGGCCAACACAAGTTGGAACGGGCGCAGGATTTGTGGAACCGCTTGACTCAACACTTCGCGCCGAATGGTCTGAAGTTCTCCGGCCAAGGCAAGTGGTATCCCGGAGAGCCGCTGCCGCGTTGGGCGCTGGGCATCTTCTGGCGCACCGACGGCGTGGCGTTGTGGAAGAACCCCAAGCTGCTGGCCGATGAAGGCAAGCCGTATGGGCACACTACCGCGATGGCGGCGGAATTCAGCGCAAAACTGACGGCCAAACTGGGCTTGGCGCCGACTTTCGCGCAGGCCGGCTATGAAGATGCGCTGCACTACCTGCTGAAGGAAGCGGAAATCCCGGACAACCTCGATCCGGCCAAGGTCAACCTGAAAGACCCGCTGGAACGGCGCACGCTGGCCGCCAAGCTGGCGCGCGGGCTGGATGAGCCGGTCGGCTATGTGTTGCCGATTGCCTGGGATGGCGTTGCCGGCTTGTGGAAGAGCAGCGTCTGGACCTTCCGTCGCGGCCGTCTTTACCTGCTGCCCGGCGACTCGCCGATGGGTTTGCGTCTGCCGCTGGACAGCCTGCCCTGGGTGGCCGCCGCCGAACGCGAAACCCCGATCCCGCTCGACATGTTCGCGCCACGCGAAAAGCTGGCCGACGACTATGGCGAAGTCGCCCAGCGCTATGCCGAGTTCAAGCCGGCGGTGAATGCACATCCGGAGATTCAGGCGCAGGGATTGGCCGATGCGCCGGTTCAGGTCAAGGTCATCCACACCGCACTGTGTGTCGAGGCGCGCGGCGGCGTGCTGCGCATCTTCATGCCGCCGCTGTCGGCGCTGGAACACTATTTGGAACTGGCCGGCGCGATTGAAACGGTGGCGACGGAAATGAAGACGCCGATCATCCTCGAAGGCTACGAGCCGCCGCGCGACTGGCGTTTGCAACGACTGATGGTCACCCCCGATCCGGGCGTCATCGAAGTCAACATCCACCCGGCGAGCAACTGGGACGACATGGTTGGCAACATCCGCGTGCTGTACGAAGAAGCGCGGCTGGCGCGGCTGACCACGGAAAAATTCATGCTCGACGGCCGCCACACCGGCACCGGCGGCGGCAACCACGTCACGCTCGGCGGCGCGACACCGGCCGACAGCCCGATGCTGCGCCGGCCGGATCTGGTGATGAGTCTGGTCAGCTACTGGCAGCATCACCCCGGCTTGTCCTACCTGTTCTCCGGCATGTTCATCGGCCCCACCAGCCAGGCGCCGCGCGTCGATGAAGGCCGCGACGAGAAGCTGTACGAGCTGGAAATCGCCTTCCAGCAGATGCCGAAACTGACGTCCGGTGACGAAACCAGCCAGCTCTGGCTGGTCGACCGTCTGTTGCGCAACCTGCTGGTCGATCTCACCGGCAACACGCACCGTTCCGAGTTCTCCATCGACAAGCTGTATTCGCCGGACAGCCCGACCGGGCGCTTGGGGCTGGTCGAATTCCGTGGCTTCGAGATGCCGCCGCACTGGCAGATGAGCGCGGCGCAAATCCTGCTGCTGCGCATCCTGGTGGCGCGTTTCTGGGACAAACCTTACCGGCACAAGCTGGTGCGCTGGGGCACCGAGCTGCACGACCGCTTCATGCTGCCGCATTACATCCGCGCCGATCTGCTCGACGTGGTGCGCGACATCCAGGACTCCGGCTATCCGTTCCAGGCCGAGTGGCTGGATCCGTACATCGAATTCCGCTTCCCGCGCATCGGTACGGTGCAGATCGACGACATCGAAATCGAAATGCGCACCGCGATCGAACCCTGGCATGTGCTGGGCGAGGAGTTGAGCAACGTCGGCACCGCGCGCTTCGTCGACTCGTCGGTGGAACGCGTGCAGGTGCTGGTCAACGGCCTCACCGACAGCCGCTATGTGCTGGCCTGCAACGGCCGCCGTGTGCCGCTGAAATCGACCGGCCGCCACGGCGAATACGTCGCCGGCATCCGCTACCGCGCCTGGCAGCCGCCCTCCGCGCTTCACCCGACCATCGGCATCCACTCGCCGCTGATCCTCGACCTGATCGACACCTGGACCGGCAAGGCCATCGGCGGCTGTGCCTATCACGTCAGCCATCCCGGCGGCCGCAGCTACGACGTGTTCCCGATCAACGCCAGCGAAGCCGAATCGCGCCGCGTCAACCGCTACCAGGACTGGAACCACACACCCGGCCCGGTACCGGTGCCGCCCGACCTGGCACGGCTGGCGGAATTCATCCCGACCGGCAGCGGCCTGCGCCCAATGGCACCGCCGCCGGAAGAGCGGACGCACGAGTATCCGTACACGCTGGATTTAAGGCGGATGCCGGAATAGTCGGATAACAGTGCTTTTGTATGTACGATGAATCGCTTTTTATATAATACGATTCATCTTTGTTGATGGAGCGCGCTATGCCCCAACTGACTGCCAATGATCTAAAAACACGAGGCATCGCCGCCATCGAAGCCGCACTGGCGCATGACACTGAAGCCGTAGTGTCTGTGCGCGGGGTCGAGCGTTATGTGGTGATGGAACTTGCCCAATATCACTATCTGCGCGAGTGCGAACTGGAAGCCGCGTTGGCGCAGTCGCGGGTTGATCTGGCGGCAGGGCGTTTTCGCAAAGAGACGCCAGAGGCGCATCTGGCCAGAATCCAGTCTGAAATTGCGGCCGAAGCAGTCGAATAAGTCAGTGGCATGGCTTACACCCTGGTTTTCACAGAGGACTACGAAAAACGTGCCAAACGCTTCATCAAGCGCCACCCCGAACTGTCGAGCCTGTACTTGAAAACCTTGCAACTATTGGAGGCCAATCCGCACCATCCTTCATTGCGTCTGCATGCGTTAAGCGGAAGGTTGGCCGGCCTGCATTCCGTTTCGATCAACCTGGCTTACCGCATCACCCTGGAAATGCTGATAACCGAACAGGAAATCATCCCGATCAATGTGGGCGACCACGATGCGGTATATCGATAGTCATGAATACGCCCAGCCTGATCATGCCCAGCACGCCCGATTACCTGCCCCTGCCCGATGTCTGGGACGAGATGTGGGATACCGAATCCGGCGTGCGGCCGCATTGGCGCGACCTGGTCAACGGCCTGGCCGAACTCGGTGCGCGTGACTGGTCGTCACGCGGGCAGCGGATCAAGCGCTTGCTGCGCGAAAACGGTGTCACCTACCACGTCTATAACGACCCGCGCGGCTACTCGCGCACCTGGGAACTCGACCCGATTCCGATGTTGCTCGATGTCGCCGAATGGCAGCAGATCGAAGCCGGTCTGGCGCAGCGCGCGCGCTTGCTCGATCTCATCCTGCGTGATTTTTACGGCCCGCAAACCCTGCTTAAACGCGGCTTGTTGCCGCCGGATCTGATTTTTGCCCATGCCGGCTATCTGCGGCCGCTGTTGGGCGCGTTTGCGGCCGATAAACGGCAACTGATCTTTTATGCCGCCGATCTGGTGCGCGGTCCGGATGGCCGTATCTGGGTCATGGCCGACCGCACGCAAGCACCCTCTGGTGCAGGCTACGCGCTGGAAAATCGCACCGTGATGGCGCGCACGTTTCCCGAGTTTCTCGAAGATGCCAGCGTCGCCAAACTGAATCCCTGGCTGGAAGCGGTGCGCGGTGCGCTGAACGGCTTGGGGAATGTCGCGCGCGAGCATTCCGAAGTCGTCGTGCTGACGCCGGGACCGGCCAACGAAACCTATTTCGAGCATGCCTATCTCGCCGCCCGCCTCGGCTACAACCTGGCGCAAGGCGATGATTTGACCGTGCGCGACGGCCGCGTCTGGCTGAAATCGGTGCAGGGTTTGAAACCGGTCGATGTGATCCTGCGCCGGGTCGATGAAGAGTGGTGCGATCCACTTGAACTGCGCCAGGACTCGCGTCTCGGTGTTGCCGGTCTGGTCGAAGCGGTGCGGCGCGGCAATGTGGCGATGGCGAATCCGCTTGGCAGCGGCTTGCTGGAAAACCCGGCGTTGATCCCGTTCCTGCCGGTGCTGGCGAAAGCCTTGCTGGGCGAAAAGCTGTTGTTGCCGAGTGCGGCGACCTGGTGGTGCGGTCAGCAACGCGAGCGCGAACATGTGCTGGCCAATCTGCATCGCCTGGTGTTGAAACCGATCCATCGCGGCCAGACGAGCGAGACGGTGTTCGGCCCCGATCTCGATCGAAAGCAATTGGCCGCCTGGCGTGCGCGCATCCTGGCACGGCCGCATCTGTTTGTTGGCCAGGAACCGTTGCAGCCTTCCACCACGCCGGCTTTGCATAACGGCCGCCTGCTGCCCTACCGGGCCAGCTTGCGCACTTTTCTGGTCAGTCACGGCGAAGGCTATGCGACGCTGCCGGGTGGCCTGACGCGTTGCAGCAGCGGACATAAACTTTCCGCCCAGACTGGCGCGCTGAACAAGGATACCTGGGTGACCCCGGTGGAAGAGGTTGGACGGACGCAGGGCATGCTCAGCATGGCGCAAGCCTTCTCCCAAACGCTGACCGGGCATGTGCCGGTGGACTTGAACGCGCTGCAGGCGACGCTGCCGGGGCTGGAGACCCAAATGGCAACCCAGATCATGATGCCGAATTCAATGCGGCAAAGCATGCCGTCATTCATGCAAGCCTCGCCGCAAACGGCAAGCAGTCGGCGTGAGAATGAAATTCTCACCAGCCGGGCGGCGGACAATCTGTTCTGGACTGGCCGCTATCTCGAACGCGCCGAGGCCGTGACCCGTTTGCTGCGCGCGGTGCTGGATGGCTTATGGGAGGAAGAAACTGCGCCAGGCCTGGAGCCGGTGCTGCATGCGTTGATGCGCTTGATGGGATATGCCCCGGGCGATTGCGGTTGCAAGGAGCACGACGACCTGGCCGCCTGCGTGCGCGAACTGACGACACAGCAGGAGCGCCCGGGCAATCTGGCGCATACCGTGCGATGTTTGCTGGGCTGCGCCTACGGCACGCGAGAATACTGGTCGGTGGCGATCTGGCGGCTGCTGGATCGGGTCGAGCGGGATTGGGGCCAACGTCCGCGTAAAGCCGGCGGGAGCCATGAGCGTATCGATCTCTGGCTCGGTCGCCTGGTCGATGCGCTGGCTGGTCTCGCTGGTCTGGCGTCAGAAACCTTGCCGCGTGAAAGCGGATTCCGCTATTTCGATCTTGGCCGCCGCATCGAACGCGGCCTGACTCAATCGACTCTGCTGACGCAGACACTGCAATCGCGGCTGACCGGCGAAGCCGAACGCGAGAGCCTGTCGCTGGTGCTGGCCAGTTCGGACAGTCTGATCACTTTCCGCCGGCGATACCGCGCCGAGCCGTTCCTTGCCGGTGTGCTTGAACTTCTGCTGTGGGATGTCGAAAGTCCGCGTGCATTGATCTACCAGATCCATACTGCGCGCCGCCATCTGACCGAGTTGACGCATGCCGGCCAGCGCTGCAACGCGGAACGGCCGCTGTTCAGCGCCGAAGAACGGATTTACGCTGCCGAGGCGAACATCGAGGATTGGCGCGTCGATGGTCAGGCGCGCCAGGGTTTGATCGCGACGCTGAGCGAGATTTCCGGGCAGTTGACCGCGGCTTCGGATGGCATTTCTCATACCTGGTTCACGCATGTGCAAGAGTTGTATGCACTCCGCCCGCTGCCGCCGCGCCAATGATCCCCCAAGCCAGACTGCCATGAGCCGCTTTCGCATCGAACACGTCAACACCTATCACTACGCCAACATGGTTGGCCTCAACTATGGTGAGGCGCGGTTATTGCCGCGTACTGCAGCCAGCCAGCGTGTGCTGGAACGCACGCTGGTGATGACCCCGTTTGTCGATGATTACCGTGAACGCGAAGATGCCTTCGGCAATCGCGTGGTCTGGTTCAACCTGCGCCAGCCACATCAGAGCCTGAGTGTGACCGCATGCAGCCTGATCGAGCGCAGCGCGCAGCCGCAAGCGGAGCTGATGCCGGCTTGGGAGTCGGTGGTGGAGATTCTGACCCAGCCGCTTTATGGTGGCGAGACGGCACCGGACCCCGTCTGTGTCGCGGCGCGCGATTACTGTTTGCCGTCACCGCATGTGCCCTATGAAACCGCCGCCACCGACTATGTGCGGCGCAGCTTCAGCCCCGGTCGGCCGCTGCTCGATGCCGTGGCTGATCTGACCGCCCGCATCCACGCCGAATTCGCCTATAGCCCGAACGCCACGCAAATCGACACCCCCATCGCCGAGGTCCTCGCCGAGCGGCATGGCGTCTGCCAGGACTTCGCGCATCTGGCGCTATCCGGTTTACGCGGGCTCGGCCTGGCCGCGCGTTATGTCAGCGGCTATCTGGAAACCACGCCACTGCCCGGCGCGCCCATCCTTACCGGCGCCGATGCCTCGCATGCCTGGATCGGCGTCTACCTGCCCGGGCAAGGCTGGTTCGATTTCGATCCCACCAACGGCACGGCGATCGGCGAGGGTCATTTGACCCTGGCCTGGGGTCGTGATTACGGCGATGTTGCGCCATTGAAAGGCGTGATCTACGGAGGCGGTACGCACCAGCTCGATGTTGGTGTGACTGTCACTCGGATGTTTGATAATTGATGCCCTTTTCCGTTCTCGCATTTTGCCTCGCTTATGAAGTCCGCTGCCTCCACTCCCCCCATCTGCATCATCAAAGCCGGCAGCACGTTCCCGGAAAACGTCGCTGAAACAGGCGATTTCGAAGACTGGCTGGTCGCCGGTTTAGGCCTGCCAAAAACCGAAGTGCGTGTGATCAACGCGAGTGACGCTGCCAAGCTGCCGCCGCCGACTGAATGTGCCGGCGTCGTGATCAGCGGCGCGCACGCGATGATCACCGACGATCTGCCCTGGATGATTCGGCTGTCCGACTGGACCCGGCGCGTGGTGACTGCGCAAGTGCCGTTTCTGGGCATCTGCTTCGGCCATCAGATGCTGGCGCGGGCAATGGGCGGCAAGGTTGATTTCCATCCCCGGGGCCGCGAGATTGGTTGTGTCGACATCGGTTTGCACGCCGCTGCCGAGAGCGACTTGCTGTTCGCTGTCATGCCAAAACACTTTAGTGCGCATGCTGTTCACGCCCAGACTGTCAGCAAGCTGCCGTCAGGCGCCACGTTGTTGGCGAGTAACGAACATGAAGCGACACATGCTTTCCGGGTTGGTGTTTGCGCCTGGGGGGTGCAGTTTCATCCCGAATTCAACCCGGCGCGGATGGCGGTTTATCTGGATCACTTCACGCCTGTCCTGCAGACCGCCGGCATTGATGCAGCGGCAATCCGGGCTGGTTTGGTCGATACCCCGGAATCCGCCGGCCTGTTATCCCGCTTCGTCCGGTTGGCGAAAGCGGAAGCGTACGAGTAGCCGATTTTTTTCAGTCTTCGCTGACCGGGTTGGCTGTAACAGGGTGTCGAAGAACGTGAAAATTTTAAAATTACCGTCACCCCGGCGTAGGCCGGGGACCAGAAGCTGTTGATTCTATTGAGCCCACTGCACTGGACCCCGGCTTGGTCGTCACTCCGGAATGGTTGGATCCGGGGCGGTTGACGGAGTGTTTTTCGACATCCTGGCAAAGGTCAGCCGACCTGGGTAGCCGTTGGCGTCAACAACTGCCTGCTACGCCGTAAGAGAAACCACAGCTGTTGCTGGCAAGCGTATTGCTCGGGCGGGTGATCTGATTCAGCGCGGGTCTGGCGGCAAAACCATAACCCTGGACTGGTAGCCGGCTTGCATGGGTTGTGCATTTTGCGTGTTTTATAAGACGCATATTGCGGCGCAACGCGCGGTTCCGTCGCCCGGTCGAGCCGGCCCAGATAGCAGCCAACCTGAACGAGATCAGCCAACTGGTCGAATCCGCCGGCGTGCCGGTCTTTGTCGGCGGCCGCTTCTCGGTGCTGCTACAGCGTGAACTGGAACAGATCGGCGCGCAGCCGTTGGGCGACAACTTTGCACTCGGATTGCGCCTGATCGAGGCCGATATGGCGTCGAAGTCAAGCGGCAATTCAGCAACCCGAGCAACCTACCCGAGCCCGACGCAAGTAATTCTCCAAGGCGTGCGGCGATTTCATTCACTATGCTGATGTAGGTCCATTCCCAACAGGAGAGATTCATGACGGCCCAGCTTTCACCCTTGGCGCGATTCGATAACCTGCTGCTCGCCACCGATGGCAGCGAAGTCAGCGCCGGCGCGGTCAAGGCGGCGCTGCACATGGCGAGCCGCTGTGGCGCGCATCTCACCGTCATGCACATGGCGAAAACCCTGCCTGACTACGCCATGTACAACCCTGGTGGCGTGCAACAAGCCGAGGACCAAGGCCGCGCGGTGCTGCGCGAGGTGGAAGAACAGGCCGGCACCGCCTGCGTCAACTGTGCGCCGGTGCTGCGCTACGGCGATGAGCCGGTGCGCGAAATCGCCAAGCAAGCCGAGGCAAGTCAGGCCGATCTGGTGATCATGGGCCGGCGCGGCGTGCATTGGCTGGAACGCCTGATGCTGGGCGAAGCCGCCGCCCGCGTCATCGGTCACGTGCATTGCAGCGTGCTGGTGGTGCCGAAGGAATCCGGCATGTGGGACAAAGGCATCCTGCTCGCCGTCGATGGTTCCCGCTTCGCCGATGCCGCCGCCGTCTCCGCCGGCATCCTCGCCAAACGTTGCGGCCTGCCGGTCACCGTGCTCTCGGTCTGCGCCAATGACGACCTCAAGTGCGACATGGTTCAGGCCATGGCCGACCGCGTGCGCGACCTGCTGCGCCAGGACGGCGTCGCGGCCGACAGCGTAGTCAAGGAAGGCAACCCGGCAAAAGCGATCGTCGAAGCCGCCGCAGAAAACGACTGCGACCTGATCGTCCTGGGCAGCCACGGCCGCACCGGCCTCGATCGCATCCTGATCGGCAGCGTCTCGCAACAGGTCGTAGTGCAGGCGAAGTGCCCGGTGCTGGTGGCGAAGGCAGTCTGATTCGGCAGTGGTGATGTGGCGTTGACAACCTTCACCCGCCGGCTGGCCGGCATGCTTCGGCCGCAGCCGCCAACTATTGGGGATAGTTATCTTATGCAGCCCTGACTTCGGCCAGTAGATCGGGATGCCGATCAAGCACTTTGAGTAACTTCACCAATGCCAAGGGAGGCTTGGTCTTGCCATTTTCGTAGCGTGAGAAGGCGTTGACGCCACCGCCAAAAATCTCGGCGGCTTCCCGCTGATCAAGCGCGAGCTTCTTGCGCACACTCGCAATGAAGCCTGGGTCGACAATCGACGCATTCACCTGTTTGTTGAATTCCAGCATCAGATGCATCGAACGGCGGGATTCCGCCGCATCCAGGATGGATTCATCGCAGGCAGGACAAAAGTCACCCGTCACTTGCGGAAGAACGGTTGTCTCCCCTTTGTAGGTGTACGGCATGTCGCGAGTGTCATGTACCAGTTCCGCCGTCGCGCAAGATGGACATTTCATTTCATAGCTCCTTGAAGGACACGATAAGAACATCATCAATGACCGTAAGTTTCAGATAAACATCTCCGGCTGGCGTCGTTGGTCGATATACGTCTTGCCAAATCCGGTGGTCGGCGTGCGTCGTCATGCTCTTGTAGAAATCGTCAGTGGTCAGTGCCAATACAACAGCCAGCATACTGTTGAAGTCGAATCCCAATGCTGTAGCACCCTTGCGAGCGGCATGCGTTGATCGCACCATCCCAGCTTCGATCATGGCTTTGACGACTGACAGCTTGCAGTGAGGCGTGCTTTTTTCCATGTGCGAATATTAACCAAGTAGGTTGTGTTTGTCGTGTTTTGATGCGATCGGTGACGCCTATCGCCGATGATCGCAGATCAAAGGGGGCGCTAGAAATCTCATCCAACATGCGGAGAGGATCGCCTGTTCTGATTCCAGGTTACCGCTTGGCGATTCCAATGGGGTCATAGCCCATCTTTGTCAACTTTCACCCCTTTTCCCGGCCAAACCGGCCGCAAACCCGCATGAATGCTGGATTGTGTAAAAAAAGTGAAATGTAGTGCCATAGTATTATTAACAAGATGATCCAAAACCCGGAATTTGGCGCATCATCGAGCCATGTTTATTCGGTGCACCCAAACCCGTAGCAGCAAGTCCGGCGATCCCTACACTGAGTACAGTCACCGCCCGCGATGGCATTCACTGTCTGGACGATCAAGCATCGTGATGGCGAAGGGGTGACCCCAGACCGCCGAGAGCCTGGTGCATGGCCTCAGGCAGGCGTTCATGAAGCGCGGTCTGCCGCGCGCTTTGATGACCGATAACGGCGCGGCGATGCTGGCGGAGGAAATCGTCAATGGCTAGCAGCCTGTCGGACTTTCCCCTGATACCCGATAATCCTGCCACCCCAACGAAACATCGCCCTGCATGAGCCGCTTCCGCCCCGTAGACCGCAAGACACCGTACCTGCTGCCGCCCTCGGTGGAAGACTGGCTGCCCG
>JBBQQT010000059.1:0-18944 GCA_038215555.1 Burkholderiales bacterium | reverse complement strand
CTATCACACGCTGTTCGAGGAATATCTGCAGCACTACATACCCTGGCTGCCGGCGGCCGGATTGCGCGGCTTGGCGCGACGTTTTTCACGCGGCCAGTGCAATGCGCTCGATGCGGTCATCGTGCCGTCCACCGCGATGCGCGAGCGGCTAGGCGAATACGGCGTCACCCGGCCGCTGCATGTACTGCCCACCGGCTTGCCGGCAAGCGCCTTCGCACCCGGCGATGCCGGCGATTTCCGCGCCCGCCATGGCATCGCCCCAGAGCGGCCGGTCGCGCTGTTTGTCGGACGCGTGGCGCATGAGAAGAACATCGACTTCCTGCTGCAGACGGTCAGCATCGCCCGCCGTTCCTTGCCCGGCCTGCTCTTCCTGATCACCGGCGAAGGCCCCGCCCGCGCCGATCTGGAGCAGCAGGCGACACAGCTCGGCCTGCGCGATCAGGTGCGTTTTCTCGGTTATCTCGACCGCAAGCAAGAATTACCCGCGGCGTATGCCGCTGCCGACGTGTTCATCTTCGCATCGCGCACCGAGACGCAGGGGCTGGTGTTGCTGGAAGCCATGGCGCAACGCTGTCCGGTGGTGGCGCTGTCGATCATGGGCACGGCGGACATCCTGGAACCGGGGCGCGGTTGCCGCATCGCGCCGAACAATCCCGCCGGCTTTGCGCAAGTACTGATCGATCTGTTGGCCGATCCGGCGGCGCGCGTCCGTCTCGGCGACGAGGCGCGTACTTATGCCAAGGAATGGTCCGATCAGGCCCTGGCGGCGAAGCTGGCCCTGCTGTACCGCGACCTGGCGCGCTGAAACAGAATGAAACCGCTGCGCATCCTGCTGGTCAGCGAAACCTATCCGCCGGAAATCAACGGCGTCGCGATGACCACGCAGCGCCTGGTGCAAGGCCTGCGCGCGCGCGGCCATTGGGTCGGCCTGGTGCGCCCGCGCCAGCCCAATGATCAGCCGGAGGCGGACACCTGGACGGTGCGCGGCCTGCCGATTCCCAATTACCCCGGCATGCGACTCGGCCTGCCGGCTTATTGGCGCCTGGGCAGGCTGATGGATCAGCAGCGTCCCGATCTCGTGCATGTCGTCACCGAAGGCCCGCTCGGCTGGTCCGCCGTGCATGCCGCGCGTGCGCGCAAGCTGCCGTTGACTTCCGGTTACCACACCCACTTTGCGCAATACAGCAACCACTATGGCGTCGGCTGGCTGATGCCGTGGGTGACGCGCTGGCTGGATGCCTTGCATCGGCGCTGCCATGCCACCCTGGTGCCCACACCGGAACTGGCCGCGCAACTGGACGCGCGCGGCATCCCGAATGTGCAAGCCGTCGGGCGCGGCGTCGATACGCATCTATTCCACCCAGGCCGGCGCGATGTTGCATTACGCAAACACTGGGGTTTGGCCGATGACGAATTGGCCTGTCTCTATGTGGGCCGCATCGCCCCGGAAAAAAATCTGGGCTTGGTGACGCAGGCGTTCAGCGCCATTGCCGCCTTTCAACCGCGCGCGCGCATGATCTGGGTCGGCGATGGCCCGGCGTTGGCCAACTTGCGCGCCGCCCATCCAGAACATATTTTTACCGGCGCGCGAATCGGTGCAGACCTCGCCGCCCACTACGCCAGCGCCGATCTGTTCCTGTTCGGCAGTCTTTCTGAAACCTGGGGCAATGTGCTCACCGAAGCCCTGGCCAGCGGCTTGAGCGTGCTTGCCTACCGGCGCGCGGCGGCGGAGATATTGATTCGGGAAGGTGAAAACGGCAGGGCGATCACCCCCGGCGACGACGCCGCGTTTATCAACGCGGCAGTTGATCTGGCGCGTAACCCCGCTGAACGACAGCGCCTCGGCCAACAAGCCGGCCGCTCCATGCAGGAGCACGGCTGGGATCGCATCCTGGAGCGGTTTGAAAGCGTGCTGCGCGAGGTTGCAGGCCGCTCAATCGTCCTCTGACGGATCCGCCGGCTCATCCAGATATTTCTGCAAACGGCGCTCGAACACATGCCGGTCGAAGCGCCATTCTTCCAGCAGATCAATCGCCAGTTCGAACGGTTTTCTGTCCAGGTTATACAGGCAGCCAAGGTCAAACGAAGCGGAGGCCTCCAAGGCGTTACAGAGATCTCTGAGGTCTGAAGAAGCCTTGTCTTCCGGGTTTCTGCGGATGAATTTGGCAATATTTTTAACGGCGTTGGACATATTTTTGCTTCCTTACCAATGTAATGCCCGCAAACGGGCGGATTTTTTGTGCTGGTGCGCGCGCATACGGCGAGCAATATCGTCCAGCATGGCGATCGCGTCCAGCACGAACGGACCCTTGTTCAGCATGACGCATTCGGCGCGTTCCGACATGGCGGCATCGGTCATTTCAGCCCGTGACGGAAGGTTTTCCTTGATCAGTTGCTCGAAAACCTGGGTCGCCCATACCACCGGTACGTGGGCCGCCTCGGCAAGCCACAGAATCTCTTCCTGAATTTCAGCCAGACGCGACCAGCCAATTTCTACCGCCAGATCACCCCGCGCAATCATCAATCCGAACGGGCCGCGACTGGCTCCGTGTACAACAATTTCCGGCAGATTGGCCACCGCGCGCTGGGTTTCAATTTTTGCGATACGGCCCAGATTGCCAGCTCCCCGCTTGTCCAGTGCGTCCGCCAGACTATCCATATCCGCAGCAGTCTGAACAAAAGAATAGCCCACCATGTCGGCTTCGCGAGCGACGAAATCCAGGTCCAGCAAATCCTTTTCGCCCAGCGCCGGCAATACCAGCTGACTATCAGGAAAATTCAATCCCTTGCCCGGGCGAATCTTGTCGCCCTCCGGCCGGGCGCGAGTAATTCTGAGCCAGGCGCCCTTGTCATCCAGGCGTTCGACTTCAGCACCGATCTGGCCATCATCGATAAACACGCGTTCGCCGACGCACAGGCTATCCAGCACTTCGGGTTGTGCGCAGGGAATCCGCCCAGCATAGCCGGCCTCGTCACCGACCTCGCCCGGCGCATCGTCGCGTGATAACAAAACCGTATCGTCAATATGCACCAGAAGCACTTCCGGGCTGGCTTCCAGTTCACCCACCAGGGTTTGTCGATGCCGGCCTTCGCCGGAAAGATGTTTCAACACACACCCCTGCTCCAACCAGACCGAATCGGCGGTACAGGCAAGAAGGTGCGCTTCGCCCATGCGTTCCAGCACATTGAGGATGCGTTTCTTGCCGCGCGTGTCCGTGACTTCAACCTGATCACCCAACTGCAAGCGAGCAAACCAACTTAGGTCCACGCTCATGCGCGGATATCCGGCCAGGCCGGTAGCGCCACGCAAACCTGGGCCGCCGGGCTCACCGCTGGCATCGAACAGAAAATAGGCTGGTGCACGCGCGTCACCGCGATCATCTCGCCTGGGTTTCAGGCGAAGCCGGCCTGGGCTGGCAGCCATTTCGCCGGTGCGTAATTTCGGCCCCGCCAGATCCATGTGAATCAGACATGCGCGACCGCTCACCTTGGTCGCGCTGCGCACGTTGTCAATCATCGAACGCCAGGTAGCGGCATCGTCATGCGCGCAGTTGATGCGTGCGATATCCATGCCACGTTCGATCAAGTCGCGCACGAAACGCATCTCGCCCGCCGCTGCGCTCGGCAAAGTCACCATGATGCGGGTACGCCGATGTTTCAGCTCCTTGCCGAGCAGGCGATGCGTGTTCTGCTTCAGCCGCTTGTCGCCTTGGCGATTTGCCCGCATCGGATTCAATAACGCGGCGCCAGTCGGACACGTTCCATTGAGCGCGTCGATTGCTTGTGCAACCGCATCAAGCGTCGCGATAACGTGACCTTCACAGCGGCCAAGCGACGACAAGCCAAGCTCCGACAGATGTTCCTGAAAAGTGCGGAGATCTTCACGTCGCAGAGCGATATAGGCAGCCAGATTGGCTGCATCCTGCGCATAACCTGAATCAGTCAGGATTGGCTGCCAAGTCTTGAGCAATGCTTGCTGACCTGCGGTCACTTTCACCCGCAGATCATTCAACGTGCGCTGCAACTCGGAGATTGATGGCATGACCGGCAAATGACGTTCTACATTCAAACCGTCAGCATACCAAGCCAGGGCAACAAGAAGATGAAGGATTTATGACAAAGGGAACGGAGTCGATACCGCATCAGCGGCATCGACTCCGTTCCCTTGCTGAAGCGCGAGTTTCCCGATTTGAAAATTTCAGCCGAATCGGCCGGTGATGTAATCCTCGGTCTGCTTCTGCGTCGGCTTCACGAACAGCTTGTCGGTATTGCCGAATTCGATCAGTTCGCCCAGATACATGAAGGCGGTGAAGTCGGAAATCCGCGCCGCCTGTTGCATATTGTGGGTGACGATGGCGATGGTGTATTCGTTCTTCAGCTCGTTGATCAGCTCTTCGATCTTGGCGGTGGAGATCGGGTCGAGCGCGGAGGTCGGCTCGTCCAGCAGCACCACTTCCGGCTTCACCGCGATGGTGCGGGCAATACAAAGACGTTGTTGCTGGCCGCCTGACAGTGAAAGCCCGCTCTGTTGCAGTTTGTCCTTGGTTTCTTCCCAAATGGCACCCTTGCGCAGCGCCCATTCGACGCGGTCATTCATTTCCGATTGATTTAACTTTTCGTAAAGACGAACACCAAACGCAATGTTTTCGTAGATCGTCATCGGGAACGGCGTCGGCTTCTGGAACACCATGCCGATCTTGGCGCGAACCAGATTCACATCCTGTTTCTTGTCGAGCAGGTTCTTGCCATGAAAATTGATCTGGCCTTCAGCACGCTGGCCTGGGTAAAGGTCATACATGCGATTGAATGTGCGCAGCAAGGTCGACTTGCCGCAACCGGACGGGCCAATGAAAGCGGTGACGCGGCTTTTGGCGATATCCAATGAAACATTGGTCAGACCGCGAAAATTGCCGTAATAGAAATTCAGATCTCGGATGGACAGGATCGCATCGCCGTCGGCAGTGGTATTGGGGGCGGACATATTGAACTCCGGGGGGGTTAACGTGAACGTCAGCGTGAACGTCAGGCGGAAGATTTGTTACGGAACATGACACGCGCAATGATGTTGATGCCAAGCACAAGCAAGGCGATCAACAGCGCGCCACCCCAGGCCAGATTGACCCAGTTGTCATACGGACTCATCGCGAACTGGAAGATCACCACCGGCAAGTTGCCCATCGGTTGCGACATATCGGTGCTGAAGAACTGGTTGTTCAGGGCAGTGAACAACAACGGCGCGGTTTCACCCATCACGCGAGCGATGGCGAGCAGGATGCCGGTGACAACACCGGCCTGGACCGCACGCAAGGTGATTTTCAACGATACCTGCCAGCGCGGTGCTCCAACGGCAAAAGCCGCTTCCCGCAACGCGGTGGGCACCAGCAACAGCATGTTCTCGGTGGTTCGCACCACCACCGGGATCGCGATCAACGAGAGAGCCACCGATCCAGCCCAACCCGAGAAGCCACCCAGCGTCGCCACCATCAGGGCATAGACAAACAGGCCGACCACGATGGACGGCGCTGACAACATGATGTCGGTGACGAAACGAGTGGTGGCGGCGAATTTGGAAGTGGCGCCGAATTCGGCCAGGTAAATACCCGCCAGGATGCCGATCGGTGTCGACACGACCATCGTGACTCCGATGATCATCAGACTGCCCACAATCGCATTACGAAGACCGCCACCTTCGCTACCAGGGGCGGGCGTGTCCTGGGTGAAGAAGTCCCAACTCAGCGCGGAAAATCCGTTGTAGAACAGCGTCCACAAAATCCACAGCAACGCGGCGAGGCCAAAGGCCATCGCGATCATCGACAGCGCGATTCCGGCTTGATTGGTCAGGAGACGACGAGAATAAAGCTGCATGACGATGCTCCTAGTTGCCTTGTTTGGCGATGCCGCGCTTGATCAGCCATTGCGAAATGGCCAGCACGACAAAGGTGATGACGAACAGCACCAGACCGAGCGCGAACAAGGACGAAATGTGCAGGCCGGGAGCGGCTTCACCGAACTCGTTGGCCAGTGTCGAGGCAATCGAGGTGCCTGGCGAAAACAGGCTGCCGACAATCCGGTTGGCATTGCCGATCACGAAGGTGACCGCCATCGTTTCACCCAAGGCGCGACCGAGGCCCAGCATGATGCCGCCGATGACGCCAACCCGTGTGTAAGGCAGCACAACGTTGGTAACCACTTCCCAGGTGGTGCAACCGACGCCATACGCCGACTCTTTCAATTGCGGCGGTACGGTCTCGAACACATCACGCATGACCGAGGCAACAAACGGAATCACCATCAGCGCCAACACGATACCGGCGGTCAGGATGCCGATGCCGATAGGCGGGCCAGCGAACCAACCACTGATAATCGGGGTATCGCCCACCAGTGCCTGAATATGCGGTTGTACATGTTCGGCAAACAGCGGCGCGAATACAAACAGGCCCCAGATACCGTAGATGATGGAAGGCACGCCGGCGAGCAATTCGATCGCAGTGCCGAGCGGCCGGCGCAACCAGGTCGGACAGGTTTCAGTCAGAAACAAGGCGATACCGAAGCTGACTGGCACGGCGATGACCAGCGCGATGATCGAAGTCATCACCGTGCCATAGATTGCGCTCAACGCGCCGTACTGGTCTTCCGGCACGTTCCAGACATTGGTCCAGATGAATGCCGGGCCGAATTCCCGGAACGCCGGCATCGCCTCGATCGCCAACGAAATCAGAATACCAACCAAAGCCGCCAGCACAATGGCAGCGAACACCAGGGTAACCTGATGGAAGAACATGTCCTGAAGTTTGAATTTCTTGACCTGCTGGGCATGCAGGTCTATCTGGGTTGTCGCTTCGCTCATGGCGATATTTCCTGATCGGATTAAATTTTCTGCGGAAATCCCCTTGTCAGACAAAGAGGCTTCCGAAGAAAGTTCGGGCGCGGTAAAACGCCGCGCCCGAACGGTTCAAACAAGTCTTACTTGATGTTCTTCATTTCGGCTTCAACCATCTTCACCACATTGGCGGGAAGCGGCACAAAGCCCAGTTCTTCAGCCATCTTCTGGCCATTGTTCAGCGACCAGGTGATGAAGTCGACGACACCTTTCTGCTTGGCAGCATCCGAACCCTTTTCATAGGCCAGGATGTAGGTTGCACTGGTGATCGGCCAGGCATTCTTGTGGCCTTGGTCGAGCAGATCGGGGGCCATGCCCTTGACCTTGAAGTTGGCGCCGGCGGCGGCATCAGCGACAGACCCCTGATTTGGCACGATGTAGTTGCCGGCCTTGTTCTTCAACGCGACAAAGTCCATCTTGTTCTTCATCGCATCAGCGATATCGACATAGCCGATGGTGCCGCTGATCTTCTGCACATTCGCGGCCACACCGGGGTTTCCCTTGCCACCGACACCATTGGCCGGCCAGTTGACAGTGGTGCCAGCGCCAACATCGCGCCTGAATGCCATCGACTGCTTGGCCAAGTAGTTGGAGAAGGCGAAGGTGGTACCAGAACCATCGGAGCGATGCGCCACAGTGACGGCCACATCAGGCAACTTGACGCCTGGGTTCAGCTTGGCGATAGCGGGATCATTCCACTTCTTGATCGCACCACGGAAAATATCGGCTGCTGTCGAGCCATCCAGTTTCAACTTGCCGGATTCGATGCCGGGCACGTTCATCACGATCGTTACACCGCCCATCACGGTCGGAACCTGAATCATCTTGGCCGCATCGAGTTCCTCTTCCTTCAGGGGAGCATCGGTCCCACCAAAATCAACCGTCTTGGCCTTGATCTGCTTGATGCCACCAGAAGAACCGATGCCCTGGTAGTTGACCTGATCACCAGTTGCACCTTTGAAGGCTTCGGCCCACTTGGTGTAGACAGCGTAGGGGAAGGTCGCGCCAGCGCCGGTGATATCGACCGCCAGGGCGGACAGACTCAGCGACATGGCGGCAGCCAGGGTGGACATTTTCAGCAGGGTACGTTGGGTATTCATATTCAATCTCCAGACAGTTGCGTCTTCAGTTAATGACCAGCGCAGCTTATCTGTTGATTATTACAAGCTTGTGACGATTGTAATAAATCCTCGTCACATTCCTTTCAACTCTTTCAACCCTTACACCTCTGCTGCCAGGCGCACCGCATCGGCGATGTGATCGGCGGTGCGCCGCACCTGCGCTTCATCGCGGCCTTCTACCATGACCCGAATCAGCGGCTCGGTACCGGAGGCACGCAGCACCACCCGACCGGTATCGCCCAATTCAGCCTCGACCTCCGCCACCGCCTGCGCCACGCCGGCATGACCATCGGTCTTGAAACCTCGAGCGACGCGCACGTTGAGCAGAATCTGCGGATAGGCGGGGCAATCGCGAGTGTACTCAGCCAATGAACGACCGGTGCCGCGCAACGCCGCCAGCACTTGCAGCGCGGACACGATGCCATCGCCAGTGGTGTGTTTGTCCAGGCAAAGGATGTGGCCTGAGGCCTCGCCACCGAGCAGCCAGCCGTTCTTCTGCATGAGCTCGAGCACATAGCGGTCGCCGACATTGGCGCGTTTGAATTCGCAGCCCAACGCTTTCAAAGCCAGCTCAGCGCCCAAGTTGGTCATCAGGGTGCCGACCACGCCGCCCAACTGTTGCCCGCTTTCCTTGCGATAGCGAGCGATGGCGTAGATCAGTTTGTCGCCATCCATCACTACACCGCTGGCATCGCTCATCATCAGCCGATCGCCATCGCCATCCAGCGCGATGCCGACATCGGCGCGATTTTTGCGCACCGCGCGCGACAGGGTGTCGGTATGGGTGGCGCCGCATTCCTTGTTGATATTGAAACCGTTCGGCTCGTTGCCGATGGCGATGACATCGGCGCCGAGTTCGTGAAAGACATGCGGCGCGATGTGATAGCCAGCGCCGTTGGCGCAATCGACGACGATGCGCATGCCGCGCAGGTCCATGTCGGTGGGGAACGTGCTCTTGCAGAATTCGATATAACGCGCAGCAGCGGCTTCCACTCGCTTGACGCGACCCAGTTGCTTGGATGAAGCGGTCTTCATCGGCTGATCGAGCGCAGCCTCGATCGCCAATTCGACCTCGTCCGGCAGCTTGGCGCCCCGCGCGGAGAAAAATTTGATGCCGTTATCTTCATACGGATTATGTGAGGCGGAAATCACCACGCCGGCCTGCAAACGCAGTGCTCGTGTCAAATACGCCACACCGGGGGTGGGCATCGGCCCGGTCAACCGCACATCGACACCGGCGGCCGTCAACCCGGCCTGCAAAGCCGATTCGAGCATATAGCCGGATATTCGCGTGTCCTTGCCGATCAGTACGGCGGGATGTTCGCCGTGCAACGCATCATGCTCGGCCGCCACCAGCACCTTGCCGGCAGCGTATCCAAGTCGCATGGCGAAATCCGGTGTAATCGGCTCATCGCCAACTTTGCCGCGCACGCCATCGGTGCCGAAATACTTTCTGCTCATTGTCTTACTCCCAATTGATGATCTGTTAATTCCTGGCACAGCCGCATGGCTTCCACCGTTTCCCGCACATCATGCACCCGCACCACATAAGCCCCGCCCTGTATGGCCAGCAATGCCGCGATGACGCTGGGCAAAAGGCGATCTTGCGTGGAGCGTCCGGTGAGGCTGCCGAGAAATGATTTGCGCGACACGCCAACCAGGACTGGCGCGATATCGGCCAATTGAGCAAGGTTCTTGAATAATGCGAGGTTGTGCGCCAACGTCTTGCCAAAACCGAAACCTGGGTCGATCAAGATGCGCTGGAGATCAATCCCTGCTGTTTGCGCGGCAGCCAGTCTCTGTTGCAGATAAATGGTGACATCAGCAACGACTTCCCCATAAGCCGGATCTTTTTGCATATCCACCGGCATGCCGCGCATGTGCATGACGCATAAGCCGCAATCGGAATCGGCCACCGCAGCCAAAGCACCCGCGGCCTCCAGACCCTGTACATCGTTGATCATGTCGGCGCCAACGGCCAGCGCGGCGCGCATCACTTCGGGCTTCATGGTGTCGACTGAGAGGGCGATATCGGCACCGCGCAAGCCTTCAATCACCGGGATCACGCGGGCGATTTCCGCCTCGACGCTGACTGGCGCACTGCCGGGACGCGTCGATTCGCCACCGATGTCGAGCAGGTCGGCGCCCTCGGCCTTCAATTTCAGGCCGTGTTCAATCGCACGTTCAGTCGAAAAATAATGTCCGCCATCGGAAAAGGAGTCCGGGGTGACGTTGACGATGCCCATTACCAAGGGCTGCGACAAAGGAAAGGAATAACGCCCGCATTGAAAATAAGACATGGAATATAGACACTCAGGCACGCTCAGGCACATTGCAGAAATGATCAGGGGCGGCAAAAGCCGCCCCTGATCTTGCATGCCACATTCAGCGGATCAAGCCTCTTCCGCAGGGGTGGTGGTAGGCGCCGGCGCACTCGGCGGCAGATTGCTGGCGCTGCTGACAGGCGGCGTCACCGGCTTCGGCGGATGCGGCTCTTCGCCGGCCATGATGGCGTCGATCTGCACGGAGTCGATGGTTTCCCATTCCAGAAGCGCACGCGTCATCCGCTCCACCTTGTCGCGATTCTCTTCCAGCGTCTTGCGCGCCAGCGCATATTGCTGATCGATGATGCGGCGAACTTCCTCATCCACCTTGCGCATGGTTTCTTCCGACACGCTCTTGTGCGTGGTGACCGAGCGACCAAGGAAAATTTCACCTTCCTCCTCACCGTAGACCATTGGTCCCAGCGCATCGGACATGCCCCACTGGGTCACCATCCGACGCGCCAGATCAGTAGCGCGCTGAAAGTCGTTGGAAGCGCCGGTGGTCATCTGGTTCATGAACAACTCTTCGGCAATCCGGCCGCCAAACAGCACGGCAATGGTCGACATCAGACGTATGCGGTCCTGGCTGTAGCGATCTTCCATCGGCAACTGCATGGTGACACCCAACGCGCGTCCACGCGGAATGATGGTGACTTTGTGCACGGGATCGGTCTTCGGCATCAACTTGGCGACCACGGCATGGCCGGATTCGTGATACGCGGTGTTCTTGCGCTCTTCTTCCGGCATGATCATCGAGCGGCGTTCGGCACCCATCATGATCTTGTCCTTGGCACGCTCGAAATCTTCCATATCGACCACGCGCTTGTTGGAGCGGGCGGCGAACAGCGCAGCCTCGTTGACCAGATTGGCCAGGTCGGCGCCGGAAAAACCGGGCGTGCCGCGCGCGATGATGTCGGCCTTGACGTCCTGCGACATCGGCACCTTGCGCATGTGGACCAACAGAATCTGCTCACGACCGCGAATGTCCGGCAACGGCACCACCACTTGGCGGTCGAAACGACCAGGACGCAACAACGCCGGGTCGAGCACGTCCGGGCGGTTGGTGGCGGCGATGACGATGACGCCGACGTTCGCTTCAAAACCATCCATTTCCACCAGCAACTGGTTCAAGGTCTGCTCGCGTTCATCGTTGCCGCCGCCCATGCCGGCACCGCGTTGACGGCCGACCGCGTCGATTTCATCGATGAAGATGATGCACGGCGATTGCTTCTTGGCCTGTTCGAACATGTCGCGCACCCGAGCCGCACCGACGCCGACAAACATTTCGACAAAGTCAGAACCTGAAATCGAGAAGAACGGAACCTTCGCTTCGCCGGCAATCGACTTGGCCAACAGCGTCTTGCCGGTACCCGGCGAACCCACCATCAGCACGCCGCGCGGAATCCGGCCGCCCAATTTCTGGAAGCGCGAAGGATCACGCAGGAATTCGACCAGTTCGCCGACTTCTTCCTTGGCTTCATCACAGCCGGCAACATCAGCAAAGGTGACCAGATTGCTGTCCTGATCAAGCAGACGCGCCTTGCTCTTGCCGAACGAGAACGCCCCCCCCTTGCCGCCGCCCTGCATCTGGCGCATGAAAAATACCCAGACGCCGATCAGCAGCAACATCGGGAACCACGATACGAAAATGCTCATCAGCATCGATGGTTGCTCTTCCGGCTTGGCCTCAACCTGCACGCCGGCCTTGAGCAGATCGGACACCAGCCACGGATCCGACGGCGCATAGGTGGTGAAGCGCCGACCATCGACGCCGACGCCGCGCAGGACGTGGTTCTCGATGGTGACCTTGGCGACCTGGCCCTGCCGCACCTGCTCGATGAAGGTCGAATAGTCGATCTGCGACTGCACGGTTTGACGCGTGTTGAACTGGTTGAAGACCGTCATCAGCACCAGCGCAATAATCAGCCAGATACCGACATTTTTGAAAAGATTATTCAATTTGACTCCTTTGTGGCTCAACTACCGCAGTGAAGGGTGAAGTTAGTCGAATTCCGGCTCATGTTCAATCGAGTCGTCCAGCTTCAGACCCCGGCCCAGCAAATACACCTCACGACTACTGTCGCGCGATGCCTTCGGTTTACGCACCATCACAGCATTGAAAACGCTGCGCATCTGTTTCATGTAATCCTCGAATCCCGCGCCCTGAAATACCTTGACCAGAAAAATGCCATCCGGTTTCAACCAGTTTGCAGAAAACTCCAGCGCCAATTCAGCAAGGTAGTAGATACGCGCCTGATCCGAAATGATCACTCCGGTGATATTGGGGGACATATCGCTCAATACAAGATCAGCCTTGTTGCCTTGCAAGCGTTCCACCAACTCGTTCAAGGTGGCTTGTTCGGTGAAGTCGCCTTGCAGGAACTCGACGCCATTCAGGCCGACCATCTCAAGGAGGTCGATTCCGACGATGCGGCCCTGGCCTTTCATGCGCTCAAGCGCCACTTGGCACCAGCCGCCCGGCGCGCAGCCGAGATCGACCAGCGCGCTACCCGGTTTCAACAGCCGGTCACGATCATCGATCTCCATCAACTTGTAAGCCGAACGCGAGCGATAACCTTGCTCAACCGATTGTTTGACATAGAAATCGTTGACGTGGCGTTGATGCCAGACGCGACTTTTAGCTTGCCGTTTCACTCAGTACACCTCATGGACTACTATCGCTCCCTTTTTTTGCACCTTTGACAGGAAGCCGAATGCTCGAATTAACCGTAGAACAGCGCAAATATCTCAAATCCCAGGCCCACGATTTGAAACCAGTGGTGATGATTGGCTCACAAGGGCTGAGTGAAGCCGTCATCAAGGAAACCGAATGTGCACTGGCCGCGCATGAACTGATCAAGATACGCGTTCTGGGTAATGACCGCGAGGCGCGTGAAGCTTATCTGGCGCAATTGTGTGAAAACTTGAACGCAGCCCCGGTGCTGCACATCGGAAAATTATTGTTGATCTATCGTCCGGCGAAGAAACCGAAGCTTCGCCTACCGTGAATGCTGTTTGGCGACCAGGGCCAGCCCAAGCAGGCTTTGGATCAGGTAGACCACGCTGGATACGCCGTGCCAGGTTGCAAAACGGTCGCGGAACAGGCTTTGCATGACATCTTTCGGCAAAGCCGCTTCCTTGAGTTGTGCCATGATCGGTTGAATGCCGAAATGCCCGGCCAGGGTCAACAACAGCATCAGCAAGACAATCCAGAAATACGCTTGTTTCAATGTACCGGCGCCAAACCGGACAAAGCGAAACAGTAACAACCAGATTCCGCATGCAATGCCGATCCAGGCGATACCAGCGAACATTTTGCCGGCCAGCATGCCGGCCAACATGCGATCGCTCAGGTTGTAGAACAACATCGGCGCGGCCAGATAACCGATTGCCCAGAGCCCGCCGACCCATAAGGTCAGCGCCCAGACAGACAGGAGATCAGGTAGCCGTCTCACGTCAGATGTAGTGGACGTCGACGATCTCGTAATGACGCAAGCCGCCGGGCGCATGCACATCGGCGACATCACCCGCGTATTTGCCGATCAATGCGCGCGCAATCGGAGAACCAACGGAAATCTTGCCTTGCTTGATATCGGCCTCATCGTCGCCAACGATCTGATAACGGACTTTTTCCCCGGTTTCAGCGTCGACCAATTCAACCGTCGCAGCAAACACGACACGACCTTCGACATCGAGGTTCGCCGGATCGATGATCTGCGCATTAGCCAGCTTGCCTTCCAGATCTTTGATGCGGCCTTCGATAAAACCCTGCTTTTCCTTCGCCGCGTCATATTCGGCGTTTTCCGACAGGTCGCCATGCGAACGCGCTTCGGCAATTGCTGCGATCACGCTCGGCCGCTCGACGCTTTTCAGGCGTTGCAATTCATTACGCAGCTTCTCCGCGCCGACGACCGTCAGGGGGACTTTTGTCATTTTATTTACCTCGAATCAGTGCAGACGCGTATGCAGCTCTTGCAGGGAATAGACAGTAATTTCCCGTCGTTCCTGCATGCCAAGACAAGCGGCCTTGCCGCCTGCCAATGTCGTGAAATAGGGAATGTTCTGGCTAAGTGCGGCGGCACGGATCGCAAAGGAGTCTTTCACCGCGCGCTTGTCTTCAACGACGTTGATGATCAATTGGATATCTTTATTCTTGATCATATCGACGATATGCGGCCGACCTTCCGCCACCTTGTTGACCCGGGTTACTGGCACGCCGACATCTTCGATCGCTTTGGCAGTACCCCGCGTGGCGAACAATTTGAAGCCGAGGCCATGCAATCGAACGCCAATCTCGGCGACCTGGGGATGCTCTGGATTGCGAACAGACAGAAAGATGTTGCCTTGACGTGGCAATTTAACGCTCGCGGCATACTGAGATTTAAGGAAAGCCTCACCAAAACTTTCTCCGACCCCCATCACCTCACCCGTCGATTTCATTTCCGGACCAAGCAGCGAGTCAACGCCGGGGAATTTACGGAACGGGAAAACAGCTTCCTTGACCGAGAAGTAAGGCGGAATGATTTCCTTGGTCGCACCCTGCGATGCCAAAGATTGCCCGACCATGCAGCGCGCCGCAATTTTGGCCAACGGGCGGCCAGTCGCCTTCGAAACAAATGGCACCGTGCGCGATGCCCGCGGATTGACTTCGAGGACATAGACCCGGGCTTCATCGCCCTGTCCCTTGATGGCGAACTGGATGTTCATCAGCCCGACAACGCCAAGCGCTTTCGCCATCGCAACCGTCTGCAGGCGTAATTCATCTTGAATCGCCAGCGAAAGACTGTAAGGCGGCAGAGAACACGCCGAGTCGCCAGAGTGCACGCCGGCCTGCTCAATATGCTCCATGATGCCGCCCAGCAAAACCGCATCGCCATCACACAATGCATCGACATCGACCTCGATCGCATCATTCAGGAAACGATCAAGCAGGACCGGAGAGTCATTCGAAACCTTCACCGCTTCACGCATATAGCGTTGCAAGTCGGCTTCTTCACGCACAATTTCCATCGCCCGGCCTCCCAGCACATAGGACGGACGCACGACCAGCGGATAGCCGATTTCAGCAGCCAGGCGCAGCGCTTCATCTTCAGCGCGAGCGGTCCGATTCGGCGGTTGCAGCAAGCCGAGTTCGTTGATCATCTGCTGGAATCGTTCACGGTCTTCCGCACGGTCAATGGCATCAGGGGTTGTACCAATGATCGGGACACCATTTGCTTCCAGATCACGCGCCAATTTCAAGGGCGTCTGTCCACCGTACTGGACGATGACGCCAACCGGCTTTTCGATGCGCACCACTTCCAAAACATCTTCCAAGGTCAGCGGCTCGAAATAGAGGCGTTCCGAGGTGTCGTAATCGGTGGAAACGGTTTCCGGATTGCAATTGACCATGATGGTTTCATATCCATCCTCACGCATCGCCAGCGCTGCATGCACGCAGCAATAGTCAAACTCGATCCCCTGGCCGATCCGGTTCGGCCCGCCACCAAGCACCATAATCTTCTTGCGATCAGTAGGAAGCGACTCACACTCTTCTTCATAGGTCGAATACAGATAGGCCGTCGAGGTCGCAAATTCGGCCGCGCAGGTGTCTACCCGCTTGTAAACCGGGTGCACCCCAAGTTCCCAACGCCGAGCACGAACTGCATGCTGATCAGTGCCAAGCAGCTTGGCCAGACGGCGATCAGAGAAACCATTTCTCTTCAGCGTGTAAATGTCATTACGGCTGAGGTAAGCCAGTTCACGACCCTTCAGTGCTTGCTCCTGAGCGACCAGGTCTCCGATCTGGGCAAGGAACCAGGGGTCAATCTTGCTGATGCGTTGAATATCGTCAAAAGGCATGCCCAAGCGGAAAGCATCTGCAACAAACCAAAGTCTTTCAGCGCCAGGATTGCCCATTTCCGCCTTGATTTCATCTTCATCAGTCGATTTTTCATCAAGACCATCGACGCCCGTTTCCAGGCCGCGCAGCGCCTTCTGCAAGGATTCCTGCATGGTTCTGCCGATCGCCATGACTTCGCCAACCGATTTCATTTGCGTAGTCAGCCGGTCGTTTGCCTGAGGAAACTTCTCGAAGGCAAAACGAGGAACCTTGGTCACCACATAGTCGATCGAAGGCTCGAACGAAGTTGGCGTAGCGCCATTGGTAATTTCGTTTTTGAGTTCATCCAGCGTGTAACCAATGGCCAGTTTGGCGGCAACTTTTGCAATCGGGAAACCTGTCGCTTTTGAAGCCAGGGCTGAGGAACGCGACACGCGCGGATTCATCTCGATGACAACGATGCGTCCATCCGCTGGGTTGATGGCAAATTGCACATTGGATCCGCCGGTATCAACGCCGATTTCGCGCAGCACGGCAATCGAGGCATTGCGCAACAGTTGATACTCGCGGTCAGTCAGCGTCTGCGCCGGCGCCACGGTAATTGAATCACCGGTATGCACGCCCATCGGGTCCAGATTCTCAATGGAACAAATGATGATGCAGTTGTCCGCACTGTCGCGAATCACCTCCATCTCGAATTCTTTCCATCCAATCAGCGATTCTTCGATCAACAATTCACGCGTCGGCGAGGCTTCCAGACCCCCATCGCAAATGGTCAGAAACTCTTCCATGTTGTAGGCAATGCCGCCACCACTGCCGCCCATCGTGAACGAGGGGCGAATAATGGTCGGGAAGCCAATACCGGCCTGAATCTGAACCGCCTCTTCCAGGCTGTGAGCCAACGATGACCTGGGATTGGCCAAGCCGATCCGAGACATCGCCTGCTTGAATTTTTCGCGGTCCTCCGCCTTGTCGATAGCCTCTCTTGAAGCACCAATCAACTCGACATTATATTTTTCCAGCACACCGAACTTGGCCAAATCGAGTGCACAGTTGAGTGCGGTTTGCCCACCCATGGTCGGCAGGATCGCATCCGGCCGTTCCTTCTCTACGATACGTTCCACCGTCTGCCAGTTGATCGGTTCGATGTAGGTCGCATCGGCCATCTCCGGATCGGTCATGATCGTAGCCGGGTTGGAGTTCACCAGAATGACGCGGTAACCCTCTTCTTTCAGGGCCTTGCAGGCTTGTGCGCCAGAATAATCGAACTCACAGGCCTGACCGATAACAATCGGGCCAGCACCAATGATCAGTACGGTTTTGATGTCATTACGCTTAGGCATTTCGTGCGCTGTTTTTTTGCATTAAATCGATGAAGCGATCAAATAAATAGGCGACATCATGCGGCCCGGGGCTTGCTTCAGGATGCCCCTGAAAACTGAAAGCTGGCACATCAGTGCGTTCGATGCCCTGAAGCGACCCATCAAATAATGAAACATGAGTAACCCGTAAATGCTGCGGCAGGCTATTCAAATCGACTGCGAAACCATGATTCTGGCTGGTAATCATCACACGCTTGTTGTCCAGGTCTTGCACCGGATGATTGCCACCATGGTGGCCAAACTTCATTTTTACTGTCCGCGCGCCAGATGCAAGGCCAAGAAGTTGATGACCCAAGCAGATGCCATAGGTTGGAATACCTGCATCCAGAACAGATTGAATGGCTTTGATCGCGTAATCACAGGGTTCAGGATCACCCGGCCCATTTGAAAGGAATACGCCATCCGGTTTCATCGCCAGCACTTCATGAGCCGGCGTTTGCGCAGGAACTACGGTGATTTTGCAGCTTCGACCTGCAAGCATGCGCAGGATGTTCCGCTTCACACCAAAATCATATACGACCACGTGGAATCGAGATGGTCCTGGTTGCACAAATCCCTTACCCAACCTCCATTCGCCTTCCTGCCATTCATAAGAGGTATCACAGGTCACCACCTTGGCCAGATCCATGCCAGCCATGCTCGGGCAAGCCTGCGCTCGTTCCAATGCCTCGGCTTCATCAATACCAACCACAATACATCCGTTCTGCGCACCCTTTTCCCGTAAATGCCGAGTCAGCTTGCGAGTATCAATTCCGGCAATCCCGACTACATTGTTTACCTTCAAATAGTCAGTAAGCGTTTGAGTCATGCGGAAATTGCTGGCAACCAACGGCAGGTCACGAATAATCAAACCCGATGCATGAATCCGGCTGGATTCAACATCCTCCATATTCGTACCGACGTTCCCGATATGCGGATAGGTCAAGGTAATGATCTGACGACAATAGGAAGGGTCCGTAAGAATTTCCTGATAGCCGGTCATCGAGGTGTTGAAAACCACCTCGCCAACGCCGATACCCTCGGCGCCAATTCCATAACCATGGAAAACCGTACCATCGGCTAAAACCAAAATCGCAGGCACGAAGGCAGACAAGATAACCCCTGGTCCAGATGTGACAAGCGGGACGGACTCTCGCCCATCCCGCTTGATTAAAAGAATGCTAATTATACGTTTACCAACGAAACGCCTCAAGAGACTGAGACGCAAAGCAACAGGTGGGTAAACCGGTTGGCATGTACAAAGTAAAACGCCCCGCGAAGCGGGGCGTTGAGAGGGGGAGTCTGGCGATGACCTACTTTCGCGGGCGAGATGCCTACTATCATTGGCGCTGGGGCGTTTCACGGTCCTGTTCGGAATGGGAAGGGGTGGGACCGCCCCGCTATGGTCGCCAGACATAACTGTTGGCTTTCCTGGTT
>JBBQQT010000058.1:0-19141 GCA_038215555.1 Burkholderiales bacterium | reverse complement strand
TGGCATGAAATCGTGGCCCAGGGTGTACATCTTCATCAGCGGTGTGTAGCCGGAAGCATCGCCGTAGTCGTAGGCATAAACACCCTTGGTCAGGCTGGGACAGGAGGTCGGCTCCACCGCCACGCAACGCAAGTTCTGTGCGCGCTTGTCGCCAGCGGCCTTGTCGGCGAGGAAAGGGAAACTGACGCCGGCGAAATTACAGCCGCCGCCGCAGGGCGCGAAGATCATGTCCGGGTAATCGCCCACCTTCTCGAACTGCTTCTTGGCTTCCTGGCCGATGATGGTCTGGTGCAGCAGCACATGATTCAGTACCGAACCCAACGCGTAATTGGTATCGGCGCGGCTGGCGGCTTCTTCGACGGCTTCCGAGATGGCGATGCCGAGGCTGCCCTGGTTTTCCGGATCGGTGGCCAGAATGCCGCGGCCGGTCTCGGTCATGTTGGTCGGGCTGGCGAACACTTCGGCGCCCCAGGTCTGCATCATCGAACGTCGGAACGGCTTCTGCTGGTACGACACATTCACCATGTAGACGCGGATTTCCATGTCGAACATCTGTCCCGCCAGTGCCAGGCTGCAACCCCACTGGCCGGCGCCGGTTTCGGTGGTGAGCCGGTTGATGCCGGCAACCTTGTTGTAATAGGCCTGCGGAATCGCCGAATTGGGTTTGTGCGAACCGGCCGGGGAAACGCCTTCGTACTTGTAATAGATCTTGCACGGCGTGCCCAGGATCTGCTCCAAACGGTGTGCGCGGAACAGCGGCGACGGCCGCCACAAGCGATAAATCTCGCGCACCGGCTCGGGAATCGCGATCCAGCGCTCGCTCGACATTTCCTGTTCCAGAATATTCATCGGGAAGATCGCCCCCATCTTGTCCGGCCCCACTGGCTGGCCATCGGGGCCCAAAGGTGGCAGCGGCTTGTTGGGCATATCCGCCACGATGTTGTACCAATGCGTGGGGATATCCGACTCTTCGAGCAAAATCTTGGTTTGCGGCATTACTTTCTCCGGGATCGTACAAGTAGAAATGAGTTCGTGTGGCACACGAACCTTGTCAACGCAGTGCAGCCTCCCCCGGCCAGCGCCGCGCCGGGCAACTATACTCGCGCGCACTGCATCCTGAAATTGACCGCGCACAATCATGTCCAAGCTTGATCTCACCGAACACATGCTCGATTCCCGCAACGAATACCAGGGTCGTTTGCTGCACGTCAAAAAAGACCGCGTGCGTCTGCCCAACGGCGCCGAATCGACACGTGAATACATCGTCCATCCCGGCGCGGCGGTGATCCTGCCAATCTTCGACAATAGTGACATCCTGCTCGAACGCCAGCACCGCTACCCGCTGCATCGCGACTTCATTGAACTCCCCGCCGGCAAGTTCGACCCGGATGAAAATGAACTCGTTTGCGCGCAACGCGAGCTGCAGGAAGAAACCGGCTATCTGGCGCGCGAGTGGCGCGAACTGCCCACTTTCTACCCTTGCATCGGCTATTCCGACGAGCGCCTGGTCTATTTCCTGGCCCAGGGCCTGGAGTTCAGCGGCGAGAACATGGATGACGACGAATTCCTGGAAATCCTGCGCGTGCCGTTCGCCGAAGCCATGGCGATGGTCGGTGACGGCCGCATCAACGAGGCGAAGACGGTGATGGGGTTGTTGTGGTTTGCGCGGTTCGGTGACGCAATCAAAAGTTGAGTCTTGTACGCAAGGTACGTCGGATATACATTCGGATAAATAGTTTATCTATGGAGGCGGTATGCAACTGACCATTTCTCGCTGGGGCAACAGCCTGGCGGTTCGCATTCCGGCAGAAATCGCACGCAATCTGGCGCTGGAAGAAGGTGAAGTGGTGGAGTGCGCCACCACCTCTGCCGGCACCCTGGAACTGGTTCCCACCAGCAAGAAAACTCAAGATGACTGGCTGCGCGCGCACTTTGCCGAAGTCAACGCGCACTTGGCGGGTCAGCCAATAACAACGCCCAGCAGTCAACTGCTGCGTGAATCCGAGCGCTACTGATCCGATGCGCATTTATGTCGATACCAGCGTCCTGGTCGCCGCGCATGTGAGCGAACCGCATACCGATCTGGCACAGCGCTGTCTTAGCGAGCAAAGCAGCGGCCTGTTGATTTCCATGTGGGCATTGGTGGAAGCTGACAGCGCACTGGCCATCAAACGCCGGCGTGGCGAACTCGATGCAGCCAGCCAAGCTGTGGCAATCACCGACATTGACGGTTTTTCCGCCCGCTTCGGGCCGCATGTCTTGCCGCTGGAAGCCGACATGCAACGCGCCCGCGTCTTATGCCGTAACGTTGACTCGGGCTTGTGCGCCGGTGACGCGCTGCATCTCGCGCTGGCGCTGCGTCTAGGCGTCAGCCACCTGGCCACTCTCGATGTCGTGCTGGCAAAAAATGCCACTGCGCATGGCATTGTCCCAGCCATCACTCTGCCGATCTGATATGTCCCTCGCCACGCTAGAACAGCTCTCCACCGCCGTGCGCGATTTCGGCCGCGAACGTGATTGGCATCTGTATCACACACCGAAAAACCTCACCGCCGCTTTGATTGTCGAAGCCGCCGAGCTGCTGGAACCGTTCCAGTGGCTGACGCCGGAACAGAGCCTCAATCTGCCGCCGGATAAACACGAAGCGGTGCGCCAGGAGATGGCCGATGTGCTGATCTATCTGGTCAGCCTGGCGAATTGTCTGGAAGTCGATTTATTGAAAGCCGCTGAAGATAAACTGGCGATCAATGCCGCCAAGTACCCGGTTGAAAAGGCCAAAGGGTCTTGCGCGAAATCTCACGAACTCTGACTTTCAATCCATTCAATCCGCCATGAGCCATTTCAAACACCACCTGTTTTTCTGCCTCAACCAGCGCGAAGATGGCGCCGCATGCTGCACCGACCACGATGCCGAGGCAATGTTCGAACATGCCAAGAAGAAGGCGAAAAAACTCGGTTTGCACGGCAAGGAAGGCAACTGCCGGGTCAATCGCGCCGGCTGCTTCGACCGTTGCGGCGAAGGCCCGGTCTGCGTGGTTTACCCGGACGCGGTCTGGTACACCTATGTCGACCAGGACGACATCGACGAAATCGTCGAATCGCATCTGCGTGACGGCAAGATCGTCGAACGATTGAAGCTCTGAGCCGGTGACGAAACAGCACAAACTGCGCATCAAAGGCCCGGTTGGGCCGATCGAGACGGTGATCGAAGAACCTGTCGGCGTGTTTGCAAACGCACCGGTGGGACTTGCCTTGATCGCGCATCCACATCCGCTCAAGGGCGGTAGCCTGGACAACAAGGTGGCCTGGACGCTGGCGCGCGCGGCGCTGGCGTGCGGCCTGGTTGCGGTGCGCCCCAACTTCCGAGGCGTCGGCGACAGCGCCGGCGAATATGATCACGGCATCGGCGAAACCGAAGATCTGTTGACGCTGGCGGCAGCGATAACCGCCCACTACGGCAAGCTGCCATGGACGCTGATGGGCTTTTCGTTCGGCGCCTATGTACAGCACCGGGTCGCACAGGAATTGCGCGCCACCCGGCTGATCATGGTCGGCCCGGCCGTTTCGATGTACTCGTTTGAAGCCACCCACATTCCCACCACCATCCTGCACGGCACCGAAGATGAAGTGATCCCGTACCAGGCCGCCAGCGAATACGCCGATACGCATGCCATTCCGCTGATTCCGATCGAAGGCGCGGGACATTTCTTTCACGGCAAGTTGCGGGAATTGCAGAATGCGGTGGTGAAGCTATGTCGCCCCTGATCCTGCGCGGTCTGACCAAGTCCTACGGCGGCGTGCGCGTCGTCGATGGCCTTGATCTGGAACTCGAACCCGGCCGCTGTCACGGCTTGCTCGGCCCGAATGGCGCTGGCAAAACCACGACCTTGCGTTTGGCGTTGGGATTGATCGGCGCTGATGCCGGCACGGTTGATCTGCTCGGTTATCCGATGCCAGCCGAAGCCGCGCTGGCGCGGCGCAAAGTGGGCGTGGTGCCGCAGGTCGACAGCCTCGATCCGGATTTCACGGTGCGCGAAAATCTGCTGACTTACGGCCGCTATTTCGGCATGAAAGGACGCGAGATCGAGGCGCGGATTCCTTATCTACTCGAATTCTCCGGTCTCGCCGGCAAGGCCGATGCGCCGATCAACAACCTGTCCGGTGGCATGAGACGCCGGCTGACCCTGGCGCGCGCGCTGGTCAACGACCCCGACCTGATCGTTCTCGACGAACCCACCACCGGTCTCGATCCGCAAGCCCGCCACCTGATCTGGCAAGGCCTGCGCCGCCTGATCGGGCAAGGCAAGACGTTGTTGCTGACGACGCATTTCATGGATGAGGCGGAACGCCTGTGCGATGTGATCAGCGTGCTCGACCAGGGCCGCGTCATCGTACGCGGCAGCCCACGCGAACTGATCGTCAAACACATCGAACCGCATGTCGTGGAAATCTACGGCGACGGTTTGAATGAATGGAAGGACTGCGCGTCCAGCTTCTGCAAACGCTGCGAACAGGCCGGCGAAACGCTGTTCTGCTACACCGATGCACCGGACAAGGTGGTGGCGCAACTGGAACAGCAGCCCGGCCTGCGCTACCTGCACCGGCCGGCGAATCTGGAAGACGTGTTCCTCAAACTGACCGGGAGGGATCTGCGTGATTAACCTCAACTGGTACCCCGTCTGGCGCAGGAATTTCCTGGTCTGGAAGAAGCTGGCCGGGCCGTCGTTGCTTGGCAACCTGGCCGATCCGATGTTGTACATGCTGGGTCTGGGCTACGGTCTTGGCGGCTTGTTGCAGTCGGTTGATGGCGTGCCGTATCTGAATTTTCTGGCCGCCGGCACGCTGGCTTACAGCGTGATGAATAGTGCGACGTTCGAGACGTTGTATTCCGCGTTTTCGCGCATGCATGTGCAGAAGACTTGGGAGGCCATACTCAACACACCGTTGACGCTGAAAGAGGTGTTGCTCGGTGAGCTATTCTGGGCGACATCGAAAAGCCTGCTGTCGGCGGTGGCGATCATGTTGGTGATCTGGGCGCTCGGGCTGTATGACAATTTCACCATGACGCTGGCGTTGCTGCCGGTGGCGTTGCTGACCGGCTTCTGCTTTGCCGGCATGGGCCTGGCGATCAACGCGGTGTCGCCGAATTTTGATTTTTTCCTGTATTACTTCACGCTGGCAATCACGCCGATGATTCTGCTCGGTGGCGTGTTTTACCCGCCCAGCGCGCTGCCGGTCTGGCTGGCCGACATCGCCGCCTGGCTGCCGCTGACCCACGCCATCGAACTGGCGCGGCCGCTGGTGCTGGGGCGGATACCGTCGGACATCGTGCTGCACGGCTTGGCATTGATCGCGTATGGCGGCATCGGCTTTGCCGCCGCGCTGAAGCTGACCACCCGGCGCTTGCTGAAGTAGCTGGGTGTTGAAAAACTCACCGTCACCCCGGCGAAAGGCGGGGTCCAGTGCAACAGGCTCAATAAAATCAACATCTTCTGGATACCGGCCTGCGCCGGTATGACGGAATTTTGAGGCTTTTCACGTTTTTCAACACCCTGGTAGGTGCAGCGCCTACTTGCGGTTACTCCCCGCCACCAGCCGGTACTCCACCAGCCGACATTCCAGCGGGCCGTTGAACAGCGGGATGCGGCGGGTGGTTTGCAGGCCGATGCGCTTCGGCAGTTCCGGGTCGGCGGAGAGCAGGAACACCGTCCAGTCGGGGAAATGCTGTTTCAGGTTGTCGCCGATTTCCTTGTAGAACGTGCCAAGGTCGTCTTCGCTCCCCATGCGCACGCCATACGGCGGGTTGCTGACAATAAAACCGCCTTCAGTGGGCGGATCGACATTGAGGAAGTCGGCTTCCATCAGGCGCACGCAGTCGAACAGGCCGGCGGCACGCAGATTGAGTCCGGCGGCGCGGACCATGGCCGGGTCGATGTCGGAACCGAAGATCGGCAGCGGTTCACGTTCCAGCACGGCGGCTTCGGCGTCTTTGTGCAGGCGCAGCCACTCGATGCGGTCGAAGGTTTTCAGGTTCTCGAAGGCGAAATGCCGGCGCAGGCCAGGCGCGATGTTGAGTGACATCATCGCGGCTTCGAGCAGGATGGTGCCGCCGCCCATCATCGGATCGAACAGTGGCGTGCCGGGTGTCCAGCCGGATAGCAGCAGCATGCCGGCGGCGAGGTTTTCGTTCAGCGGCGCGCCGGAAGGCTGCACGCGGTAGCCGCGCCGGTTCAGCGGTTCGCCGGAAAGGTCCAGATACAAGGTGTAGCGGTCGGAACTGAGGAACAGGGTCAGCGGGATATCCGGCTTGCGCGTGTTGACGCTGGGTCGTTCGTTGACGGCTTCACGGAAACGGTCGCAGATCGCATCCTTGATCCGCAGGCTGACGAAATTCAGGCTGGGCAGTGGGCTGTTCTTGCCAACGGTGGTGACCGCGATGGTGCGCGTGACGTCGAACCAGGACGGCCAATCCAACGCCAGCGCGGCTTGGTAGAGGTCTTCCTCTTTCTTGTAATGGCCTTCGCCAACCCGCCACAAAACCCGTATCGCCAGCCGGCTCCACAGGTTTATTTTCCAGCCGGTGCGCATGTCGCTGATGAAGCCGACGCCACCAGAGGCGGGCACGATGTCGGTCGCGCCGAGCGCATCGAGTTCCTTGCACAGCTCTTCTTCCAGGCCGCGCGGGCAGGAGGCGAAGAATTGGTAGCCGACCGGTGCGCGCGCAGCAAATCGCGTTTGAGCGGCAGCTTTGTCTTGCCCGAGTCGATCATAAGCCGAGGCCGAAGATGACGCCAAAGATGACGCCGAATTGCGCCCGCTGTTGTCGCGCGATCTGTCATAGGCGGGGCGCGATGCCGCTTCACGCGTGGCTTCGCTGATTTCGCGCCGGCGCGGATTTGATTGCTGATTCGGTTGCTGATTCGGTTGCTGATTCTGCGAATAAGCCGGTTTTCGCTCAGGCGCGGCGTCAGCCTCGCGCGGCGGTCTGGTTGAGCGATCGTGCTCGGTATAACCGGCGCGGCCTGAACTTCTGCCGCGACCGCCCGTCTCTGATGGGGCGTCCGACTTGCCGGCGAATGCTGGCCGGTCTGGACGATGCTCGGCATGAGCTGGCCGGTCAGGCCGAGGCGATTTGCCGGCATAGGGTTTGGATGACCTGGCATCAGCTTCTGGACGCACCTTTTTGCTGATCGTAGGCGTCGCCGATGCGTTCTTTTCAACCAGCCCGGGGGCGGCAACGCGGGTGCGCGGTGTATGTCGGCCGCGCACCGGCGGACGCCAGCCGGCATCCTCTTTTTTGGCGGTTTCACCCGTTGTTTCGGGTTTAATGCGCAACGTATTGCGTTTGGGTTTATCTGATGACGAAGACAAGAGCGTTCCTCAAAAAACTGCAACCCAGCCCGGTGACGGCAATTCTGATCGGGCTGATCGTGTATCTCTGGTTCCGGCCGCCAGCGTTTGTCGACGAACTGGCCTATGCCGCGCCGGATATTGCCACCTTGCCGGGCCAACGCTTGAGCGACTTGCAAGGCAAGGTGGTATTGGTGAATTTCTGGGCCACCTGGTGCCCGTATTGCCGACATGAAATGCCGGCGATGCAGGCGTTCTATCAGGAAAACCAGGCGAAAGGATTCGAGATTGTCGCCTACAGCCTGGATAAAACCCAAACCGAAGTGGATGCATTCATGCGCGCCGAGGGTTATTCATTCCCCGCGCCGCTGGCCACGCAAGAGACGACGGCGGCATTCGGCGACGCGTCTGGCAACATCTCGCGCGTGCCGCTGTCTTTTATTGTCGATCGCGATGGCATCGTGCGTCACAAGATCGTGGGTCAGGTGCATGCCGCCAGGCTCGATGATCTGATCACGCCACTGCTTCGGGCGACTGCGGCTCCGGCCTGGACGCCTGCTTCACCTCGTTGAGCAGGCGTTCCATCTCGCGTCGGTAATAGATGAAATCCATTTCCGGACACGGCACGCCAAGCCGGGTGATGACGGCAGAAATTTGGCCGCGATGGTGGGCGTAATGGGTGAACAGATGGGTCAGCGCATCGCGCGTCCACATCGTGTAAGGCTTTCCCTCGCTTACGATATAGGCGATCTGGCTATCGAAGAACTCCGGCGGCTGGGCTTCCAGCCAGTTTTGCAGCTTGCGTGTCTCGCGGCGCAAGGCGAGCTTCAGTTCCCGCCAATCCGGAATGCTGATCGTCTTGTAATTGACCGTCAGTGGCTCGCCTTGCAAACGCGCATGCCAGAGCTGGCCCACCTGCAAAAGATGATCGACGGTATGGTGAATGCTGTCGAAGAACAGACCTTGGTCACTGTCGATGACATCGGGCTGGAGGTAATCCAGCGCAGTAAACAGAACCTCGTTGGCCCAATGTTGATAGTCGGCTTGCACGACGATATGACTTTTCCACGCGTACATAGGGCTATTTTCCTTGGCTGTTGAGCGAGCATGAACCAGTGTGCGGTGCTGGTATTCGAGGTATGGCTGAAAGTTGCAACATTTGGAGTGAACTATAGCCAATCCATCGCCGGATGGTGAGCTTGATCACTTTGGCTCGGTATTCCAGGTCAGTCGCCGCGCCAGTGCTGCGGTGGTTTCGATTTGGCCATCGCTGGCGATGAACATGGCTTGGCTGATTCCCATCTTGCCGGCCAGGCGCCGCCAGTCTGCCGGCCCGGCGATGAACAGCGGCTTGCTTGCGACATCGGACAGCGTGCCGGCGTGAACGCCGCTTGCGATCACCGTCACTGCCTGTGCCTGATCCGCCGGCCAGCCGGTGCGCGGGTCGATCAGGTGGCAATAGCGTTTGCCGGCGAGTTCAAAGTAACGCTGGTAATCGCCGGACGTGCCGATCGCCTCGCCATCATGCAATTCCAGCATCGCCAGCGCGCCGGCACGGCGGGGATGCTGAATGCCGACTTTCCAGGCTTGACTGCCCTTTTTTCCCAGCGCCAGGATGTTGCCGCCAATGTTGATCAGCGCGTTATTGACACCCTGGCTTTTCAGATAGGCAGCGGTCAGGTCGAGCGCATAGCCTTTGGCGTAGCCGCCCAGATCCAGCCGCACCGCCGGGTTGTTGCCGCTCAACATGACGCCGTCGATATGCAGATCAGTCATCGCCGGCTTGGCTGACACCCATTTTTCGATTTCGGCGGCGGCGGGCAGGCGCGGTTCAAAGGTATCGGAATGAAAGCCCCACAATCGCACCAGATTGCCGATGGCCGGGTTGAAAAGGCCTTCGGCGCGGGCTGAGAACTGGCTGGCATCACGCAGGATCGGCGCCAGCTCCGCCGGCATTGTCACCTGGGCGGGGGCATCTGGCTTTGCTTTTGCCAGGGCGGTGTTGATCTGTTCCAGCGCGCCGGGCTGCCAGGCATGCAGCCTCTGGTGCATCACGTCGAAGTTCTTCAGCACCTGATCGGTGACGCGGCGCGCCTTGTCCTCCGGTTCGCCGAAAACGCTGACCTCGACCAGCGTGCCGAACACGTAGGACTGCTGTTTGTGGATTTTTTCGCCGCAACCAGAGAGCAAAGCCAGCGCCAACAACGCCGCCAACGCGAGCCTCACTTTTCACCCTTCACGTTTTACCTGCCTCTCCAACGCATCGACGAACATGGCCGCAACCTCGAAGCCGGTTTGCTGAGTGATTTCCTGGAAACAAGTTGGGCTGGTGACGTTGACCTCGGTCAGGCAATCGCCAATCACATCGAGGCCGACCAGCAACAGGCCGGCTTGTTTCAGTGTCGGGCCGAGTGCGCGTGCGATTTCCCAATCATGTTCAGTCAACGGTCGCGCCACGCCGCTACCGCCAGCGGCCAGATTGCCGCGTGTCTCGCCTTCCGCCGGTATCCGCGCCAGGCAATACGGCACCGCATCGCCGTCAATGATCAGGATGCGTTTGTCGCCGTCCTTGATCGCCGGTAGATAGCGCTGCGCCATGATGGTTTCCGCGCCGTTGCGGGTCACCGTCTCCAGAATTGCGCCAAGATTGGCGTCATCCGGCCTCAAGCGGAAGATGCCGCTGCCACCCATCGCATTCAACGGCTTGACCACGATGTCGCCGTGTTCGGCCAGAAACGCCCGGATCAATGCGGCATCATTGCTGACCAGCGTCGGCGCGATGAATTGTGGAAAACGAGCAATCGCCAGTTTCTCGTTGTAATCGCGCAAGGATTGCGGACGATTGAACACCCGCGCTCCCTGCCGCTCCGCCATCTCCAACAGCCAGGTGGCGTACAGATAAGCCTGATCGAACGGGGGATCAGTCCGCATGATCACCGCATCAAACTCGGCCAGATCGCGCAATTCGGCTTCGCCCTGGCTGAACCAGGGATCGCCGCCGGTTAATGCAAACGAGTGCACCGCCCCGATGATTTTTCCATCCCGCCAGGCCAGATCGCCCGCCAGCATCGCGTAAAGCCGATGCCCGCGCCGGTTCGCCTCGACCATCATCGCGTAGGTGGAATCCTTGTAGGTCTTGAAGCTGGCCAGCGGGTCGGCAATGAAGAGGACGTTCATGACTTCTGTTCCGCGTTAATCGGCGCTGTTTGCTCCAGTTCCAGCGCCGAAGCCAGCGCCGCCAGTCGCGCCAGCACGCCGTAGGTATAGAAGCGGTTGACCGGCGCGTCGGGGCGCAGGCCGCCATCGCAGTAGCTGCCGGTGGCGTCGAACGCGAGCGGTACGAAATGCATACCGGGGGCGTTCAGGTTTTCATCGATGCCGCGGCTGGTGTGGACGCGATAAAAGCCGCCGATGACGAAGTGGTCGATCATGTACACCACCGGTTCGGCCACCGCTTCGTTGATGCTCTCGAAGGTCGGCACGCCTTCCTGCACCAGCACCTGGGTGACTTCCAGGCCCTCCTTGACCACCGCCATCTTGTTGCGCTGTTTGCGGTTCAGGTCACGCACGTCATCGGCCGATTTCACTGTCATGATGCCCATGCCGTAGGTGCCGGCGTCGGCTTTGACGATGACGAAGGGTTCGCGGTCGATGCCGTATTCGACATATTTGACGCGGGTACGCGCGAGCACCTCGTCTACATGGTGCGCCAGGCATTCCTCGCCAACACGGGCGTGGAAGTTCACCTCGCCGCAATTGGCGTGATACGGGTTGATCAGCCATGGATCCATGTCGATCAAACCACAAAAATCGCGCGCGATCTGGTCGTAGGCGGCGAAATGATTTGATTTGCGCCGCGTCGCCCACCCGGCATGCAACGGTGGCAGCATGGTCTGTGCCGGGTCCAGCCCCTTCAAAATGTCGGGCGCGCCGGCGGTCAGGTCGTTATTCAGCAGAATCGAGCATGGCTCGAAGCGGGCATGGTGCTTCGATTCCGGATCGAGCAGCAGGCGGTTGCCTTCGCGCCGCACCGGCTCCAGCGTCAACTGGCCGCCATCGGGCAGATCGAGCGTCAGCGGTTCCTGGAGATCGGGAATCAAGCTGCCGAAGCGCACCGTCAGGCCGGTCTTGCGGATGATGTCGGCCAGCGCGGCGACATTTTGCAGGTAGAACAGATTGCGCGTGTGGTTCTCGGGAATGATCAGAAACCGCCGCGCATCGCCGCACATCTTTTCCACGCCGACCTGCGCCGCCTGCACCGCCAGCGGCATGAAATCAGGATTCAGGTTGTTGAAACCACCGGGATACAGATTGGTGTCCACCGGCGCCAGCTTGAAGCCGGCGTTGCGCAGATCGACCGAACTGTAGAACGGCGCGGAATGCTGCATCCATTGGCGGCGGAACCAGTGCTCGATATCTGTCTGGGCGTCGATGACATGCCGCTCAAGATCGAGCAGCGGGCCGGTTAGAGCGGTAGTGAGATGAGGGACCATGGCGAACGTGAAGATAAGAAGCAAACCCGATTTTAGTCGGGTTCGTCCCGGTGGCTTGAGTTGGTTGCCTGAGCCAGTTGCCCGTGCTGGTTGTCTTGCGTTCAGCGTTCAGCCAGTGACTTGGCCTTCTGTTCGGCAAATTCACGTAGTTCGCCGCTGAGACGGGTTTGCAGCACACGTTGATAAGCGGCGCCGGCATCCGTTCTTGCGTTGCTTTTCTCCAGCGCTACCGCCATGCCGATCCACCAGTTGCCTTGGTTCGTGTCGAGCCGCAGGGCTTCGCAACTGCTGTCGAGTCGGCGAATACCGTTCATGGAAAAACCATCATAGTCATCGACATCATCAAACCATTGCCGGTTGGCACTCGTATAAGGACCGGCAAAACCGCCTTGCGCGACATCGTCGGTATTGCTGTCGCCAAACGGTTTCTGATTGATTTCATCCAGCAATGATTGGGCAATGGCGAGAGCTTGCCGCCGTAACAGCGGGTCGGCACTGCCTTGGTTGGCGATATCGAAGGCTTTCAGCACCACCACCAGCGCCACGCTGACGACGACGATGAACAGCACGGCTTCGATCAGGGAGACGCCTATTTGCACCCTTCTAGTGCACATAACCCGTTTCCGCCTCGACGATCAGCGTGCGGGTTTGATCGCCGGTGAGGGTGAGGCTGGCGCCAGTACTCGGCCGGCCCTGGGCATCGAAACTGATGCTGGTGACGTTGCCGACCTGCGTGACGCCGTTCGGCACCGACAATTGATAAGGTGAGCTGCCATCCGGGCCAGGAATCTGGTTTGCCGATGGGCAGGGCGAGGTGGTAACGCCACACAACGTCAGGCCATCCGAATCAACGAGTACGACGATGCCACCATGGCGGGCGACAGCGAGTTTCTGCGCATAACGCAAAAATCCCGAGGCAGCATCGAAGTAGCCTCGGGATGCGAAGGTATTGGCACTGAAAAAACGGCGCGCGGCCACGGCGGCCAGAATGCCGGCGATGACGATGACGCTGATCAACTCCACCAAGGTGAAGCCAGATAGGTGGGCGGCGTGAGACCGAGATGAAATTACTCGCTTCACGCAGTCTGCTCACACCGACCGAACTCAAAAATCAGCAGCCAGTTTTGACCACGCTGATAGCCGGCTGTGTAATGACCGCCGGTGTGCCAGCCGAGGTAGCCTGCGCATAGGTTACTGTACAAGAACCCGATGTCCCGCCGTTTATGTTGATCGTTACGGTTCCGGAAGCTACGGTGGTCGTTAAATTGTCCTTCGTATCGTCGAGATTGGCGGCAAGCACAATGCCAGTGGCACTGCCCGCTGCATAACCATAAATCAAATCGACAGCCAAACCTTCCATCGTCACGGTTTCGCCAGATGCCGCAGACTTGTTGCCGACCAAGGCGGCGGAATGAACGATGACAGAGGCAGAACGAACGCCGCCAAAGATCGCGTCGGCCTTGGCTGAGCGCGCATCTTTTTGCAAATCATAAAACCGCGGCAGTGCAACCGCGGCCAGGATGCCGAGAATGACGATGACCATGATCAGTTCAATCATAGTGAAACCTTTTTGTTGTGGCATGGCGATCTCCTGTGGGGAAAGTGAAGTCATTCTTGATTGAGGGGTTTTACGGCGTTGCGGACAACTTGAGATTTTGAGCTTGTTTTTTGCAACCCATCAACGTTTCGTCATGGTGGAACCCAGGTCCCACACCGGCAGGAAGACGCCAAGGGCAACCACCTGCACGATGATGCCGAGGCCGGCGATCAGAATCGGTTCGACCTGCTCGGACAGGGTACGGATTTCGTATTCAACTTCGCGTTGTTGCAATTCACCGATTTCAAGCAGCAGACGATCAAGTTCGCCGGTTTCTTCGCCGACCGCCATCATTTGCAACACCACGGGCGTGAATACGGCCGTGGTGGTGGCGGCGCGGGTGAGCGACTCGCCGCGTTCGACGCCGTCGCGCATCTGCTCAATGCGACTGGCGATGAAGGCGTTATCGACGACTTGGGCAGCGTTGGTCAGGCCTTGCACGATGGGCACGCCGCTCTGATACGTCATCGCCAGCCCCTTGGCGAAACGCGCCAGCGCGGCCGTGTGCACGATCTTGCCGGCGATGGGGACTTTCAACAGCCAACGATCCCAGGTGTAACGCCCTTCCGGCGTGCGTTTCCACCAGCGCAACGCCAGAAAACCAACGAAGCTGGCGCCCAGCAACAGCGACCACCATTGCACCGTTCATTCCGAGAAGCCGACCAGTATCCGGGTCATCAACGGCAGATCGGCATTTGAGCTTTTGTACACCTTGGCGAAGGCGGGAATGACGAAGACGTTGATCACGCCGAGTGCAATCGCCAGCGCGGCGACAACGAAGGTCGGGTAGCGCAGTGCGCTCTTCACCCGATCGCGCATTTCACGCTCGAATTCCAGATGGTGGAACAAGCGCATGAAGACTTCGTCCAGTCGGCCGGTGGCTTCGCCGACGCGCACCATGTTGATGAAAAATGGCGGAAAGATGGTTGCATGCTTGCGCAGACAAACGGAAAGCTCGCGTCCGGCGGAGAGGCCTTCGCGGATATCGCCGAGCAGTTTCTGGAAAGCCGGATGTGCACTGGATTCAGTCAGTGAGGCCAGCGCCCGCAGAATCGGCACACCCGCCTTGAGCAGACTGGCCATCTGGCGGGCGAACAGCATGAGGTCGAGTTCGCTGACTTTTTCCTCGAAAGAGGTGCCAAACAAGGAGGCCGCTTCGGCTTTGCCGACGAGCGCCTTGACGTCCACCGGCGTCAGACCGGAGCGCATCAATTCATCCGCCACGGCATCGCTGGAATTGCCCGCAAGGCGTCCGATGAGCAGTTCGCCGCGCGGGTTGCGCGCTTTATAGGTGAAAGATGGCATGCGCCATAGGATGCGCTGTGCGCACCGTCAATGCGAATTGGTGCGCATGGCGCACCCTGCCTATCCGCCTCATTCATCCACCTGATGCGTCACCCGCATCGCTTCTGCCACGCTGGTGATGCCCTCGCGCACCAGACGCAGGGCTTCGTCGCGCAAGGTCTGGCCGAGCAGGCGTTGCTGGGCGGTGAGGCGGAAGGCGTTGACGTCGTCACGATTCAACAGGCTGGCGAGTTCGGAGTCGATTTCGAGCAATTCGTAGATGCTCTGGCGACCGTGATAGCCGGTGTTGTTGCAATGGTTGCAGCCCCTGGCCTGGCGCAAAGCGCTGGCGTCAACGCCGTCACCGAAATCCTGTCGCAGCCAGATGCGTTCGTTGGCGTCGAGCGTTGCCGGCATGGCGCAAGCGGTGCACAACTTGCGTACCAGTCGCTGTGCGACGATGCCGCTCAGGCTGGTTGCCATCAGGTAGGCGGGTGCGCCCATGTCCATCAGGCGCGCGGCAGCAGACGGGGTGTCATTGGTGTGCAGAGTGGACGGCACGAGGTGGCCGGTGATCGCCGCGCGTAGCGCGATCTGGGCGGTTTCGGCGTCACGCATTTCGCCCAGCAGGATGACATCCGGGTCTTGCCGAAAAAAGGCGCGCAGGGCGCGGGCGAAGGTGAGGTCGATCTTGTCGTTGACCTGAATCTGGTTGAGGCCGGGCAGGCGGTATTCGACCGGGTCTTCGACGGTCAGAATCTTGCGTTCCGGCGTATTGAGGTCGGCCAGTGCAGCATAGAGCGTGGTGGTTTTGCCGGAACCGGTCGGGCCGGTGACCAGGATCAGTCCGTGCGGACGGTGGATCAGCTTGGTGAAGCGGGCAAAATGGTCGGGCGTCATCGCCAGATCGGCGAGTCCGCTGGTGCCGCGGCTGATCAGCAGACGCAATACCGCCGACTCGCCGAATTGGGTCGGCACGGTCGACATCCGCACGTCGATGGCGCGCTGTTACAGGCGCAGGATGAAGCGGCCGTCCTGCGGCAGGCGTTTTTCTGCGATGTCCAGGTCGGCCATCAGTTTCAGGCGTTGAATCAGCGCCGGACTGATCTTGCGGTCGGCTTCGGTGCCGACCGACAACATGCCATCGACGCGAAAACGAATCTGTAAATTGCGTTCCTGTGGCTCGACATGAATGTCTGAGGCATGAACCTGCAAGGCGTCCTCAAACAAGGTCTGCAACAGGCGCACAACCGGTGCTTCTTCGGCCGACTGTGTTGCAGCCAGGGCGCCGAAATCGATAACCTCGTCGCCGAGTTCGTCGGTCAGGTTACGCGCCAGCTCGCTGATTTCTTCAGTGCGGCGATAGACCCGGTCGATGAACTGCAGCAACGCGCCTTCGTTTGCTACCGCCAGCACAATGGCGCGGAAGCGGCGGGCGAGTTGTTCCGGCAGAAGGCGCACAATCTCGGGCCGGACATGCACCTGGCGCAAGTCGAGATAGGGAATCTGCAGCTGGCGTGCAATCGAGCCAGAGATTTCATCCTCGGTGATGAAGCCATGCTCGACCAGTACGCGGCCAAGTTTGCGTCCGGATTGCTTCTGTTTCGCGAGTGCTTCGATGAGTTGCTCTTGCGAGATCAGTTTTTGCTGTACCAGAAGATCGCCGAGGCGGATCTTCTCTGGCCGCGCCATATGCGGTCTCCAGTGTTGAATTTGTCCGTCAATTAACGAGTTGCCACCGATTGCTCAAGTCATATGTTTGAAATTGTCCTGGTTGAACCTGAAATCCCGCCGAACACCGGCAATGTGATTCGCCTCACAGCCAATACCGGCTGTCGTTTGCATCTGGTCAAGCCGCTGGGCTTTGACCTGTCCGACAAGCAACTGCGCCGCGCCGGGCTGGATTACCACGAGTATGCCGAGCTCATCGTGCATGACGACTGGACCGCGTTGCTGCAGGCGATTGCGGGTCGGCGTCGTTTCGCGTTTACCACCAAGGCGTCGCGAAACTACGCCGAGATGGCTTTTCAACCGGGTGATGTGCTGGTGTTTGGTCCGGAAACCCGCGGTTTGTCGGCCACACAGTTGGCAGAATTCGACGCCGATGCGCGTCTGCGATTGCCCATGTTGCCCGGCCAGCGCAGCCTGAATCTGTCGAATGCCGTCGCGGTGACGGTGTTTGAAGCCTGGCGTCAGCAAGACTACGCCGGTGCCGACTTGCGCTGAAGCGACTCGCCCCCATGTCAGTCTGGTTGCAATTTGCATTACGGAATCATCATGAGTGCGCTGGAAACCTTTGAAAAAATGCTCGCCGCCGGCAAAGACAATGCGTTGCTGCGCTATTCCCTGGGTAATGAATGCATCAAGCTGGGCCGCTTGGACGATGCGCGCGTGCATCTGCAAGCCGCACTGGCTTTCGATCCGCGTTACTCGGCGGCATGGAAACTGCTCGGCAAGGCGCAAAGCGAGGCCGGTGCGTTGGTGGAAGCGCTTGAGACTTTTCGCCAGGGCATTGCCGCCGCAGAAGCCAAGGGCGACATCCAGGCGGCAAAAGAAATGACTGTTTTCGCCAAGCGGATCGACAAGCAGCTTGCGGCGAAGTGACTTAACCGCAGTGACGTAAGCGCGGTCAGCGGCTACCATCCACCACATTCAATTCAACTTGAGCAGGAGCTTCAAAATGGCACGTATGGTGCAGTGCGTAAAACTTGGCCGCGAAGCCGAAGGTATGGATTTCCCCCCGTTGCCGGGCGATCTCGGCAAGCGGGTGTTCGAGAATATTTCGAAAGAAGCCTGGCAAGGCTGGATCAAGCTGCAAACCATGATCATCAATGAAAACCGCCTTAACCTGGCTGATATCCAGCATCGTAAATATTTGATGGAACAGGCCGAGAAATACTTCTTTGGCGAAGGCGTTGGCGCTCCCGAGGGCTTCAAGCCAAATTAATCATGTCTGACAAACAAACCCATTTCGGCTTCAAGACCGTCGCCGAGGAAGAAAAAGCCCGCAAGGTTGCCGAGGTGTTCCATTCCGTCGCCAATCGTTACGACGCGATGAATGACTTGATGTCGATGGGTCTGCACCGGGTCTGGAAACGTTTCCTGGCTTTGCATGCGCGTATTCGCCCCGGTTTCAAAGTGCTCGATATCGCCGGCGGCACGGGCGATATTTCGCGTTTGCTGGCGCAGGAGGCTGGCCCGACTGGCGAAGTCTGGCTGACCGACATCAACGGTTCGATGTTGGGTGTTGGTCGCGATCGCATGCTGGACAAGGGCTTGATGTTGCCGGTGGCACAGTGCGATGCGGAAAAATTGCCTTTCCCGAGCGATTACTTCGATCTGGTCACGGTCGCGTTCGGTTTGCGCAACATGACGCACAAGGAGGTGGCGTTGACAGAGATGCGCCGCGTGCTGAAACCCGGCGGCAAGTTGATGGTGCTTGAGTTCTCCAAGGTCTGGAAACCGCTGGCGCCGTTGTATGACCTTTATTCGTTCCAGATGCTGCCGCGCATGGGTGAACTTGTGACCAAGGATGCGGAAAGCTACCGCTATCTGGCCGAGTCGATCCGCATGCACCCGGACCAGGAAACACTGAAAGGCATGATGGAATCGGTCGGCTTCCAGCGCGTCGATTACTTCAACCTGACGGCAGGCGTCGTGGCCTTGCATGTGGGCTACAAGGTCTGATCAAGTTTTAGACGCTGAAGTGAAAAAAGGCCACTTCTCAGTGGCCTTTTTGTTGGCGAGTTGCGCCTTAGGGGCTGTCCCTGAATAACCTGGACATTCTGGACTGCACGGGTGGGCGCGCTGCCACATTGCCGGCCGCTGGCAGGGAATGACCCTGCTGCGCGGCCGGCGCCTTGCATCGCATCCCACCAGTACACCCATAACTATCCAGATTATTCACGGACAGCCCCTTAGTTCAGACTGCGCAGCTCCACCCGACGGTTCTTTAAACGGCCTTCGGAGGTCGAGTTGTCGGCAATCGGCTCGGCTTCGCCATAACCCTTGGCGCTCAGACGGTCGGCTTCGACGCCCTTGCCGACAAAGAGGTTCAGCACGGCATTTGCGCGGCGCTGGGAAAGATCCAGGTTATAGGCATCGCTGTTGGCGCTATCGGTATGGCCGGCAATTTCCACCCTCAGCGCGGGATAACGTTTCAACGTCGCGACAGCATCGTCGAGGATGGCGATGGTATCGGCTCGCAGCGTGTCCTTGTTGTTGTCGAAGTTGACGCCGATCAGGTTGAACGCCTTGGGCAATGAACAGCCTTTACTGTCGACACGATCGCCAGCCGGCGTCGTCGGGCACTTGTCCATGCTGTCGACCACACCGTCAGCATCGCCGTCCGGTTCGCAGCCTTGCGCATTGACCGTGCGGCCAGCCGGGGTGGTCGGGCACTTGTCGAGGGCATCGA
>JBBQQT010000057.1:0-19332 GCA_038215555.1 Burkholderiales bacterium | reverse complement strand
ACGGAAAGTAAAAAGGCCGCAATGCGGCCTTTTTACTTGTTGATACAGCGTAAACCGGGTTCAGTGCATCGGCCGCTTCATGAAGCTGACCACTTTGGCATCAGAAGTCAGGCCGCTCTGCCCTGCCTTGGTGCCACATGCGCCAGCCGGACCGCCGCCATCGCCGGTGGCCATGACGTAGCCTTCCGCTTCATGCAACAGGTTGATGACGTCGACGAAAAAGCGTTCTTTCACCATCGCCAGCGCGGTACGACCGCCATCGTTGGTCGCCTTCACTTCCGCGCCCGCTTTCAACAGCACATCGCATACCGCCGCCTCGCCGCCGCCAGCGGCCAGCATCAGGGGCGTCAGACCGTAATAAATGCGTGCGTTGACATCACCGCCGGCATCGATCAAAGCTTGTACGACCTCGGCATAGCCGCAGTCTTTTTCATGGTTGTAGGCCGCCTTGAAGATCGGCGTCCAGTCTCTGCCATCTTTGGCGTTGGCATCAGCGCCCGCGGCCAACAAGGCTTTGACTGTCTCCAGATGACCGTGATTGGCGGCCAGATGCAAGGCGGTGTCGCCGTCCGCGTCAGTCGCGTGAACATCGGCACCGGCTGCGAGCAGCTCGGCTACCTTGCTTGTAACGCCGGCCTCGGCAGCGGTTAACAGTTCGGTGGACATGACATTTCTCCTGAGTTGAATACCTGACTATTGTAATCAACTATTAGCCAGGATGTCATCCCGACAAACAGCCGATGTTGAGTCACCGATCACTTTTGCGCCGGCTTCTTCAAACCGGCGAGCCCACCTTGCAGCACGCGGGCATCGAAACCGCGCTGGCTAAGCAGGAAAGCCGCGGCGCTGCTGCGGCGACCGCTCTGGCAAAACAGCAGGTAAGTCTTCTTGCGGTCGAGGCTGTTGGCTTTCAGGCGCAACAGATAGAGCGGCAGATTGGTGCTGCCCTTCAGGCTGCCTTCGGCGAACTCGGCTTCCAGGCGGACATCAATCAATTGCGCCCCCTGTTTGATCAATTCGGCGCCCTGAGCCAGATTGACGTTATGCACCAGGGGCTCGCGCAACAAAGAATCAAAATCCGCCGCCGGCAAACGCATCAGTTCACCGTCGCTCGCCATGCTCACCGTCGCATTGCGTGGATCGCCGGAAATCAGCGCTTCCTCGCCAAAGCCCTGCCCCGGCTTCAATACCGCCAGTGGAATTTCCTTGTTGTCGCCGGTCGTCCGGGTGACGCGGGCAAGGCCGGAACGAATCAGATAGTAGTAATCGCCCGCCTCGCCCTGCCTGACGATCTCCTGACCTGCGCTCACCGGGATGGCATCGAAGCGGCTGAACAAGATATGCAGATTGCCGGGCGGCACTTGTGCAAATGCCGGATTGCTGAGCAGATCGAACATCCATTGCGGATCATCGCCCTCGAACTCGGTGACCTCATACGCCGTCGCCTGATCGCGGGCGACCAGGTGATCGAGATCATCATCCGCGAATGCCGCCAGCTTGCAGGGCGTGCGAGCAACGCAGGTATAGGTGCGCGGCTTCAGGCGAGAGAGTGGATGCCGCGCGGTTTCGCAGCCGGCTTTGACACGCAGCGACTGGCTGCCATCTTCCGAGTCGAGCGCGACTTCGCCGTCGAGCAAATAAAAGCTGCGCTCATCGACTGCTCCCTTGCGAAAAAGCACCTGTCCCGCCTCAAGGCCGATCCCGTCGGCGAGATTCGCAGCCTGGCTCAATGCATCGCCGGAGAGTTCCGACAGCGGAATCAACTGGGCCAGTTTGCTCGTATTCAACATCACGTTCACCCTGTTCAGCCTAATCCGAGGTCCGGCCACAGCGCATCGATGCGGCGCTTGACCGCGTCGCTCATGGCAATTGGCGTGCCCCATTCGCGGTTCGTTTCACCCGGCCACTTGTTGGTGGCGTCGATGCCCATCTTGCTGCCCAGGCCGGAGACCGGGCTGGCAAAGTCGAGGTAATCAATCGGTGTGTTTTCCACCAGCAAGGTGTCGCGCGCCGGGTCGACGCGCGTGGTCAGCGCCCACATTACCTCGTTCCAATCGCGCACATTCACGTCATCGTCGGTCACCAGAATGAACTTGGTATACATGAACTGACGCAGGAAACTCCACACCCCGAACATCACGCGCTTGGCGTGACCGGGATACTGTTTCTTCATGCTGACCACCGCCATGCGGTAGCTGCAGCCTTCCGGCGGCAGGTAGAAGTCGGTGATTTCAGGAAACTGCTTTTGCAGCAGCGGCACGAAGACCTCGTTCAACGCCACCCCAAGAATCGCCGGTTCATCCGGCGGCTTGCCGGTGTAAGTCGAGTGATAAATCGGATCACGCCGCATCGTGATGCGCTCGACAGTGAACACCGGAAAATGGTCTTGTTCGTTGTAATAACCAGTATGGTCGCCAAACGGTCCTTCCAGCGCGGTCTCGCCGGGATGAATCACGCCTTCCAGCACGATCTCGGCCTTGGCCGGCACTTGCAGACTGGAACCCAGCGTCTTCGCCACTTCTGTCTTGGCGCCGCGCAGCAGGCCGGCGAACTGGTATTCCGACAACGAATCAGGCACCGGCGTCACCGCGCCCAGAATCGTCGCCGGGTCGGCGCCGATGGCGACGGCTACCGGGAACGGCTGACCGGGAAAGGCTTGCTGGAAATCACGCAGATCGAGGGCGCCACCGCGATGCGCCAACCAGCGCATGATCAATTTGTTCGGTCCAATCACTTGTTGCCGATAAATGCCCAAATTCTGCCGCGGCTTCGAGGTCGGCAAACCCTGCGGCCCTTGCGTCACCACCAGGCCCCAGGTCAGCAGCGGGCCGATGTCGCCCGGCCAGCAGGTCTGGATCGGCAAGCGCGACAGATCGACATCCTTGCCTTCCCAGACGATGTCCTGACACGCCGGCGAACGCACCACCGAGGGCGACATATTGAGCACCTGCTTCAACACCGGCCATTTGTCCCAGGCATCTTTCAGGCCACGCGGCGGCTCCGGTTCCTTCAGAAATGCCAGCAGCTTGCCGATTTCGCGCAGCCGCGCCGGGTCTTCCTCGCCCATCCCCAACGCCACGCGTTTGACTGTGCCGAACAGGTTGGCCAGCACCGGAATCGAATGGCCTTTCGGGTTTTCGAACAACAGCGCCGGACCGGCGGCGCGCAGCACGCGGTCGCCGATTTCAGTCATTTCCAGATTCGGGTCGACCTCCGCACGAATGCGCTTGAGTTCACCGCGCGCCTCAAGTTGGGCGATGAAATCGCGCAGATCGGCATATCGCATGGGGCTTGTTCCTTTATCGGTTTATTGGCTTTGGGGCTTATTGATTTCTGACTTGTTGATTTCTGGCTTATTGCTCTTGGGCGCCAGCGACAAACCGGAATTTGCCGTCTTTTTCCTGGAACTGGCCGATTTTTTCCCCCGGATTGGCCGGCGCAGCGTCAAATTTCTGCACCCGACACGACTCGGTGCTGATCGCGTAATACCGCTCGCCGGTGCGCAGAATGAAAATCGGCTCGGGATACTCATCCGGCGCCTGGTAGAGCGGCAGCGGGCTGTCACGCGGCACATCCTCGACGCGAATCCCGTCATGACAGTCCGGCAAACGGATTGCGATCACCTCCAGCGCCACCGTATCAAGCCAGAACCAGGGCTGGTTGCGCACCAAAGTAATGGCGTGATCCTTCTCGGGGAATTGATAGGACGCCGTATCCTGCAAACACCCGGTCAGCGAAACAACAGCCACCAGCGGCAGCAAGCGAAGCAATTTCTGTAAATTCATGACGAAGCCTTTCCCAGAGCGGGTCGATGGGGAAAATCAAGCGCCAAGTTTAACGTGCAGCCCGAGGGAAAAGATAAAGCGCAGCCCAGGTCCGGGTTTATCTTCCCGGGTTTATCTTCCTGGGGTTATGTTGTCGGGTTTATGTCGATTTCCGGTCTCGACTCGGTTCCAGCCGCGTCAGGTTTCAAATAAGCTGCTGTTTTCCACATCGCCTCCAAGCCATGTCCGTTCCCAGCTTTGCTCCCAACGCTTCATCCAATACCGCGCCCAACTCGCTGATTCTCGCCACTGTTGAGCATCTGTCCCGATTTGCACCGTTCGACAACATGGAGCGTGAGCATCTGGCCTGGATGGCCGAGCGCCTGAAACTGGGTTACTACAGCAAGGGCGAGACCGTGCTGTCGCCGGAAAGCGGTGAAGTGGGCACTTTTTTCATCATCAAGCAGGGCGAGATCCACGGCGAGCAGGATGTGGTGCGTGCGCAAGACAATGCCGCCTGGCTGGAATTACATGAGGGCGAATGTTTTCCGCTCGGCGCCCTGCTTTCGAAACGGCCAGTGAACAGCACCTACAAGGCCGGCATCGACACCTTTTGTTACGAACTGGCGACCAGCGATTTCCACGCATTGCTGCACCGGAGCGCTCCCTTCCACGATTTCTGCACGCGTCGTCTGGCCAATCTGCTTGAGCAATCGAAGCAAGTGATTCAGGCGCAATACACGAAATCGTCATCCGAACAACAATCGATGACCAGCCCGCTGTCGGCCATCGTGCGACGCGCGCCAGTCAGTTGCACGCCGGAGACGCCGATGCGGCAAGTGCTGGAAACCATGAACAGTCTGGGCATCGGCTCAATGGTGGCGACAGACCCGCAGCAACGACCACTCGGCATCTTCACGCTGCATGACGTGCTGAGTCGGGTCACTTTGCCAAATCTGGACCTGAACACGCCGTTCTCGGCGGTGATGAGTCCGGACCCGGTCACCCTACCGCCGCACGCGCTCGCCTATGAAGCGGCGCTGGTCATGGCCAGGCACGGTTTTCGCCATATTCTGGTGGAAGAACAAGGCAAGCTGATCGGCCTGCTGTCGGAAAAGGATCTGTTCACCCTGCAACGCGTCGGCCTGCGCCAGTTGAGCGGCATCATCCGCAAAGCCGCCGATCTCGACACGCTGAAACATGCCGCCGAAGACATCCGCCAGCTGGCGCACAACATGCTGGCCCAGGGCATCACGGCGGAGCAGCTGACCCAGATCATCTCGACGCTGAACGACCTGCTGACCACCCGCATCATTGAAATTGAACTGGAAACCGACAGCGCTGCGCGGGCAGTGGAATTCTGCTGGCTGGCGCTGGGCTCGGAAGGCCGCCTGGAACAGACGCTGAATACCGACCAGGACAACGGCATCCTGTTCAGCGTGCCGCAAGGACAAGATGCCGAGGTGATCCGCAATATCATGCTGCCCTTCGCCAAACGCATCAACCTGGCCCTGGCCGAATGCGGTTTCCCACTGTGCAACGGTGAAGTCATGGCATCCAACCCGAAGTGGTGTTTGTCGCTGTCGGAGTGGAAAAACACCTTCGACAAATGGATTTACCACGGTGCGCCGATGGATCTGCTGCACTCCACCATTTTTTTCGATTTCCGGCCGCTGTTCGGCGCCGTCCGCATGGCCGAGGAATTGCGCGAATGGCTGGCTGAAACCGCAGCCAAGAACACCCGTTTCCTGCACCAACTGGCGGTCAATGCCCTGCGCAACAAGCCGCCGCTTGGCATCGTGCGGGACTTCGTCACCAGCGACGGCATGATCGACCTGAAGATGAATGGCATCACCCCGTTCGTCGATGCGGCACGCATCTTCAGTCTGGCCCACGGTGTCAGCGCCACCAATACGCTGCAACGCCTGCGCGAAGCCGGCGGGAAACTGCGCATGTCAGCGCAGGACATCGATGCCCTGTGTGACGCTTTCCTCTATATCCAGCTGTTGCGGCTCCGGCTGCATCACTCGCAATGCCAAGCCGGCGAAAAACTCACCAACAAGGTCGATCCAGAAACGCTGAACGCGCTTGACAGCCGCATCCTGCGCGAAGCCTTCCGCCAGGCGCGCAAGCTGCAAACCAAGCTGGCGCTGGATTACCAGGTCTGAGCATGCAACTGCTTAAATGGATTTTTGGCGCCAAACCTGAACTCAGCGATGCCCAGGCGCAAAAGCTGGCGCGCTGGCAAGCCTTGCCCGAGGTCGACCTCAGGTCGCCGATTGATGCCAGCCGCTATGTCGTGGTGGATGTTGAAACCAGCGGCCTCAACGTCAACAAGGATCGCCTGATCGCCATCGGCGCAGTTGCCGTGGTCAACGGCAAAATCGCCATCCGCGACAGCCTGGAAATCGTCCTGCTGCAACAAAGGGTCAGCGACAAGCAGAACATCCTGATCCACGGCATCGGCGGCACCGCCCAATCGGAAGGCGTACCGCCGATCGATGCCCTGCTGACCTTCCTGGAATACGTCGGACGCGACCCGCTGATCGCCTTCCATGTCGAATTCGACCAGACCATGATTGGCCGCGCCATCCGCGAGTACCTCGGCTTCAAGCTGAAACATCCCTGGGCCGATCTCGCCTACGTCGCCCCCGCCCTGCACTCCAAACTGGCGCGCCGCTGCCGCTCGCTGGATCACTGGATGACGCACTTCGGCATCAGCAACTACGCCCGCCACAGCGCCCTGGCCGACGCCGTCGCCACCGCCGAATTGCTGCTCGCCCTGCGCCAGAAGATGCAAACCCGCATCGCCGTCAGCTTCCAGGGACTACGCGACATGGAACGCGAGCGGCGACGCCTGACGCATCCAGTCTGAAGTCAACACGCGTGGCCTGAGCGAACCTTGCCAGCCAGAAGCGTTGTAAACGCCAAAGTTGAAAACACCAAAAATAAAAAACCCCGCCGAAGCGGGGTTTTTCATGGTCCGTTAAAAACCGGATCAGTGGGCTTGCGCACCCGCTGCGCCACGCGGGTAGCGAATCTCTTCCACCAGGTGCTGGATGTGATCCGGGCACGGGGCGGTCATCTTCATCACGATGAACGCGACGACGAAGTTGATGAGCATGCCGATCACGCCGATGCCTTCCGGCGAGATACCGAGGAACCACTGGCTATCAGGCACTTTTTCCATGCCAAGCAGCACATCGCGCTTGAAGTAGACGATGTAAGTCAGCGTGAAGATGAGGCCGGACAGCATGCCGAAGATGGCGCCGCCACGGTTCATCGACTTGCTGAAGATCCCCATCAGAATGGTCGGGAACAGCGAGGCGCAGGCCAGACCGAAGGCGAACGCCACCACCTGTGCCACGAAGCCTGGCGGGTTGTAGCCGAGATAGCCGGCAATCAACACAGCGAATGCAGCGGCGATACGACCCGCCATCAATTCGGTCTTCTCGGAGATGTTCTTGGCGAACACACCTTTCATCAGGTCATGCGAGATGGCGGACGAGATCACCAGCAACAGACCGGCGGCGGTGGACAACGCGGCAGCGATACCACCGGCTGCGATAAGCGCAATAACCCAGTTCGGCAAACCGGCGATTTCCGGGTTGGCCAGCACCATGATGTCGTTGTCGACCTTCGGTACGTAAGCGCCCTTGACCATGGAACCCAGCTCGTTGCCCTTCCAGCCGGCGGCTTCAGCCTTGGCCAAGAAAGCCTCATTCTTGCTCTTGTCGTTGTAATACTGGATGCGACCGTCACCGTTCTTGTCTTCCCACTTGATCAGACCGGTTTTTTCCCAGCGCTTCATCCATTCCGGACGGGTTTCGCCATCGATCGCGGCTTCAGCGGCAAACACGTCGCCACCGGTAGCAACAGCGGTGTTCACCGTGGCATGCAGGTTGTAGCGAGCCATGGCGCCAACCGCCGGTGCCGTGGTGTACAGGATGGCGATGAAGACCAATGCCCAGCCAGCGGAGACGCGCGCATCATGCACTTTCGGCACGGTGAAGAAACGCACAATGACGTGCGGCAGACCGGCGGTACCCGCCATCAACGCCAAAGTGATACAGAACACGTCGATCATCGTCTTGCTACCTGTCGTGTAGGCGGCGAAACCGAGATCGGTCACCACGCTGTTCAGCTTGGACAGGAAGGACACATCGCCCATGTTGCCCCCCAGGCCCAGTTGCGGGATCGGAGTACCGGCAATCTGCAGCGAGATGAACACGGCAGGGATGGTGTAGGCGAAGATCAGCACGCAGTACTGAGCCACCTGGGTGTAGGTGATGCCCTTCATGCCGCCGAGCACGGCGTAGAAGAACACCAGGCCCATACCGATGATCAGGCCGGTGGTGATTTCGACTTCCAGGAAGCGCGAGAACACGATACCGACACCGCGCATCTGGCCGGCAACATAGGTGAACGAAATGAAGATCAGGCAGATCACCGCGACGATGCGCGCCGTTTGCGAGTAATACCGGTCGCCGATGAACTCGGGCACGGTGAACTTGCCGAACTTGCGCAGGTACGGGGCGAGCAGCACAGCCAGCATGACGTAACCGCCGGTCCAGCCCATCAGGTAAACGGAACCGCCGTAACCCAGGAAGGCGATCAGGCCGGCCATCGAAATGAAGGACGCGGCAGACATCCAGTCAGCCGCAGTCGCCATGCCGTTGACGACCGGGTGAACGCCGCCGCCTGCAACATAGAATTCCTTGGTCGTTCCGGCGCGCGCCCAGACCGCGATGCCGATGTAGAGGGCGAAAGAGGCGCCCACTATGATGTAAGTCAGTGTTGTCAAATCCATTGTGTTATCTCCTGGAGGGGTGCTTATTCTTCGTGGACGTCATGTTCGCGGTCGATCTTGTCCATCCGACTGGCGTACCAGAAGATCAGACCGACGAAGACAAAGATGGAACCTTGCTGAGCGAACCAGAAGCCAAGCGGATAACCGCCAAGGTTGAAGCTGTCCAACGCATCGCGGAACAGGATGCCAGCGCCGAAAGAAACGATGAACCAGATGACCATGGTGATGGTCAGCAACCGGAGCGTGGCACTCCAGTAGGCTTTTGGATCAAAGGTGGAGTTTTTTGACATGAGGGGGTCTCCTTGGGTGAATGAGCGGTGAGCGGCCTTGTTGAAACAAAACAACCTCCCTGGGGGTACCACTACCAGCCGGAGTGTAGCGAGTTGACACTTACAAAACACTTACAGCTGGATTTTGTTATCCGGGACTTGACCTATGACTCGGTGGTGTGCTCGGCGCGAGCCACCACGATACGCAGCATGAAATAGTAACTCCACAGGACCAGTGCCGATAAACCGGTCCAGACGGTGAACTCGAGTCCCGTCACCGCGACGGAAATACCGATCGCCAGCAGCACGCCGGCAGCAATCAGGTTGATGCTGAGCACCGAAGCGGCCCATTGATCGCCATTCGCCACTCGGCGACCACGCCAGTCGGCGACATGGCGCATGTCCTTGCGCACAGCGATCCGCCAGGCGCGATACAGCATGCCGCCCGCCATCAAAAAAATGCCCAGAAACATCAAGCGGGCAAGCCAGAGAAATACGGTTTCCATAAGTTTTTCAGCCTTTCATGCTGGCGCTTCGCAAGGTGGGGCGGGAACATAGCAGAAGATTCCGTTTTGGTCGCCCCTCCCGACACGCAAAATGAAGCTTCATCCGATAGGAGAAACCGCATGCAGCGGACACCTGAACAACGCGACTACTGGCGTAAAAATCTCAAGCTGACCGGCATCCTGCTCGGCATCTGGTTCGTGGCAACCTTCGTGGCGATCTGGTTTGCCCGCGAACTGAATGAACTCATTTTTGCCGGCTTTCCACTCGCGTTCTATATGGGCGCACAAGGCTCCCTGATCATCTACATCCTGATCATCTGGTTCTATGCCCGCCGCATGAACGCGCTGGATAAAACCTTTGGCGTGGATGAGGACGAGTGAGACAGGAAAGACGTTGTGACATTCGATCTGATTCTGGTGCAACTGGCGCGCGTGGTGGTCGAAGTCGCCGGCTTCGCACTGCTCGGACGTGGCATCTTGGCGCTACTGGCTGGCAAGTCGCGGCAAGACAACCTGTTCTACGTGATTCTGGAAACCATCACCCGGCCTGCAGTAAAAGCGGTGCGCTGGCTTGCACCGCGTTTCATCATCGACGCGCATGTGCCGATGCTGACCTTCTTCCTGCTGTTCTGGCTGTGGATCGCGCTGGCCATCGCCAAGCGCTATCTGTGCGGCCTGCATGGACTGGCTTGCTGAATCCGGTTAAATCGCGGCAGGGATGCCCATTGCTGGCCCCCCGTTTGATCCCGGCGTGCCCAATTCGGGAACCAGGCTCCTTGAAGTTGCCTGAGCCCGATCGCTGAAATTCATGCCTGACCGGTATCGTGCTTATCTGCGGAATATTGCGCAAAATCGCGCAATCGCCGAAAAGCTGCCCAACTCACACATCACTCGCTGATCTGGTAAAAATGAAGATTCGATCGCTCTTGCTTACGACTGTTGCCATCGGCCTGCTGATCGGCGTTGCGTACTGGTCGCGCCTGCCAAGCCCCCAGGCAGACAAAAAGTCGCAGCGCGCCGCACCGCTTGTGCCGGTCACCGTGGCCCAGGCGACCACCCGCGATATGCCGCTGTTGCTGGAAGTGGTGGGACGCGGCGAGGCTTACGAAACGGTCACCCTCAAATCGCGCATCGACGGCCAGGTTGCCGCCGTGCCGTTCCGCGAGGGCCAACATGTGGCGGCGGGCGATGTGCTGGTGAAGCTGGACCCGGCCGATTTCAACGCCAAGCTGCGTCAGGCCGAGGCCAATCTGGCGCGAGACCAGGCCTTGCTGAAAAAAGCCCAGGCCGATGTCGAGCGCTACCAGGCCTTGCGCGCGCAGGGCTTCGTTTCGGAAGAGAAGGTGGCCGAAATGCGCGCCAATGCCGAGGCGACGCGGGCGAGCGTGGCGGCGGACCAGGCGGCGCTCGACCTGGCCAGCCTGCAACTGAGCTACACCACGCTGCGCGCGCCGTTTGCCGGCTTGATCGGCGCCAAGCTGGTGTTCCCCGGCAGCGCCGTGAAGCTCAACGACACCGAGTTGGCGGTGGTGAACCGTGTGCGGCCGCTGTATGTTTCGTTCGCCGTGCCGGAGCGGCATTTGCCGCGCATCCGCGCGGCGATGAGCAAGGGCGTGTTGCAGGCGAGCGTGAATCTGCCCGACGACCGCAGCCAGGTTTTCCAAGGGCTGCTGCGCTTCATCGACAACGCGGTAGATGCCAGCACCGGCACCATCCGGATGAAGGCTGAACTGGACAACGCCGCGGAAAAACTGGCGCCGGGGCAATACCTCAACCTGACGCTGACGCTGGACACCTTGCGCGATGCTGTGGTGGTGCCGGATGAGGCGATCCAGCAGGGTCCGGATGGCAGCTTCGTCTATGTGCTCAACGCCGATGCCGGCACCGAGGTGCGCAAAGTCGTGCTGGCCGTGACGCGAGACGGTTTGGCGGCAATCGCCCAGGGCCTGCAGGCCGGCGAAACGGTGGTGACCGATGGCCAGTTGAGGCTGACGCCGGGCAGCAAGGTCAAGGTGAAAGACAAAGTGAAACAACCCGTGCAAAAACCGGCCGCGCCGAAATAAGGCCGCCACCATGCAACTACCCGAACTGAGTATCCGCCGCCCGGTGATGACCACGCTGCTGATGGCGGCGTTTCTCGTTTTCGGCGTCATCGCCTATCGCGCGCTGCCGGTGTCCGAACTGCCCAGCGTCGATTTCCCCACTATCAATGTCACCGCCAACCTGCCCGGCGCCTCGCCGGAAACCATGGCGGCGGCGGTGGCGACGCCGCTGGAAGCGCAGTTCTCCACCATCTCCGGGGTGGACAACATGAGTTCGGTGAGCGCGCGCGGCGCCACCTCCATCACGCTGCAATTCAAGCTGGAGCGCGATATCGACGCCGCCGCGCAGGACGTGCAGGCGGCCATCGCAGCGGCGCAACGCAAGCTGCCGTCGGATATGACCACGCCGCCCTCGTTCCGCAAGGTGAACCCTGCCGACTCGCCGATCTTTTATCTCGCCATGCATTCGACCACCCTACCCTTGCAGGCGGTCAACGAATACGCCGAGACCCAACTGGCACAGAGCGTTTCGACGATACCGGGCGTGGCGCAAGTGCTGATCTACGGCGCCCAGAAGTACGCCGTGCGCATCCACGCCGACCCGCATCAACTGGCCGCGCGCGGCATCGGTATCGACGAGTTGCAGAAGGCAGTAGCCAGCGCCAACGTCAACCAGCCGGTCGGCAACCTGGAGGGCGGCAAGCAGACCTATTCGCTGCGCACCAACGGCCAACTGGTCAACGCAGCCGCCTATCGACCGCTGATCGTCGCCTACAAGAACGGCGCGCCGGTGCGGCTGGAAGAAGTCGCGCTGGTGCGCGACGACGTGGAAGACAACCGCCGCGCCAACTGGATCGTTGACAAACACGGCGACCAGCGCGCCATCATCCTCGCCATCCAGCGTCAGCCGGGCGCGAACACTATCGCCACGGTGGAAGCGATCAAGGCCATCCTGCCGGCGTTCCAGGAGAAGCTGCCGGCTTCGATCGAACTTTCCGTGTTCTACGACCGCAGCACATCCATCCACGAATCGATCAACGACGTGCAGTTCACGCTGATCCTGGCCGGCTGTCTGGTGGTACTGGTCATTCTGCTGTTCCTGCGCAACCTGTCGGCCACCCTCATCCCCGCGCTGGCGTTGCCAATTTCCGTGATCGGCACCTTCGCCGCCATGTACGCGATGGGCTTCAGTCTGGACAACCTGTCGCTGCTGGCGCTGACGTTGTCGGTCGGGTTCGTCGTCGACGATGCCATCGTCATGCTGGAGAACATCGTGCGCCATGTCGAGGCGGGCGAGAAACCGTTCGACGCGGCGATCAAGGGCTCGCGCGAAATCGGTTTCACCATCGTCTCGATGACGCTGTCGCTGGTCGCCGTGTTCATCCCGGTGATGTTCATGACCGGCATCATCGGCCGCCTATTGCACGAATTCGCGGTGACCATTTCGGCGGCGATCCTGGTTTCCGGCCTGGTCTCGCTGACGCTGACGCCGATGCTGGCGAGCCGCTATCTGAAGCACGAGAAGAACGCCAAACACAACCGCGCCTACTGGCTGTTCGAACGCGTCTTCGACCGCCTGCTGGCGGCGTACCGGACCAGCCTGACCTGGAGCCTGGCGCATCCGCGTCTGGTATTGGCGACGTTTTTCCTGACCATTTTCGCCAGCGTCGGGCTGTATAAAGAAATTCCCAAGGATTTCCTGCCCAGCGGCGATACCGGCCGCATCATCGGCCGCACCGAAGGCGCGCCGGACACTTCCTTCGCCAGCATGGTCGTGCGCCAGCGCGCGGTGGCGGCCATCGCGGCGGAAGACCCCGATATCGAAACGTTCATGTCGGTGGTCGGCGCCGGCGGCTCCCGCATCACGCCGAACAGCGGCATCCTGCTGTTCCGGCTGAAACCAAACGCGGAGCGCGACAGGACGCCGGACGAGATCATCCAGGCGCTGCGTCCGAAACTGGCCACCGTGCCGGGTATCAAGGTCTCGCTGCAAAACCCGCCGCCGATCAGCCTGGGCGGCCAGTCCACCTCCGGCCAGTATCAATACACCTTGCAGGACACCGATCTGGCCGAACTGTACGAATGGACCGACATCCTGCTCAGCCACATCCGCAAACTGCCCGGATTCGAAGACGTCAACAGCAACCTCAACGACAAGAGCCCGGTGCTGGCACTGGAAGTGGACCGCGACAAGCTCGCCGCGTTGGGCCTCGACTTCGGCCAAGTGGAAGACGCCCTGCAAAGCGCGTTCAGCGCCCGCCAGATTTCCACCATCTACGGCGCGACCAACCAGTACCAGGTGATCCTTGAACTGGCGCCGGAATTCCAGGACGACCTCAACATCCTCGCCCGCCTGCATGTGCGCGCCAGCAGCGGCGCCCTGGTGCCGCTCGACACCGTCGCGAAAGTCACCCGCGCCTCGCAGGCCCTGAGCATCAACCATCAGGGGCAACTGCCGTCGGTCACCATCTCGTTCAACCTGCAAGTGGGCGTGTCACTGGGCACGGCGGTGGAGCACCTGAAAGCACTGGAACAGGAACTGCGCCCACCCGCCTCGCTCACCACCAGCCTGCAAGGCACGGCGCAGGCGTTCGAAGAGTCGCGTCAGGGCTTGGGCCTGTTGCTGCTGGTCGCGGTGCTGGTGGTCTATCTGGTGCTGGGCATCCTGTACGAGAGTTTCATCCACCCGCTCACCATCCTGTCCGGCCTGCCCTCCGCCGGACTCGGCGCCCTGCTGACGCTCTGGCTGTTCGACGTGGACCTCAGCCTGTACGCCTTCGTCGGCGTCATCATGCTGATCGGAATCGTCAAGAAGAACGCCATCATGATGATCGACTTCGCGCTGGAGCGGCAGCGCAAGGAAGGCATGGCCGCCGCCGACGCCATCTTCCAGGCCTGTCAGGTCCGTTTCCGCCCGATCATGATGACCACCCTCGCCGCGCTCGCCGGCACCCTTCCCATCGCGATCGGCTGGGGCGCCGGCGCCGAACTCCGCCAGCCGCTGGGACTGGCCGTGGTCGGCGGCTTGGTGGTGTCGCAGTTCCTGACGCTGTACCTGACGCCGGTGATCTATCTGTACATGGAGCGACTGGCGGAGCGGTTCCGCAGAAAAACCGATGCGGCGCGCGGCACGACGCTACCGTAGCGGTTTCTGCCGGCGCCGTTTCGGCCAGTCTGCAATGACCATGAAGCGGTCAACTGCTTTGCCAAGGTTTAAGCCAGCAGCGCGCGCACTTTCTCCAGGTCTGCCTGAGTATCGACGCCCGGCGCGACGGGTTCAGCCGACTCGATGACGATGATGCGGTAGCCGTGCCAGAGCGCGCGCAACTGTTCCAGCGACTCATGCAGTTCAATTGCCGGCCGGCTCAAACCGGGATACGCCTTGAGAAAGCCGACGCGGTAGGCGTAGAGGCCGATATGGCGCTGGATTGAGAGGTCTTCAGGCAACCCGGCCGGAGACGCGTTGTTGACCGCGGCATCCGCCCACGCATCACGCGCCCACGGAATCGGCGCGCGCGAGAAGTACAGCGCAAAACCCTCCTTGTCGGTCACCACTTTCACCACGTTCGGGTTGAACACCTCGGCTGGGTCGTGGCTGCGATGGCTCACCGTCGCCATGCTGGCAGCGGGATGATCGAACAACGCCTGCGCGGTGGCGCGAATCAGCGCCGGGTCGATCAGCGGCTCATCGCCCTGCACGTTGACCACCACCACCTCATCGGCCCAACCCAGCTGGCTAACGACTTCAGCCAGCCGGTCGGTGCCGGAAGCGCAGTCAGGCGAAGTCATTACCACCTGGAAACCCTGGGCAGTCACCGCCGCGGCGACGCCGTCATGGTCGGTTGCGACATAAACCCCGAGCGCGCCGCTGGCCTGGGCGCGTTCGGCAACGCGCACCACCATCGGTTTGCCGTGGATATCGGCCAGCGGCTTGCCGGGCAGACGGGTGGAAGCGAAACGGGCGGGAATGATGGCGTGAAAGGCGAACATGGCGGCGGCAAGTAAAGGAAGCGGTGGCTTATTGTAATAAGCAGTCTGACTGGCAGGCTGGCGATCCTCGGAGGGGCCCCTACAATACCGGCTCAAATCTCGCCCATGGACCCACCCTTGCCGCCGTACCGCTTCCTGTCTCGCACCCGTGCCACCCTCCTCGTTTTGCTGCTGACATGCGCGGCAACCCTTACCCGGGCTGAAATTGTGCTCCGCGACGACACCGGTGCGACGCTCCGGCTGCGACAACCGGCGCAACGCATCGTCAGCCTGGCGCCACACATCACCGAAAACCTTTACGCAGCGGGTGCCGGCGCGAAACTTGTCGGTGCAGTGGCCTACAGCGACTATCCCGAGGCCGCAAAACGCGTGCTCCGCATCGGCGATTATTCGCGGCCGGATTTGGAGGCCATCGTCACGCTCAAGCCTGACCTGGTACTAACCTGGCAAAGCGGCAATGGCGATGCGGTGGTCGCCAAGCTGAAATCGCTCGGACTCAACGTTTATCAAATGCAACCCGACCGACTGGAAGACATTCCCGCCAATCTTGAAACCATCGGCCGCCTCGCCGGCACCGAAACCACGGCGGCCAAAGCCGCGGCGGCGTTCCGCCTGAAGTTGGAAAAATTGCGCAAAAACCATGCCGGGCAACCTGCCGTACCGGTGTTCTATCAGGCCTGGCACCAACCGCTGCTGACCATCGGCGGAGAACAGATCATCAGCGACGTGATCCGCCTGTGTGGCGGCACCAACATTTTTGCCGCGCTGCCCGCCAAAGCACCCACAGTCAGCATCGAAGCCGTGCTCGCCGCCGACCCGGAAGCCATCGTCGCCAGCGGCATGGGCTACGACACCCCGATCGGCTTGAATGACTGGAAGCGCTGGAAGCAGCTCAAGGCCACCACGCGCGGCAATCTGTTCTTCGTCCCCGCCGACCTGATGCAACGCGCCACCCCCCGCCTGCTGGACGGCGCCGAACAACTATGCCGACATCTGGAAAAAGCCCGGCAACGGCGGTAATCGTGCCGGCGCGACAGCATCAATCGGCCATGCGTGGCGGAAGGCGCTGTCGCTTTTCCGCCCTACATTGGCGTTTCACGTAGGGCGGTTGAGCCGGAGGCGTTATCCGCCACACGGTTCTGCAGCGCTGGGGTTGCGATCTCGGGTGCCAGCCAGCGGTTTTGTTCATCCCCCATTTCTCGCAGGGGGTAGCCATACAGGCGGGTCAGGCTGGCGGCGTCGAGCACCGTGCGGCTGGTGCCGAGTTCGTGCTTGCCGTCGCCCTGCAGCAATAGCGCCTGGTCGCTGAAATGCGCTGCCAGGTTGACGTCATGCAGCACCATGACCAGCGCGGCGTGTTCTTCATGGACGCGGCGGGCGATCAATTGCAACACCGCGATCTGGTGATTGAGGTCGAGATGTGCCAGCGGTTCGTCCAGCAGGTAAACGCGGGGTTGCTGGACCAGCAACGTGGCCAGTGCGACCCGCTGGCGTTCGCCACCGGACAGCGTGTGGATTGAACGTTGCGCCAGTTCCGCCAGCCCGACGGCGGCCAACGCAGCATGCGCCATATGTTCATCGGCGGCGCTTTCCCAATCCCAGCGGGATAAATGTGGGTGACGGCCGACCAACACGGTTTCCAGCACGCTGGCATCGAAAGCATCGCCCTGATGCTGCGCCAGCAAGCCGCGCAAGCGTGCTGCGCAACGCGGCCCAAGCGTGTCATAACGGTCGCCGGCAAGGCGAATCTCGCCCGCCTCCGGCGCCCGCAAACCGGCCAGGGTATGCAGCAGCGTGGTCTTGCCGACACCGTTGCGGCCGAGGATGGCGAGACGTTCACCGGGCGCCAGTGTCAGGCAGAGGTTATGCACGACCTGTTTGCCGCCGATCGACACAGCGAGATCGTGAGTTTCGAGCAGCGCGGCGGTCATGTCGGCCCGCCACGCGGCGAACGCGCCAGCAGAAACAGAAACACCGGTACGCCGATCAGCGCAGTCAGCACGCCCACCGGCAGTTGTTGCGGTGCAATGATGCTGCGCGCCAGCGTGTCAGCCAGAGTCAGCAAGGTGGCGCCGGCCAGGGTCGCTGCGGGCAGCAACAGGCGCTGATCGTTGCCCAGCAGCAGACGCACCAGATGCGGCACCACCAGACCGACGAAACCGACGCTGCCGATGTTGGTGACCGCTGCGGCGGTCAATAACGAGGCGAGGAAATACAGTATCAGGCGCAGTCGCGTGACATTCACCCCCAGCGTCGCGGCAAGCAGCGGGCCGCGTGTCAACAGATTGAGTTCACGCGAGAAATACATCGCCACGGCGAGTCCCACCAGCAAAATCATCAATGCGGACAACGGCGCGACGGCTTCCCCGGCGTCGCCCATCAACCAGAACAGCATGCCGCGCAGTTGCCGATCGGGCGCCAGAGAAAGCATCAATGCCACGACTGCGCCGCAACCGGCGGCAATGATGACGCCAGTCAGCAGCAAGCGGGTCTGCGTCCAACTGCCATCGCCGCGCGCCAGTCCAAAAACTAGCCCCATGGCGGCCATGGCACCGACAAATGCCGCCGCGCCCAAGCCCAATCCCATGCCAACACCCCACAACATCGCCGCCAGCGCGCCGACTGCTGCGCCGCCAGAGATACCCAGCACATAAGGATCGGCCAACGGGTTGCGCAGCAGTACCTGCATCAATGCCCCAGCCAGCGCCAGCAGGCCGCCGCAGGCAAATGCCGCCAGCGCGCGCGGCAACCGCAGGTTGAGCACCACCTCACGCGCCATGCTGTCGGCGCCGACTTGGCCCGCATTGAGGCCATGCCCGGCCTCACCGAACAGCGCCGCCAACACCGCCCCCGGGCTCAGCGCGACACTGCCGACCGCCAGCGACAACAACAGGCTGAGTAACGCCAGGACGGCGAGCATGGCCAGCACGATCAGGGCGCGGCGGCGTTTCATCGGCCCGTTCAATCAACCACGGCGGCAGATAAGCCATTTGCCGGAAATCACAAATCCACTCCCGGCTGCGCCTTGATGCCATCGCGGTAGGCATGTTTTACATCCGCGATCTCGCTCACCGTATCGGCGGCTTCGATCAATGCCGGCACGGCGGCGCGACCAGTGACGACGACATGTTGCATCGGCGGCCGGGCGGCAATATCGGCCAGCACGGCATCGGTTTCCAGCCAGCCGTAACTGAGCAGATAAGTCAGTTCGTCCAGCAACACCAGATGAATCGCGGGGTCGGCCAACATGCGCCGCGCCACTTCCCAACCCCGTTTGGCGGTGGCAATGTCGCGTTCCAGATTCTGCGTGTCCCAGGTAAAACCCTCGCCCAGCACATGCCACTCGACGCCGGGCTGTTTGCCCAGAAATGCCTCCTCGCCGGTGTCGGAACGGCTCTTGATGAACTGTGCCACGCCGACGTTCATGCCATGCCCCAGCGCCCGCGCGACCATGCCGAAGGCGGAAGAGGACTTGCCCTTGCCGTTGCCGGTCAGTACCAGCAACAGGCCTTTCTCCTGATTGGCCTGAGCGATGGCCGCATCAATGACTTCTTTCTTTTTTGCCATGCGTGCGGCATGGCGTGCAGCTTTGTCTTCCATGATGTTGTCTCCTTGCGTAGGGTGCGCATGGCGCACCCTACCGGATCTATTTGGGCTGATAACGCAAGGACACGAAGAGATTGCGACCCGGCGTGTTGTAGCCGGAAGAGCGCTCGTAATCCTTGTCCAAGGCATTTTCCAGGCGTGCTTGCAGCATCCAGTCGCGTGACAGTTCTCGTGATGCGGTGAGATGGAGCAACCCATAACCGCTCAGGCGAACGGTATTGGCGGCATCGTTGTAGCGTTCTCCTTGCAACTGCCAATCTGCCGCCCACTTCCAGATGCCGGCAGCCCGGGGCCGGGCCGCGGTGGCGGGCGGGGGAGGGGCGCGAAGCGCGAACACACGAAACG
>JBBQQT010000056.1:0-19587 GCA_038215555.1 Burkholderiales bacterium | reverse complement strand
AGTCCAGAAGGAACACGGCGTCAAACTTGGTTTCATGTCGTTTTTCACCAAGGCGGTGTGCCAGGCGTTGAAGGTCTACACGCTGGTCAATGCCAGCATCGATGGCCGCGACGTGGTGTATCACGACTTTTACGACATCGGCATGGCAGTCAGTTCCGAGCGCGGCCTGGTGGTGCCGATTCTGCGTAATGCTGATCGGATGTCGTTTGCCGAAATCGAAAAACAGATTTCCGACTTCGGCAAACGTGCCAACAGCCTGGAGTTGACGCTGGAAGAAATGGAAGGCGGCACCTTCACCATTTCCAACGGCGGCATCTTCGGTTCGCTGCTGTCCACGCCGATCCTCAACCCGCCGCAATCAGGCGTGCTGGGCCTGCACAAGATTCAGGAACGACCGATTGCCGAAAATGGTCAGGTCGTGATCCGCCCGATGATGTACGTCGCGCTGAGCTACGACCATCGCATCATCGACGGCCGCGAAGCGGTGAGTTTTTTGAAGGCGGTGAAGGATGCGCTGGAAGACCCGGCGCGGTTGCTGCTGGAGCTATAAGTCAACGCTGCGAATTACATCCTCGGTGTCGGGTAGCACAGGTTGTTGGCGTCGAACGACAGGCTCATCTGTTCGTTGTTGGGCAGCACGATGTACTTCACGCCGATGAATTCCAGGTTGTTCTTCCAGAACAGTGCGAACACGGCTTTCTCGCCGTTGCTGACCACGTGGGTGTTGGAATACACCCGGTTCGGCTGGCCGTATTGCTGGTTGTAATTGCCGACTGTGATGATCAGCGACTTCAGCGAAGGCCGCACATCCTGCTCGAAGCCGACCAGCTTGCCCTTGCAAAAACGGAACTGATACCGCCGCGCGATGCTGGGGTCATTGTCGTAGGCCAGGATGACATCGTCGGACGGCTCGACCACGCGGTCGAAATTCCAGTTCGCCAGCAACAGGGTCTTGACCTCGTTTTGCGCCATGCCGCTTTTGAATTCCGCGACTTCAAAGGCTTGCGCGGCGCTGGCGGCGAGGAGCCCGGCGGATAAAAACACAAGTAAGGACGGCAGGCGGAGCTTCATGGTTGCCAAAGATCGAATCGAGAGCCGCCATGATAGCCGGATAGCATGCCGCTGAAAGCCTTCCTTAACTGCGGAAACGGCTCACTGTACTGGTCAAGGTGTCGGCCAGCACACGCATTTCCTGCACCGTATTATCAGATTGCGCAATCGCGTGTTCGGTCCCCGCCGACAGGTCGGCGAGGCGCTCGACGTTGCGCGAAATCAGTTGGCTGGCGTGTGATTGCTCCTTCACCGAGCGGGTGATTTCCCCGATGCCGTTCTGCGCTTCGACCACCGCGCTGTGCGCCTGGTCGACGATGCTGGATACCTCGCCGCCACGCCGAGTGCCTTCTTCAAGTGCAGTTTCGCCTTGCTTGATGGCTGATTCGACCTGTCCCGATTGGCTATTCAGTTCGGCGGTAACGCGGGTGATTTCATTTGCGTATTGAGATGTTTTCTCCGCCAGTTTGCGGACTTCGTCAGCCACCACCGCGAAGCCGCGGCCTTGTTCACCGGCGCGCGCGGCTTCGATCGCGGCGTTGAGTGCGAGCAGGTTGATCTGCTCGGCGATATCTTTCACATGCTGGGTGGCGCCGATGATGCTTTGCGTGCTGCCGAGGAATTTGGCGACCGAATCCGACATGCCTTTGACTGCGTCTTGCACGCTGTTCATGGCTAGATTGAGATGCCGCATTCGCTCCAGGCCTTGATCGGAATAGTCGGCGCTGCGACTGGAGACTTGCATCACCAGTTCGGCGTTATCCGCCACCGAGGCGATGCTGGCCGACATTTGCTCGACAGCGGAGGCGGTGGCGGTGACCGCGCTGGTTTCGTCGGAGGAGGCGTTGCGCAATCCAGACGAGGCATTCGCCAGGTTGCTGGAAAGCGTGTGCAATTGGTTGGCGTTGGTCTTGATGCTGTTGACCAGGTTTTGCAGACCGCTGACAAAATGGTTGAAGGCTATGGAAATCCGGCACAACTCGTTGTCGCCCTGAATGTGCAGGCGTGCGGTCAGGTCGCCGTCGCCTTCCGCCAAAGATTCGATCGATTTCGCCAGCAGGGTCAGTTGCGACAGGATGTAGGTGACGATGGACAGCGCGATGCCAAGGCCGACCAGCACCGCAACGACGGTCAGAATCAAGGCGATGCGCTGCGCGTTTTCGGTGTTCTGTTGGACTGCGGCTTCACGCGTCTGTATGACGGCTTTCTGATCTTTGATCAAATCCAGCAAACCTTGCTTGATTTCTCGCCAGACTGGCGTTTCATCCTTGTTCAGCCGGGTTTTCGCTTCTTCGATGCTGGTTTGCTTCACCAGACCCTGGATTTCGGCTTGCAGACCTTTCTGTTTCTCGCGTAGTTGCGCGATTTTGTTCAGCGCTTCCGATTGTGGGTTGCCGGAAACCAACAGCGACAGGGATTCCGTCATCAATTTGTCCATCTCGCCGCTGGCTTTTTCAAAGTTCGCGTAAGCCTTGGGGTTTTCCGGGTCGAGGATGATGTTGCGCAAGGCCTGGCCCATTTGCAGGCCGTTGGCATACAGCTCGGTGTAGTTGAGGAGAATCTTCTGTTCCTGCTCGATGAAGCTGGTGAATTCCGTCTTGGCCCGGTTTAGCGCTTGCCAGGAAACCAGTGTGGAAGCCAGAAACAAGCTTATTACGGCAGCCAACATGATGATCAGTTGCGTGCGGATCTTGTATTTGCGCAGGTTGAACATGAAAAACCTCTCTTTGACGTAAATGCCAGCGGCGTTTATCAATCCAGTTTTCGGCCTTTGCCGATTGAACTTTAGGATGATCCCCTAAAAATATTCAAAGCTCATCCTTGCCGCCTGGCAGGCTGAATACCGGCAGTGTCCAGTCCCAGATGATCGCGGCCAGACGCAGGCTGGCAATGCTTGTCATCCCGAGCAGCGCCGCCAGCGTACGATCCAGGAACGGTTGCAGGGCGAGATAAACGATGATGCCGATGATCGCCGCCGTGGCGTAGATGCGGCTTCGGCGCAGGATCAAAGGCACTTCGGCGCATAGCATGTCACGCAACATGCCGCCGGCGGCGCCGGTGAGCGTGCCCATGATCACCACCACAATGCCGCCGTAGCCGGCATTCTCGGCAATCTGCGCGCCGCTGATCGAAAACAGCGCCAGGCCGAGCGCATCGGCGATCAAGATGAAGCGATCCGGTGGATGCCGGAAGCGGGCGTAAATGACGGTCAGGGCGGCGGCGACCACGCTGGCGTAAAGATAGGTCGTGTCGGCAATCCAGAACACCGGGCTGCGGTCGAGCAAAAGATCGCGCAAAGTCCCGCCGCCGGTGGCGGTGACCGTGGCAATCACTATCACGCCAAATAGATCGAAGCTGCGCCGGCCTGCCGCCAAAGCGCCGCTGACCGCGAACACTGCGACGCCAAACAGTTCAATTGCATGCAGGATGGTCATGTCAAGCGTGCTTCACGGGTTAATAATCAAACCAGACCCATCATCACCAGCGCGACGAAGGCCACGAACAGGGCGAAATGGCTGATGCCTTCGATCGCATTGGTTTCACCGTCATGCAGGTTGTTCATCACTGTCAGCAGGGTCAGCAGCAACAGGCCGGCTTGAATCGGCGTCAGCGCCATGACGATGCGGTCGCCGGAAAACAACGCGATGGCTTCGATCACCGGCAAGGTCAACAGCACGGTGGCGAGCGACGCACCGAGTGCGATGTTGACTGTGGTCTGCAGTCGGTCGTCGCGAGCAGCTTTCAGCGCGGTGAGGATTTCCGGACTGGCCGAGATCAAGGCCACCAGCACAGCGGGGATGGTTTTCGGCAGGCTGCTGCCGGCAAGGCCGGCATCAAGCAGCACCGACAACACTTCCGACAGCAGACCGACCAGCACGATGGCGCCCAGCATCACCCCGATATGCAGTCCATTCGGACTGTGTGCCGTGTCATGCGCTTCATCTTCGAGCGTAACCGGATGCTCGAAGAACTGACGGTGCTCAACCGTTTGCAAGCGCAGAAAGGCGAGATACATCACCGCCATGATGCCGATCGAAACCATCGAGTAAGCCTGCCAATGCGTATCCGGCACGAAATCCGGGATGAACATGCCGATGCCAAGCGCAACCAGCAGCATCGCGATAAAGGAATTGGCCGAATCGAGGTTGTATTTCGGGTTGCCGTGCTTGAGGCCGCCGATGATTGCCGCCGCGCCCAGAATGCCGTTGATGTCGATCATCACCGCCGCGAATACCGTGTCGCGCGCCAGCGTCGGATTCGGCGCGCCTTGCAGCAGAACGACCAGAATTACCACTTCCACCGACACCGCTGCGATGGTCAGGATCATCGTGCCGTAAGGCTCGCCCAGCCGCAGCGCCAGCACTTCGGCATGGTGCGCGATGCGGAATGCGACAGCGATGATTGCGGCCAGAATCACACCAAGCAGGCCCCAGAGCATCGCGCCGCCGTGTTCCAGCGCGCTATGTTCAAGCGTCAGGCCAACGCCCAGCATGGCGATGGCGATCAGGATGAGGGATTCGGATTTGAGGGTTTGCATGGTTTTAGGCAAAAAAAATTGCTGAAAAATGCAGCGCAGAATTGATCCAGTTTGGGGTGATTCAGCTGCCTGGTTTGGCGTCGATGGCTTCGACTTTCTTGTACATCCAGCCGCCGATATACAGCGTGACTCCAAGCATTGCCAAGCTGGCGATGCGCACAAGTGGTGTCGAATCGGACAGATCGAACAACAGCACCTTGGCCACTGAAGCGGTAAAGATCAATAGCGAAGATTTGCCGAGCAGCTTGTCCTGGTACTTGAAAGCCAGGGCGAGGCAGGCCAGGCCGATGGCGCCCCAGACAAAAGACACCGCCAGCCGGTCGTCGAGAAGGCTCACCGCAGCACCCATCAAGGCGATATGGCCGGCATACAGCACCGGCGTGGTAAAGGCTTTCAAATCCGGCAGGCGGCGGGTGTAGTAGTAGGCCGCGTAGAGTTCGGCGGCATAGAACACCGGCAGCAGCGGATGATCTGCACTGCTGCCGGTGTCGGTTTCGACGATCACGCGCAGATAGTTGATCGCGAACACGATGCCGACCAGCAGCTGGAACGGCCACTGAAGGGGGGCGCTACCAGCAGCGCCGGCGAAGCGAAAGTACGCCGCCAGAATCGGCAACACCAGCAACACCGCCCAAGGCGCCAGATCATTTGGCAGCAATTCCATATAACCGGCATGAAACAGGACCAGCGCGACATATGCGCTGACCAGCAGGCTGCCGGCTTCTGGCGCTGCCGCCAAGCGGTGCTTGGCAAACTGATACGTCAGCAGCAACAGCGCCGCGCTGAGCAGAGAAATCCAGGGCGCAAGCATCGGCAGATTGGCCTCCAGCAACGGGTATTGCAGGGCGTAGAAGAGCAGCAACAGCGGCAGGTGGGCGATCGCCTCATTCCGGCTCAGCGGCTGCTTTTGGCGGATGGAAAACCAGGCCGCAGCGGCGAGAAACACCAGGAACTGGACGGCCTGGAACGAGAATGCCTCGACCCAGGCTGAAAGATCGTTCGTGTCATAAATAATATGGAAGCCCAGCAAGGCCATGTAAGCCGCCAGCAGATAGACCCGGCGCGCGCCGAGCCAGATGGCATAGACGCTGAACAACACGCTCCAGGCGGAATAATAGACCGCCAGATCGACCACCGACCCAGCCAGGGCGTCGAGCAGGAACGGCGCTGAATACGACCCGACCACCGCGAACAGGCTGTACATCTCGCTTTCGAACAACCGCGCCAGCCAGAGCGCGAGTAGACAGGTGGCGATCACCGCGCCGGTGGCGAGCCCGACGCCGATGAAGTGGTAATACAGATGCGCGCCGTAAACCGACAGGAACAGCACCACCAAACCACCCGCCGGCAACAGGCTGGCATATTCACGATCGGCGCTGCGCAAGCGCAAACCGGCGCCAATCAGCAGAAAGCCGCTCAATACGGCGAGCGCCAACTGTCGCTCCGGGGTCAGCCAGCCCGAATCGACCGCCAGCCGGATCAGATAGGCCGTCGCCAGTACCATCGCGGTGGCGCCGGTCCAGCCGAGGATTTTGGTGACTGAAAAGTCGGGCGGGGCGAAGCGGTCACTGGCGTATTTCAGGTAGTCCTGTCGCGCGGCAGGCATGGCGCTGGTAGCGGGTTCGTTGTTTTGCACATTGTCTTGCACGTTTTCTTGCGAGGTGTTTTGCTCGCTGCCTGGTTGTTCATGCTTCTGATTCAGCAGCCGTTCGATGCGTGCCAGGCGGCTTTCCAGGAGATCCATGCGGTCTTCGAGGTTGGACATGCGGTGCCTTTGGAGTTTTTCTGAATCGACGCGGGTAGGAAGCAATATCTGACTAGCCGGCGCGCGCCCGAATGGCTTGCCGATGGCGACGGAAAACGAATTGATAGAGCGCTTCATCCAGCGCTTCGGACAGCCCTTCGAAACTGACCCGTGCCTGGCCGGTACCAGGTTCCAGCGCGACTGCGGGCAATCTCAGGCTGAGCGGCAGGGTTTCGGAAGGCTGAAATTCGACGATCAACTCACTCCCGGCGGCGGGTGGCGCCGGGTCTCGCCATTGCGCTCCGGTTGGGGTCAGTTCTACCTCGCGCAGCGTTGGGGTGGCGTTGTTTTCCAGCCTGCGGGCAAGCAGGAAAAGGGTGAGATCAAGTTTTGCTTCGATCCGATCAAGACGTCGATTTTCCTGGCCGCCGGCATCCAGTTCATGGCTGCTTTCCATCTGGTTCAACGCGTTCAGCAGCAGGGCGGCTTCGACGATCCGGCTCTGGCGGGTGTGCGGATCAAGTTGCACGGCATGCCAGGCAAGCGGTATCCGCAGTCTGCAGGCGAGTCCTTCATGCATCGTGTTCTCCCGGAAAGAGCGTGCAGCCGTGGCGTGCCAGGCGGGCGCTGCCGTAACAGGCTTCATCCTGGCTGGCCTGGCTGAGCGGAACCTGCAACAGTCGCGCGCGAATCTGGCTGTAGGCCGGGTTCTTCGCGCCGCCGCCGGCGCTGACCACGCTGCGCAAACGAGTGGCACCGAGTTCGGCGAGTTTGGCGTAACCGAGCGCTTCGATCTTGGCCAAGCCTTGCAGGATGGCGTGCAAGAATTCGGTCCGGCTCTCGGGACGCGGTTCCAGGCAGGGCGGGCGCTCGGGATCGTTGTAGGGAAAACGTTCACCTTTCACGGGCAACGGGTAGTAATCCAGGCTGCTCGGTCGATCCGGGTTGATTTCGCGTGACAGGGCGATCAGTTCCGCATCATTGAAGTGTGGCCGCAATACCGCGCCGCCGGCGTTGGAGGCGCCGCCGGCCAGCCATTGGTTGCCGAACCAGTGTGAGTAGATGCCATATTCGCCAGCATCGACGCGCTTGTCCGACAGCAACTTCAGCACCAGCGTGCTGCCCAGTGAGGTGACTGCCGCACCCGGCTGGCGGGTTTGTCCTGCATCGCCGGCAGCGAGGAAGGCGGCGATGCTGTCGGTGGTGCCGGCGCGGATCAGACAATCCGGGTTGATGCCCAGCTCGCGCCCGCGCGGCCGATCGATCAGGCCAATGCCCTGGCCGGGTTTGACCAGTTTGGGCAGTGCGTGGAGGTCGATCAGACCGGCCACCCAGTCCGGCCATGCGCCAGTTTCCAGGTCAACACCCATTTTCAGCGCGTTGTGGTAGTCGCTCACCGCCTGGCCGGAGAGCAACGCCGAAAGCCAATCAGCCTGGTTCAGATAGCGGCGCGACGTCGATCCACTCTGGCCGGCATGGCGGTTCAACCAGATCGCTTTGGCCAGGCCGGAAGTGGCCGCGCCGGCGGCATGCTGGTTGCCTGCGACCTGGCGAATCCGCGCCGCTTGTTCGGTGGCGCGGGCGTCGTTGTAGAGCAGCGGCGGATGCACCGGGATGAAGGCTTCGTCGCAGGCCAATACGCTGGCGGAGGTGCCGTCGATGGCCAACGCAGCCAGGCGTTTGCGCATGCCGAGCGGAATCTGTGCGATCAGCGAAAACAGGGTGTCGCGCCAGGCGGGTGCGATCTCGAACTCGGCCAGGCGGCCGAAATCGGTGCGCGCCATGTCTTCGATTTCGCCGCTGGGTGCGATGACGCAGGCGCGCGCGCCGGAGGTGCCGAAGTCGATGCCGAGATACATGCTTGAATGTTTGAAACAGGGTTTGGTTTTGGCGTTTGGATTCTGTGTTTATACGATCGATAGACCGTTGGGGTCGTCATTCGCGTCATCATTTCCGGCCGCCGTGCGGCGCACCAGCGTCTTCAGCATCAGACGCAGCTCGTTTTGCGAATCGGCGAAGCGCAGCGCGGTTTCCGGCGCCACGCGGCCGTCGGCACACAGGCTGAACAGCGCCTGGTCGAAGGTGCACATGCCGAGATCGCGCGATTTGGCCATGATTGCCTTGATTTCATGCACCTCGCCTTTGTGGATCAGATCCGATACCAGCGGGCTGCTGAGCAGGATTTCGATCGCCGGCGTGCGGCCGCCCTGGATATTCGGGATCAAGCGTTGCGAAACGATGCCGCGCAGGTTGAGCGAGAGGTCCATCAGAAGTTGCGGCCGCCGGTCGATGCTGAAGAAGTTGATGATCCGGTCGAGCGCCTGGTTGGAATTGTTCGAATGCAGCGTGGCCAGGCAGAGATGGCCGGTTTCGGCGAAGGTGATAGCGTATTCCATGGTTTCGCGGTCGCGGATTTCGCCGATCAGGATCACGTCCGGCGCTTGCCGTAGCGTATTTTTCAGCGCGGCGAACCAGCTGTCGGTATCAACGCCGACTTCGCGCTGCATGATCAGGCTCTTCTTGTGCGGGTGCATGAACTCGATCGGATCTTCGATGGTGATGATGTGGCCGCGCGCGTGTTCATTGCGATGATTCACCAGTGCCGCCAGGCTGGTCGATTTGCCGGAACCGGTGGCGCCGACCATCAGGATCAGGCCACGTTTTTCCAGCACCAGCTGGCCCAGAATCGGCGGCAATCCAAGCGAAGCCAGGGTTGGTATTTCGGTGTTGATATGGCGCGCGACGAGGCCGACCGAACCGCGCTGGACATAGGTGTTCATGCGAAAGCGCCCGATGCCGTCGAGCGACAGCGCGAAATTGCATTCCTGCGTGTCGCGGAATTCGGCTTGTTGTTTTTCATTCATCGCCGATCGCAGGATTTCTTCCGCCTGCTCGCGGCTGATCGGCTTGCTGTTGAAGACCACCAGTTCACCATTGACTTTCAGCGCCGGGGGCGAACCGACCGTGATGAACAGATCGGAAGCGCCTTTTTCCAGCATGTTTTTCAGCAGTTCGGTGAGATAGGTGAAATACGGACTGGCGGCGGGCATGCGGTGATCTCCTGAGCGGCGGCGTGGCTTGGCTGGGGTTTGGGCGGGGTTTTGTTACAGCTTGAATGTGAGTGAATTGAATGTGGTCGCCAGTTTAATGCGCGAAATTGACTTGTCAGCCGCCTTGACCAGAATTCAGGCCATCCGCCATAGTCCGATGTCTGTTTCTCTTGCAAAGCCCGTTCACCATGAAGTTTGTTTTTAAAGTCTTTTTCAAAACGTTGCGGATTGTGCTCGCGCCGCTGGTCCTGATCTGGGAATGGGTCACCACGCCGAAAGGCATGCTGCGCGCACCCGAGGCGCAAGCCAGGGTGGATGCGGAATGCCGCAATCTGGCGTTGTATCAGTTCAAGACCTGTCCGTTTTGCGTCAAGGTCCGGCGTGAAATGCGGCGTTTATCGCTGAATATCGATCTGCTGGATGCACGCAACGATGCGCAGCACAGCGCCGCGTTGCTCGCGGGTGGCGGCAAACCGGTGGTGCCTTGTCTGAGAATTACCGATGCGGCGAGCAACAGCGAGTGGATGTATGAATCGGCGGACATCATCAAGTATTTGCAAACCCGATTTGCCTGACCATGCCGATGCCTGAATCGACCGCCCTGGGCCAGGAATGGATCACGCTGCAAAACCATTACGAGCAGTACGAGAAGGGCGGTTTGCTGGTCAAGCTGTTCGCCATTGCGCTGTGCGCAATCGGTTTCATGTTGGCGCTGCATGAACTGGTGATGGGCTTGCTGCTGCTGGTGCTGTGGTTGCAGGAAGGCATTTTCCGGACTTTCCAGGCGCGCCTGGGGATGCGCATCCTGCGCATTGAACAGAGCGTGAAAACCGGCGAAGGCGTCGCTTTTCAGTTGCATTCGGAATGGCTGGCGTCGCGATCCGGCGTGTTTGGCCTGCTGCGCGAATACGCCGTCAGCGCGCTGCGGCCGACGGTGGCTTTCCCTTATGCCGTGTTGCTGCTGTTGATCGGCCTGCTGGTCTTCATCTCCGGCCGATGAATCGACGCTGAACTTTCAGTCCATGCTGAACTATCTCCTGCGCCGCGTGCTGTATGCCATTCCGATTCTGCTCGGGGTGAATTTGCTCACGTTCGGCTTGTTCTTCATGGTCAATACGCCGGACGATATGGCGCGCATCCACCTCGGCGCCAAGCATGTGACGGCGGAAGCCATCAAGCGTTGGAAAAGTGAACATGGCTACGACAAGCCGCTGTTTTTCAACGCCTCTGCGGCGGGGGCGGAAAAGGTGAGCGATACCTTGTTCGTCGAAAAATCGCTCAAGTTGTTCGTCTTCGACTTTGGCGCGTCGGATGATGGTCGCGACATCGCGCGCGAAATCGGTCAGCGCATGTGGCCCAGCCTGGCGATTGCGTTGCCGACCTTTATCGTCGGCTTGTTGGCGTACGTCAGCTTCGCACTGTGGCTGGTTTTTTTTCGCGGCACCGCGCTGGATACCGGCGGCGTCATTCTGTGCGTGGCGTTGATGTCGATCTCCGGCCTGTTCTATGTCATCGGCGGCCAGTACTTGATGGGCAAGCTGTGGCACTGGTTTCCGATTTCCGGCTATCAGCCCGGCCTGGATGCCTGGAAGTTCATGGTGATGCCGGTGCTGGTCAGCCTGATCGGCGGCATCGGCGATTCGAGCCGTTTCTACCGCGCCTTGTTCATCGAGGAAATCGGCAAGGACTATGTGCGCACCGCGCGCGCCAAAGGTTTGTCCGATTTGCGCGTGCTGTTCAAGCATGTGCTCGGCAACGCGATGATCCCGATCCTGACCGGCGTCGTGGTGGTGATTCCACGTTTGTTCATGGGCAGCCTGATCATCGAGTCGTTCTTCGGCATACCCGGTCTCGGCAGCTACACCATTGACGCGATCCAGGCGCAGGATTTCGCCATCGTCCGCTCCATGGTGTTCCTCGGTTCGCTGCTCTACATCATCGGCCTGGTGCTGACCGATATTTCCTATACCTGGGCTGACCCGCGGGTGAGGCTGGAGTGACGGCATGATGATCAAACCCGTCCTGCTCTGGTCAGATGCCCTGATCCTGCTGTTGCTGGCAACAGTGGCGGTGGTGGTCTGGCTGGCGCGCAAGAATGAAACCTTTCGCGCGCCCTGGCGGCAGGTCATGCGGAGTCGCATGGGGGCGGCAACTGCGCTGATCCTGTCAGTTTATGTTGGTATCGGGCTGCTCGATTCGCTGCATTACGTTGAACGTCTGCCCGGCGCGCCAGGGCAGGAAGCGCAATACAGCGGCGAGGTGCTGTCCGCGCTGGATGCGTTGTTGACGCCGTTGCGAGTCAATGTCGAAAAGACCTATTCCGCACCGCTGGCAACGCATCTTTACGCCAAGGAAACCATCACCGGGCCGGATGGTGTCGAATATCGCGACTATCCGCCGTTGAAGTATCCCGGCACGCATCTGCTCGGTACCGACAAGGTCGGCCAGGATGTGCTGTACCTGTCGCTGAAGTCGATCCGCACCGGCCTGCTGATTGGCAGCCTGACCACCTTGATCATGCTGCCGTTCGCGCTCACCCTGGGTATCGCCGCCGGCTATTTCGGCGGTCGCATCGACGATGCCATCCAGTATCTCTACACGACGCTGAATTCCATCCCCGGCGTCTTGCTGATCGCCGCCGCCGTGCTGGTGGTGCAGGTGCAGATCGAAACCCATGCCGACCTGTTCGAAACCGCCGCTGCCCGCTCCGATGTGCGTTTGCTGGCGCTGTGCGCGATTCTCGGCGTCACCGGCTGGACCGGCCTGGCGCGGTTGTTGCGCGCCGAGGCGCTGAAGCTGCGCGAACTCGAATTTGTCCAGGCGGCGCGGGCGTTCGGCGTCACCGACGCGCGCATCCTGCTGCGCCATCTGCTGCCCAACGTGATGCATCTGGTGCTGATTACCGTGGTGATCGACTTCTCCGGCCTGGTGCTGGCCGAGGCGGTGTTGTCCTATGTCGGCGTCGGTGTCGATCCCGGCATGATCAGCTTCGGCAACATGATCAACGGTGCCCGTCTGGAGTTGGCGCGCGAGCCAGTGGTGTGGTGGCAACTGGCGGCGGCATTCCTCTTTATGTTTGTGCTGGTGCTGGCGGCGAATCTGTTCGCCGATCAGGTGCGCGACGCGCTTGATCCGAAGTCGCGGGGGCGCGCATGAGCCGCTTGGTGGTAGAAAACCTGCGGGTTGAAATCGACACCGGTAATGCGTCAAACCGGCGTCTCCTGAAACCAGTCGATGGCGTCAGCTTCGAGATCGGTCCGAATGAATGCGTCGCTTTGCTCGGCGAATCGGGTTGCGGAAAATCGCTGACTGCCCTGGCCTTGATGCGCTTGTTGCCGGATGGTGGCCGGGTCGCGGCGGGCAGCGTGAAATTGGCGGGAGTGGACGACCCCCACGCTGCGCTGCCCCCCGGGGGGGCGCAACTCCAGCCTTGGGGCGGCCCGGCGGCTGGAGTGGATCTGTTCGCCCTCACCGAAGCCGAGATGGGTGAAGTACGTGGCGGTCGTTTGGCGATGATTTTCCAGGAGCCGCAGAGCAGCCTGAACCCGGTGATGACGGTAGCCGAACAGATCAACGAGGCTTTGTCGGCGCATCGCGGACTGGCTGGTGACGCCGCTTTGGATGAAGCGGTTCGCTTGCTGGAAGCCGTCGGCCTGGGCCGCGACAAGCTTGATGCTTATCCGTTCCAGCTTTCTGGTGGTCAGCGCCAGCGCGCCTTGATTGCAATGATGCTGGCCGGGGAACCCGAAGTGTTGATCGCTGATGAGCCAACCACCGCGTTGGACGTCACGGTGCAGGCGCAAATCCTGCGTTTACTCAAGGATTTGCAACGGCAACGCGGCATGGGATTGCTGTTGATTACGCACGATCTCGACGTGGCGAGCGACATGGCCGACCGCGTCGCCGTGATGTATGCCGGCCAAATAGTCGAGTGGGCCAGCCGTGCTGCGCTATACAGCGCGCCGCTGCATCCCTATACGCAAAAACTGTTCGCCGTGCTGCCGCGTCTGGATCGGCGTGGTGAGCGGCTGGACAGTCTGCCTGGCCGCGTGCCGGGGCCGGACAGCGTGTTCACCGGTTGCCGCTTTGCCGATCGTTGTCCGGCGGTGTTCGAGCGTTGCCAGGTTGAAACGCCGGCATTCCATGAAGCAACACCGGGGCATTGGTCGCGCTGCCATTTGGCGGAACTGTGTAGCCCGGATGCAGCGCAGCGGAATCCGGGGACGGTTGAGTCGACTCCCCGGATTCCGCCTGCAGCTGCATCCGGGCTACCGAAGTGCGTACTCGAAGTAAGCGATCTCGCCGTGCATTTTCCGATTCGCAAAGGTTTGTTCAAACGCACGGTGGGCCAGGTCAAGGCGGTGGATGGCGTCAGCTTTCAGATTGCGGCAGGCGAAACGCTGGCGCTGGTCGGCGAATCCGGCTGCGGCAAGACCACGTTGGCGCGCGCCATTCTGCGCCTGATCGAGCCGACGGCGGGGCGGGTGAGTTTGCTTGGCGAACCCCTGGCCGACTTGCGCGGCGAATCTTTGCGGCGCAAGCGGGCGGAAATGCAGATCGTGTTTCAGGATCCGTTCTCGTCGTTGAATCCTCGCATGAAGATCGGTGAAATTCTGAATGAAGGCATGGCGGCCTTGTCTTTCCTGTCGGTGGCTGCACGCCCGGCGCGCATCAACGATCTGTTGAATCAGGTTGGCTTGCCGGAAGACGCCGTTGGCCGCTATCCGCACGAGTTTTCCGGCGGCCAGCGGCAACGTATCGCGATCGCGCGGGCGCTGGCGGTGGAGCCGAAATTACTGATTCTGGATGAGCCGACCAGTGCGCTGGATGTTTCGGTGCAGGCGCAAATCTTGAACTTGCTGGCTGATTTGCAGAAAAAACACGGCTTGGCCTACCTGTTCATCACCCACAACCTGTCGGTGGTGAGCTATCTGGCGCATCGGGTCGCGGTGATGCGCAGCGGCAAGATTGTCGAATCGGGTATGGCGGAGATGCTGCTGACGCGGCCGCAGAACGCTTACACCCAATTGCTGCTGGATTCGGCACCGGGAAAGAAAGCGTTGCCGGTCGATTAACGTTGTCGGTCGATTAAACCGGGTTTGACTTAAACCTGCGTCAACTTAAACCTGCTTCAACTCGCGACTGGAATTGTCAGCGTCGTGCCCGGCAGCATCCGGTCGATGTTTTCGTTCAAAAGGCGGATTGCCGCGACCTTGACGTTGTAACGCTTGGCCAGCGCCGCCAGGGTTTCACCCTTGCGAACCGTGTGGGTCAACATGACAGGCGGTTGAACAGCTGTTCCACTCGCCGGTTTGCTAGATGCCTGCGCCGTTTTCAGCATTGGCACCACCAGGGTTTGCGCCTGGGCAAACTTGCCATTGCGCAATTTCATCGGGTTATTCTCTTTCAGCCAGCTGAGCGTGACGCCAAATTTCTTGGCGATGCTCTGAGCGCTTTCGCCTCGCTGGGCGGCGTAATTCTGCAGGCGATGTTGCTTGCCTTTCTGGTACATATTGAATTGAAAGGTTTCAATTTTGTCTACCGGCAGCAGCAGGACATCCTGGGTAGCGGTGTGGATCACGCGGCGCTGGAAAGCCGGGTTGAGCAGGAGAAATTGATCCAGCTCCATTTCAGCCAGACTCGCAGCCCGACGCGCTTCCATCGGGTTCTTCAGCTTGAGTTGCAGGAAAAAGGGCTCGTTGGGCAACGCGGCCAGGTTGATGCCGAAGCGTTCGGGGTCAAGGATGATATTGCGTACGGCGACCAGCTTCGGCACATAGTTGCGGGTCTCTTTCGGCAAGCGAATCGCGTTGTAGCTGCTGCCAGAGGCGCGCAACTGCGCTTTGGCGACACAGCCTTCGCCACAGTTGTATGCGGCCAGCGCCAGTTCCCAATCACCAAACATGCCATGCAGCTTTTGCAGGTAGTCGAGTGCGGCGTTGGTGGCTTCCAGGATATCTCGCCGCCCGTCGTACCAGGCATTTTGTTGCAGGCCGAAAACACGTCCGGTGGCAGGCATGAATTGCCAGATGCCGGAAGCTTGCATGGGGGATTTTGCCAGTGGGTTGAAAGCCGATTCGATCATCGGCAGCAGCGCAATTTCCATCGGCATGCCACGCTTTTCAACCTGGTCAACGATATGGAACAGATACGGCCGGCTGCGTTCGGCAATGCGTTCGATTTGGGTGCTGTTGCGGGTAAAACTTTGCTCATGCAAGCGGGTCAGGCCGGGATCGGATTCCGGCAACTTGAAACCTTTACGAATCCTCGCCCAGAGATCCTTTTCGGGTTCAGCTTGTTTGATTGGAAGCGCGGCGATCGAATAACTGATCTTGAGGTTATTTTCAGAACTGTTTGTCGCATCAAAAGAGGATGCGCCGAGCTCTCCTCCAATTGCCGTAGCGGCAGTCAGGGCAAGGCTTAACAGGGGTGCAAGAGTACGAAAAAATAGGGTCATCAGACTCGCAAGGATCTCAAGAAAAGATCGCAACATATTGATGTGATTGGAGATTCTAACTCATGACCGGGTTCGGCTCAACCCGCGCCCCGGGAATCGGCGCGCGGGGGGCGGAATCACTCTTCATCTTTCCATGCCCGAATCGCCGCAAACGTTTCTACGCCTGGGTTGAGCGGTTTTTTTACGTGTTGCGATGCTGCATCAATTGCACTTGGTTGATCGCAGCGCAGAAAGGGGTTGGTTTTACGTTCGCGGCCGATGGACACCGGCAAAGTGGGTTTGCCTTGCTTGCGTAAAGCCAGCGCCTCTTGGTGACGCTTGATCAGATCCGGATTCTCCGGTTCGACCTCGAGTGCGAAGCTGATATTGGCCAAGGTGTATTCATGCGCGCAGTAAACCAGGGTCTGTTCCGGCAACGCCGCCAGACGGCTCAGAGAGGTATGCATTTCCGCCGGTGTTCCCTCGAACAAGCGACCGCATCCGCAGGAGAAAAGGGTGTCGCCGCAGAAAAGATACGAGTCCGGATGCGAGCCGGTTGCGGGCGCTTGATTGGCAAACTCGCTGGCGAGATAGCAGACATGATCCAGGGTGTGCCCGGGTGTCTCGATGACCTTGAAATTCAAGCCAAGGCTGTTGAAGGCGAGTAACTCACCTTCACTCACCGGAATGGTTTTTGCGGCGCCACGCGCAGGCCCGTAAACCGGAATCGAAGCCTGTTTCAGCAGATCGCCAATGCCACCGACATGGTCATGATGATGATGCGTCACCAGGATCGCACTGGCGGTCATGTTTCGATTTGCCAGCCAAGTTAGAATCGGCCCCGCTTCACCGGGATCAATCAGTATCGCGGAATGGTCATTGTTGATGGCCCAGACATAGTTGTCCTGGAAGGTCGGGATGGCTTCAATTTTGATCATATTGGCTATTTATTCAAAGGAGCCTGCGGGCGTCAACCATGCTGAGCTGGTATGAAAGCGATCTTGGTCAGTATGTGCTGACGCGTGAGCAGGCATGGTTTGATGCTGTAAGCAGCGACCTGTTTGGTTTTTACGCGATGCAGATGGGCGAATGCGACACTGATTTCCTGCGCGCCAACCGCATGCCGCATCGCTTTTGCGCTGGCCTCGATAGCGGTCCTTTGCGCAACCTGTCGGAGATGTTGCCGATTGCCAGCCAGAGTCTCGATTTGCTGGCATTGCCGCATGTGCTGGAATTCTCGTCGCATCCGCATCAAGTCTTGCGCGAAGCAGAACGTGTCTTGCGCCCGGAGGGGCGCTTGCTGATCAGCGGTTTCAATCCGATGAGTTTGTGGGGCCTGCGTCGTTTCATTGCCGAACGTGCCGGCCGAAATGTCGGTTCGCATCCCTGGCGCGGCCGTTTCATCCATCTGACTCGGATCAAGGATTGGCTCGCGCTGATGGGCTTCGAGCTGGTCGTCTGTCGCATGGCTTGTTACGCGCCGCCGCTGGATCGCGCCGCCTGGTTGTCCCGTTTCGGGTTTCTCGAGGCGGCGGGAGATCGCTGGTGGGCATTGGGCGGCGGCGTCTATCTGATCCATGCGGTCAAACGTGTGCATGGCATGCGCATTCTTATGCCCAAGCGTGATGCGGCCTGGCGTGCCAGTCCCGCTTGGGCGCAACCAACCAGAACTTCATCGCAGCGGACCAGGCATGAACGATAAAAAAGACGTGATCGAGGCGAAAGTGGTCGATCTTTATTCCGATGGCGCTTGCAAGGGGAATCCCGGGCTCGGCGGCTGGGGCGTGTTGCTGCGTTACAGCGAGGTGGAAAAACGGCTTTGCGGCGGTGTCCGTGATACCACCAATAATCGGATGGAATTGATGGCGGTGATCGAAGGTTTGAAATCGCTCAATCAATCCTGCCGGGTGCGGGTGCATACCGATTCGCAATACGTCCAGAAGGGCATCTCCGAATGGCTGCCGAACTGGGTGCGACGAGGCTGGAAAACCGCTTCCGGCGGGGCGGTGAAAAATCAGGATCTGTGGCGGGCCTTGTCCGAGCAGGCGGCAAGACACCAGGTTGAATGGTTCTGGGTGAAGGGACATGCCGGCCATCCGGGCAATGAAATTGCCGATGCGCTGGCGAATGATGGGGTAAGAAAAGCATGAGTCGGCAAATTGTTCTGGATACCGAAACCACCGGCCTGGATCCGGCGCAGGGGCATCGGGTGATTGAAATCGGTGCGTTGGAAATTCTCGATCGCAGGATTACCGGTGCGACTTATCACGTTTATCTCAACCCGGAGCGCGATATCGATGCCGGTGCCTTGTCAGTGCATGGCCTCAGCCGCGAGTTTTTGTCGGATAAACCTCGCTTCGCCGATATCTCGGCCGAGTTTCTCGATTTTGTCCGCGATGCGGAACTGGTGATTCATAACGCGCCATTCGATATCGGTTTTCTCAATGCCGAACTGGTCCGCCAGGATGATGGCCCGATGAAGCGCTATTGCGACGTACTCGATTCCCTCAAGCTGGCGAAACAACTGCATCCCGGCCAGAAGAACAATCTGGATGCGCTATGCCGCCGCTATTTTGTCGACAACGCTGGCCGTACCTTCCATGGCGCGTTGCTGGATGCGCAATTGCTGGCCGAGGTTTACCTGGCGATGACGCGCGGTCAGGAAACCCTGGGCATCGACATCAGCCAGCCGGTTCAGGCGGTGGGCAGCGCTATGCGACGAAGTGGTTCGCTGAAGGTGATACGCGCCAGTCAAACCGAACTGGACTTGCATCAAACTTATCTTGCATCGTTGACGAAAGAATGTGGGGAAATGCCGGCATGGTGATTCGAAGTATTGCGGCTTGCTTGAGCTGTTGTTTTCTTGTTGTTCTGGCATGTGTCCCTCCGGCCTATGCGGCTTCCGATTTGTCAGAAGCGGATTTCCTCGTCGAGTTGCCCACAGTTCTCACTGCCAGCCGTTTGTCGCAGCCGCTGATGGATGCACCGAATTCGACCAATGTGATCGACCGCAAACAGATCGAAGCCTCGGGCTATCACAATATTTCGGATCTGTTCCGTCTTGTGCCTGGCTTCTACGTTGGCCAGAAACGGGGCTGGTCGCATAACGTTTCGCACACTTTCGCGGATGAATTCGCGCGTCATATCCAGGTCATGGTCGATGGCCGCACGATCTACCTGGCGACGATAGGCGGTGTGCGATGGGATACGCTGCCACTTTCGATTGATGATATTGAACGCATCGAAGTCGTGCGCGGGCCGAATGCCGCCAGTTTCGGCGCCAATGCCTTCACCGGCATCATCAACATCATTACCCGGCATCCAGATGATGTGGCCGGCCGCATGCTGCATCTGGCTGCGGGGGATCATGATCATCGGGAAGCCTGGTTTCGCTGGGCTGGCCGGTCGCAAAACGGCAGTCATCGCATCACTCTGGGCGATCGTCGAGATGGTGGCTTTACCTATCAGGATGACGACGAAACAAGCCAAATCTTCAACTATCGCGGCGACTTCGATCTGGCTGCCGGGAAAACGCTAAGTGTTCAGTTGGGGGGGCTGGCCGGTGAACGTGGCGAAGGTGCCGATGACGATCCCGCCAATTTGCCGCATCCGCAAGACGTAAGCAGCAGACATTTGCAGCTTGATTACCAGCATGACCTTTCACCCGAAAACAGCCTGCATTTGAAGTTTTATTTCAACCATCTGCTGACTGAAGAAATCGTACCCACTGCGCTCTCGCCGGGTTTTTACTATCTGGCCGATCTGCTTG